>CALVKW010000102.1 GCA_944333345.1 uncultured Bacilli bacterium | reverse complement strand
TATACAAATTTGATAACTGAAACACTAAATACACCATTACTATTTTGATTGGTGCATTAAACTTTTCATTTGAATAAGATTATAAATTATTTATAGTCTTTTTCTTTTGTTCGAAAAATGTGATATAATAAAAACAATAGTAGGAGGTGCGATATGAGTGGTATATTATTACCAGCATGCTCAATTTTCTTTTCAATATTATTATGCTGTGCCTATTTTTTAAAAAAACGTTTCCCATTAGTAGAAAATAAAGTGTATTCGGTAATGTTAATAATTAGTGCAGTAGATAGTATAATTGTTACTATTCTACAATCGTTAGCAGTACTATCAAACGGAGACGAATATATAGAAATAATAAGTTTTTTAAATAAAATAGATTTTTGCTTATTAATTATATTTTTAAATGGAATATTGATATATACCTTATTTATCACCAATAAATTTAAAGAAGAAAAAGACTATTATAAAATCTTAAATAGATTTTTAATTTTTGATTTCATATTAGCAATCATAATTATCTTTTTAAATGTAGAAGTGATAAGTATAAATGGTAATTATAGTGTAGCAGGAAGTGCCATCTCATTTACTTATATTATATGTGGATTTTATATATTAGCAGCAATCATAACAGCACTATTTAATATAAAGAAAGCAGATAAAAGATATATTCCAATACTTAGTATTGTTTTCATGGCAATTATATTAATGATTTTATTTTCTATAAATCCATATCTAATAGTAATTTCTATTTCCTTAACATTCTTTGATTATATTATGTTTTTTACCATAGAAAACCCAGATGTAAAAATGATTAGTCAATTAGAATTAGCGAAAGACCAAGCCGAAAGAGCGAACCGCGCAAAATCAGATTTCTTATCTAGTATGTCCCATGAAATCAGAACACCACTAAATGCTATAGTAGGACTATCCGAAGATAATTTAACTTATAAAGATAAGTTACCACAAGAAGTGGTAGAGAACTCAAATGACATAATGAATGCTAGTCAAACATTACTAGAAATTGTTGGTAATATATTAGACATTAATAAAATAGAAGCAAACAAAATGGAAATCATAGAAAATACCTACAATTTGAAAGAAGAAGTAACGAATATGTGTAAAGTTACTCAAACTCGTATTGGAGAAAAAGATGTAGTATTTAATTTAACGATAGCAGATGATATTCCATACGAATTAATAGGAGATAAATCAAAAGTAAAAGAAATAATAAACAACTTACTTACGAATGCTATAAAATATACAGAACATGGTAAAATTAACTTGAATATAAAATGTATCAACGATACCAATAAAAACATTTCGAATATAATTATTGTTTGTCAAGATACAGGCAGAGGAATTAAAGCAGAAAATATTAATAAATTATTTACGAAATTTGAAAGACTGGATATCGAAAAAAATACTACTACCGAAGGAACTGGTTTAGGACTTGCAATTACAAAAGCTCTAGTAGATATGATGGGTGGAAAAATCAATGTCCAATCTCAATTTGGACAAGGCTCTATCTTTGTCGTTCATATTCCTCAAAAAATAAATAGATTAACATCACCAATAACAGAAGAAAAACTAATGAATACAGCAACCAAATTACGTATAAATAATACATTCTATGGAAATAAAAAAGTATTAATAGTAGATGATAATAAATTAAATATTAAAGTAGCAAGAAAAGCTTTACAGGACTTTAATTTTGAAATCGAAGAATGTTATGATGGATTACAATGTTTAGAAAAAGTAAAGGAAAAAACATACGATTTAATATTAATGGATATTATGATGCCAAATATGGGTGGAGAAAGTGCTTTAGCAGAATTAAAGAAAAAGGAAGACTTTAACACGCCAACGATAGCTCTAACAGCCGATGCCATTGTGGGAGCCAAAGAAAAATATTTAGAAGAAGGCTTTGTGGATTATATTGCTAAACCATTTAACAAACAAGAAATCAAAGAAAAATTAGATAAAATATTTAAAGAGGAAGAAATAACCGAAGATATTATCTAATAAGAAAACGTATGAAAAACATACGTTTTTTAAATTTTATTGTTTTTCTATAGCTTTTAGTATAATAAAAAATATTTGTCAATAAAATACAAGAATAACATTGTTTTTTTTAGACAGGAAATGTATGGAGAAATTTATATGCCAGTATTAAATATCTTAGGATTACCAATAACGAAGGGAGAATGGAAAAGTTTTTCAGAAACAAAAAAGGAAGAAGCGGAAAAAAATAGCAAAGCAATTGAAAAGAAGATATGAAATAGAAAAGAACAATAAGAAAAATTCTTGATTTATTCATAGTTTGTAGTACAATATGCTTTATGAAATAAGTAGGGGATAGTATGGTGAAAAAATTTTTACTAGAAAGAGAAGTAACAGAAAAATTAGCTTTATATGAACAAACAAAATCAAAAGAAATAAGAGATGAGATTATTATAAATTATATGTATATAGTAAAAAAAATGGCAGAAAAGATTGCTGATAAAACAGGCTTTCGAGAAGACGATTTAGAAGGGTATGGGTATGAAGGTCTAATAAGAGCAATTGACCACTTGAATCCTAAATTAGAAAAATCAAGAATAAATTATATTAGACAATCCATCCGAAGAACAATCTTTAATGGTTTTAGAGAATTACGGGAATTCAGTGGAAATAGAACAACAAATGCCTACTTATTAGCACGTCATCAGGTAGAAGAAGAATCAGGAAGAACCATACAAGAAGACCCTAGTTTAGTAGATAAAATATTAGACTTATTGATTGAAAGAAAAGTAATAGATAAAAAGAATAGAGAAGAAAATAAAACAAGAATTTTACTAGATAGTGCTAAAAATATTAATGAATATAAACAATCAAAAGAATTAATAGATGAAACCTCTCTAGATAGCTATTTGATTGGGCAAGAAAGAAAAAAGGAGCTATTATCACTCTTAGAAATCTTATCTCCAAGAGACCAAGAAATTATAAAAGCACGATTTGGAATTGACGGAGCTTGTGAAACTCTAGAAAGTTTAGCAGAAAAGTTTAAAATAACTTCCCAAGGAATAGAAAAAGTGGAAAAAAGAAGTTTAGATAAATTACGTTCTAATGCCAAAGTTAAAAAATTACATGGATATTTAGAAGAGTAAAAATAGGATAAAATGTGTTATCCTTGCCTTTGATAAAATTATGCTATAATAAAGTAGTATCAAAGGAGAGTAAAAAATGAGCCTAATAAATAAAATAATATTCAAAATATATGATAATCAGTTAAAAGATGTAGATAAAAAGCAAGAAAATATGACTTGGGATGAAGAAGTCATAATAGAAGAAAATATCCCATATAAAGAAGGCAATGACCCATTATCAATGTACGATTATATTTATAAAAAAGATAATCCGAAGAAAGAAAGTCTCCCATTAATTATTAATATTCATGGAGGAGCCTTTTCTGGAGGAGATAAACAGGTAAACAAATATTATGGAGCCTTTTTAGCAAAACACAACTATCAAGTCGCAACCATTAATTATCATTATTTACCAGAAGCAAATTTAAAAAGACAAGTACAAGACTCCTTAGAAGCAATTTCTTATATCACAAAAAAATATAAAAAAGATGAATTCTTCTTAACAGGAGACTCTTCGGGTTCAGATCTTGTATTATTAATTAGCTTACTATGGAATAATAAAGCTATGCAAAATGCTTATGAAGTAAAAGTTCCAAATGCAAAAATAAAAGCACTTGGACTAACAGGAACGCAAGCATCTATCAACATGTTTCCACCATTTATGAAACCATTTAACAAAGAAAACAGAAGAATATTATTAGATGGTTGCTCTGAAATAGATGAATATGTAGAGATAGAAAAATTATGGAATAAAGACGTACCACCAATTTATATTATGAGTGCCGAAGAAGATGTAAACTATTCAAATTGTAGAAAATTTGAGGATTGGTTAACAACAATAAAACATCCACATAAAAGTTATTATTGCAAAAAGAACGAAGAGGGGAAACTATATCACTGCTTCAATGTCATCAGACCAGATTTAAACTGCAGTAAAAAAATGAACGAAGCAATGATAGAATATTTTAAAGAACAATAGAAAGAAGAATGATATGCCAAAAATAACTGTAATTATCCCCGTATATAATACTGAAAAATTTCTAAAAGATTGTATCTGGGAAGATATTGCATTTAGTTTTACCAGATTTTTAGAAGCAAGAACAGTAGTAAATGTACCAACATCGAATTATTTTTATCGACGAAGCCAAACAAAAGGATTATCTTCTATTAATTATCAAGAAAATGATAGGATATCAGATATTTTTAGAATAGCAGATGAATTAGAAGAAGAATTAAAAAGAAATGGAAAATATGAATTTTTTCAAGAACAAATAAGACTATTACAAATTGCCATATGTCTACAAAGAGTAAATGAAGTAAATGAATGGAAAATAGAGGAAGAAAGAAAAAATGCTGTAAAGAATACTATGTATGCTACTATTTACCAAAAATATGGAGATTTAGAAGGACTAGATAATATACAATTACAAATAAAAGTAGGGATAAATACAACAGAAGAATATAGTAGTTACATAGAAACTGAAAAAGAAAGACTAAAGAAAAAATATTTATTATTAGATAATTCAAAGAAGGAGAACAAATGAAAGTATTATTCGCAACCACCCCCCCGCAAAACTAAAAATGTATGGGAAAACATTACAAGAAAAAGGATATGAAGTAGTAACATTAAAAGATTTAAACATCACAACAGAGGTAGAAGAAACAGGAACAACTCTAGAAGAAAATGCCATCATAAAAGCGAATGCTTACTATAATATTAGTAAATTACCAACGATTGCTGTAGATGATGCATTAATTCTAGAAAATGTAGAAGACCATCTTCAACCAGGAACAAATGTAAGAAGAATAAATGGAAAAAGGTTAACAGACGAAGAAATGATTATATATTATACAGATTTAGTAAATAAATATGGAATAGATGGTAAACTAAATGGTTATTTTTTTAAAGGAGTTGCTATTAAAACAGAAAAAGGTATAAAAAGTGTAGAAGAAAAATCCCCTCGTTGTTTTAAAAATACCAGTAGTAAACAAATAAATGAAGGTTATCCACTAGCATCAATGCAATGGGTAGAAGAATTAAAAAAATATAAAGTAGAATTAACAGAGAAAGAAAAAGAACAATTAGAGTATAAAGATAATAAAAAAATACTAGATTTTATAGATACTACCATACTAGCTCTAAATGTTAAACATTAGTTAAAATGATACCGATTTATAATGTGGATAACAAACAAAGGTAAACCTTGTTTGTAGTCATAG
>CALVKW010000101.1 GCA_944333345.1 uncultured Bacilli bacterium | reverse complement strand
AATTTATCTCTAAATACTGCCCTTGGTGCTGCATTCTTAGTTACATAGAAACAAGTCATATTTCTGTTAGTAAGTTCAACTAGTAAATTAATTGCTAAAACTGATTTTCCAGTACCTGGTCCTCCTTGTACGACTAATACATTCTTCTCATTTGATGATAATGTATCTATGGCCATTCTAATAGCCTCTTCATAGATTACTTTCTGCTCATCAATCATATTGAACTCTTTATTACCTTGTAACATCTTGGTAAGTGAGTCTTGTAGTCTTTTGGATGGCCTGATTTTTCCATTTTCAATTTTATATAAAGTTTCTCTGTCATCACCTTTTTGAATATATTTTTTTATAAATATCCTTAATTTCATAAAATCATTTGCTCCAAACATTGGAGCTTCTTTTATGTATTCTTGGTATTGACTACTGCAAATTGGATCATCTTCACTTAATACATAGTTATGTAGGAAGGCACAAGGATATAGTCCTATGTCTTCTAACTGTACTGTTTCGTTAAAATCTTTAATTAAATTGGCATAGCTCATGGCTTGATATGATGGATGTGTAACTTCTCTTATTGCATGACCAGTAAAAGTAGAAACAACTCCATCCTTTCCTTCTACTGCTTTACATTCTTCCCATTGCTTTAATTCTATAATAATGACAGACTCTTTTTTATTTCTATCTCTACCAGATAATATAAAGTCTATTCTTTTAGAAGTTGTTGGAATATTAAACTCTATTGCTACTCCTGCATTATCCGGTATTTCATTGTCATCCAATACACCCCTCATATATTGCATTGAATTCTTCCATGAATTTAACTGAGAATCATTTGTTCTGCCAAAATATTTTTGATACTTTTTATAAATTTTATTTACAATGAGATTTAAATTTACATCATTAATAAATTCTGATTTTATTCCTTCATATACTAACATCTTTTAGAGTCTCCTTAATTATTTCATAATCTGGTGAATATTTAATATTAGAACGATCTCCACAAGTTCCACAATAAGTGTAAATATCGTCCGTAATATGCACAGGTATAAGTTTTTCTTCTTTTCCATAACAATTAGCACAATATATAATCTTACATTTATCATCCTCTATTGTTATTAAAGGAATTCCTCGATATCTTACTATTTTAGAGCTTCTTTTTAATTTTTCTTGTAACATATTGTTTTCTTTTTGAAGTTTAAATACTTTGTCCTGTAATTCAATTACTTCTTCCTGGGCGGCTATAACTTTTTGAACCATATCTATATCATTTGACTTTTGAGCTACAGTTACAACATCTTTCAAGAGCTTTATTGCATCCATTTTTATCCCCCTATAACTTTGTATATTTTGTACTTACTCCTTTGGCTTTTTCTACCGGATATTTTTGTGCTGTAATTTTCATTTTATCTAAAACAATTTGTTCAGGATCCACTTCTAATTTATCAGCAAGCAATAATGAATAATTAATTATATCTGCAAGTTCTGATTTTACCTCTTCAATATCATAATTGGAACTCCATTGAAAACATTCTAATAATTCTCCAGCTTCTATGGAAATTGATTTTGCCAAATTTTCAGGGCTATGAAACTGGTCCCAATCACGTTCCTCATTAAACTTTTTAATTTTTTTTGATAGTTCTTTCATAATACCTCCTAAAATAATTCTATCACAATTATAAGTCCAAAGTATTATTTTTACCTAATAATAAGGCACCTATAAAACATAATTAAATGAATTTTATTTTTTATGAAGACTAGGATGTGCATAATTTTTTTATTTTTTGAAATCTACGTATATTACTAATGTTATCTATGATCTTTGTTATATGTTTATATGTTGACATGCTTAAATTTAAATTTTTATTTTTTACTTCATTAATTAAAAATATTACTATTTTTTCTTCCGAATCATTATCAATGTATTTTATATTTTTTAGATACCTACTCAATTCTGAAACATTGTCACATGGATTCTTATATTTTTTATTATAAATACATAAAAAATCTTCATATGTTTGAGGAAGTTTTAATAATAACATTATCTTAGAAAATGATAAATCTTGATAACTCACATTTTGCTTTATGTATGTTAAACTTTCCATATCAATAGTATAACTTTCATTTAATTCTTTTGAATTTACAAAATAATATAAAAATGATTCCTTCAAATTAGCAAATTTTGATGGTTCATAAATCAAGTGTTTTAAACGATTGCATTTAGAATAAACGTATTGCCTATATAAAGCATTCACATACAATTTATCTTCTATTTCTTTACTATAAATATAATAAGTAATAAAATTATGGATATATTTTTTAAATAGTGATGATATGTTCCCAACTATATTAATTATATCTATATATAATTGCTCATTTATTTTTCTATCTTCTGCATCCATTTTATTTAATTTATTAATTATAAATTTTTCTTTTTGATAAGGTAAGACCTTTGTTTTTTCAGTTATTTTTTTTAGTTCCTCTAAATTGGTAAGTTCGAGCCCTTCATAATCTTTTTTATAAATTGCGTATCTATTATTTCGACTGTACTTAGTATAATCAAAACTATAAAATATTTCTTTAAATATTTCTTTATCAATAGATGAAATTTTATCAAAAAACAAAATCAAATCTTTAAAAGGAATATTTTTAGTTGCAATAATATCAATTATTTTCATTATTGATTTATCTTTAATTGCATTTTTGTTAATTAAAGATAAAACTACTGATGGAGATGTATCTGATGTTATTTCCTCGCTTGTGATTAACGGTAAGTTATCGTTATACAAAGAAGACAAATTTGGTAATAATCCTATTGTCTTAATTATTTCTTTTCTATATTCTATTATTTTATTTCTAATATAATTTTCTTCTAAATCTTTTGCAATAATATGGATGTAATCTTCAAATATTTTTTCTTCTCCTGCATTGAATAGTTGTTTCAATTGAATTAATCTTTTCCTTACTACTTTTTCACCATGTTCTGACGAGAACACATTGCTTTGTGATAAAAATTGTAATATATCATTGGAGTAAATCTTGTTTGCTTCTTGAAATACAATTCTATTTGCAAAAATTATTTCTGGTATACCACTTTCTTTTACTTTCTGTTTAAGACTTTTTATTATAATATCTTTGTTTGCATTCTGGCAGTATGAGTCAAAATTGTAAATATTTTGCCAACGATCCGAGAAAATAGCACTTTGAATTGCACTATCAAAAATATTTAAAATAGACTTCCCTTTCGGATACTTATAAAAATACATTGAATAATCTATATTAATTAGACCTTTTTTTAAAGCTTCTGCAATTTTATCAACAAATTCTGCACTGTAATTATCGTCAGTTGAAATAGTTATATTTTTATTAAAGATATAATTAGCCACAATATTATTAAATTTTTGCGAATTTTCGAGTAGATGATAAAAATCATTACTATATTCATCTTCTAAATAGGCAATAAAAAGACATGTTTCTATATTTATTGCTATTAAATTAGCATTATTCAAACTCTGTTTATGCTTATACAAATTTTCATATACTACTAAAAAATAATTATATCTGTGTTTTATGTCACGAACTGTTACATTTTTTCCTTTGTATAAATAGCTCCAAATTCCTATTTCCTCCTCGTTTTTGGGTAATTCTAACTCTATTGATTGTAATAAATCTTTTTTCTGCTCTAATAATTTTATTAAAACAGAGCCATAATTTTGAAAGGAAATAGTTTGAAGATTAATAATTACATCAAATAGTTTTTCATACAACTCTTTATATTCTTTTATTGTTGTTGTTAAATCTTCTTGCGAAGAATGCAAACAATTGTCTTTAACCAATGCATAAGGTGGCTTTAACGATATTATAAATTTTACATTTTTTTGTTTCTCATTTTCTATATAAAATTTATAAATTTGCTCTATAACTTTTATTACAGTTTTGCTATCATTATATCTATCTAGATCTTCAATACATATAACTATATTATCATACTCTTCAGCAGGATTTATTTCACTAATAATTTCGTTAAAACAATCTATTGTATCATTTTCGTTTATTGTTCTATTTGAAGTTTCTTTATTAAAGGACAAATAAATTTTATTTCTACTTAGAAGAATTATAAGGCATATGCAAAATGCTAAATCAAGTATAAAATTACATACCCTTGGAATAGAGAATCCTACAATATCCAATTTCATTATAACATTAAAGAGGAATACAGCAAATAACAGGCATAATATATAATTGTCATATTTACTCTTCGATGCAATATTAAACAGTGTATACTTGTTATCTATTTTTTTTCTAAAATAGTCTTTGTTCGCCGATTCTGGTAGATATTGTATTAAACTTCTTAATAAAAACTTATGAATGTCCAATGTATTGTCTTCCAAATTTTCTTTGACATGGTTTTTTTCATTATTAATCTTCCACAAATTAATTAATATGAGTTTAGATTTTTTCTTTGTACTTTTGTCTTGTTTAATTTTATCTCTTACCATATTAATTACTGTACTCTTACCGGAACCATAATTTGATAATAATCCAATCATTCTTGCATTGCTTTTAATTGCATCAATAAGATTAGTTACATATACTTTATAACCAATTGCATCATTATCACAATTTTCCGGCAAATCTAATAAAAACTTATTATCATTCATACTACGTCAACCACCTACACTCAAAAAATAAACAGTATCCATCTTAAAAAGATTGAATACTGCATATCTTCTACAATGATTATAACATATTTCCAGAATTTCCCAAAGTATTTGTTAGCATATTCTTATGTTCTTCATTTTTTGTTGTCTAAGAATTTTATGTACACCTTCATGTTGACTTTTCAAGCAGAGTAACTGAGTCTAACAAATGACATCGTCAGTAGCGAGTTTGACTATAGTATAAAAGTTTTAGAAGATTTCTATTATCAGACAAAATCTAATTTGTCTGACTTTTGTCTAACAAGATTTTTATCAAAAATGGCTAAAATTTCTTGTTCGTCATCTAGTCATCGAACAAAATAGGATATTTTTTTATACTTTTTGACTAATTTCTACATAGTTTTAGTTTATGGCATAAAAAATGTGTACATTATTTTATTATTTTGACATTCATATACACCCTTTTTAGATTTATAATACTGCTATTTCTCTATAACTGAAATTATATTTAAAACCTTTTCATTTTTGATTGGAATTAATTTTTTGACTTGCTACCATTTATTCGGACTATATTCTAAATAAAAACTACCATCTTCTTCTCTTATTACCTCTATTTTAAAGTACTCTACTGGATAATAATTTTGTAGTTTTTGAATGTAGTCTTGAATTTCTTTTTAGTAAATAAAAAATCGATTCGTAAGAACCGATTTCATTTCATTCTGGGGCGTCGTAAGGGAATCGAACCCTTGCATACTG
>CALVKW010000100.1 GCA_944333345.1 uncultured Bacilli bacterium | reverse complement strand
ATCTACTGTAGGAGAAGCAATCATATTATCCCAAAAGACTTGGCAATCAGTAATTGTTTTACCAAATACTTGTCTTTTCAACGTATTAGCAACTGTTACAACCTCAGGTTTTTCTGGCATTATTAATCACTTCTTCCTTTTATCTAGTATATCGCCATTGTTTAAAATAAGTACATTTACCATCTTTATTCAAAGATATCTGAAATATTCCATCAATTTGTTGTCTAATATTACTTGGCATTAAAGTTCTAGTCATTTGCCAATTAATAATACATAATTCATCAGTATAAGAAAGTATTTTGTATTGATAATCAATATCTTTCTGATTATTAGCTACAACATTCCACAAATTTGTAACTTCTAAAAAATCTTTACATGGTGAATCTAATGGATTTTCATAATACTCTACATTTTTATCTAGTGTATTAAGAGTTTTTTCCCAATTTAATTCTTTCCAAGACTCCATAAATTCATCAAGCCAATCTCTATATCTTTTTTCTAACATTTTTTAAGACCTCCTATTAATGTTCTACAAAATCAGTATAATTATTATTTTAAATCATCCATATAAGGCACGAACTACTTAGCCTCATACCAATTATCACCATATTCAATATCTACTTTTAACGGAACACTAAGTTCTATGGTATGTTCCATAATATCACGAACAATAGAACTAACTTCTTCAAGTTCACTATCAAGTACATTGAACACAAGTTCATCGTGTACCTGAATTAACATCTTACTCTTTAATCCTCGTTTATTAAATTCATCGTAAATCTCAACCATAGCTTTCTTTAATATATCAGCAGCTGTACCCTGAATTGGTGTATTCAAAGCCATTCTTTCCCCACTACTACGAATCATATAATTTTTATTTTTTAACTCTTCAATTACTCTACGACGATTCATCAATGTAGTAACATATCCCAACTCATAAGCTTTTTTCTTCTCTTCTTCCATATATTCAGAAATACCAGGATAAGTTTCCAAATAATTATCAATAAATTTCTTTGCAGTTGAAATATCAATTCCTAAATCTTCACTAAGACCAAAACTACTAATACCATATAGAATTCCAAAATTAACAGCCTTTGCCGTACGTCTCATATCCTTAGTAACTTCTTCCATTGGTACATGAAAAATATCAGAAGCAGTTTTTGTATGGATATCTTTTCCATCTTTAAAAGCTTGGATTAAGTTTTCTGCTTTCGACATATGAGCAAAAATACGAAGTTCAACTTGTGAATAATCACTAGATAATAACTTTGAATTATCATCAGGAATAAAAGCTTTACGAATTAACTTAGAGTATTCAGCTCGAGCAGGAATATTTTGTAAATTAGGACTAATACTAGATAATCTTCCAGTACGAGTTAAGGTTTGTGTAAAAATAGTGTGAATTCTACCATCCTCTCTTACTTCTGATTTTAGACCTACAGCATAATTAGTATAAAGTTTAGCTAAAGTTCGATACTCTAAGATTTTATCAACAATCGGATGAACAAAACGTATTTTATCCAAAATATCTTTACTAGTAGAATACTTACCATCCTTTACCCTCTTAGGATAAGGAATTTCAAGAGTTTCAAATAAAACTTTAGAAAGCTGTGCAGGAGACATAATATTAAAAGTAACTCCAGCAAGTTCATAAATTTCTTTTTCTAGTGCATCCATTTGTTCTTTTAACTCTAAAGCAATTTTATCTAAATAATCAACATCTACTTTAATTCCGGTAAGTTCCATATCTGCAAGAACTCTAGATAATGGCATTTCTATTTTTTCAAATAAATCAAGTTCCTCATTATTTTTCAATTCCTCTAACAATCTATTTCTAGTATCAAAAATAAATTTAGCTTTACGACAACATACATCTCGTAATACTTCTGAACTAACTTCTTTAGGGCGTTTTTCAGTTCCAAACAAATCATCATATAATGGAAGGCTGACATCAAACGCCTGAGCCACAAAACTAATATCATCTTTTACTACATAATCAAGTAAATAAGCAGCTATCATCGTATCAAACACAACATTACCAACATCAATTCCTAAAGAATGCAAAACGACGATATCTTTTTTATAATCATAAGTATATTTAAATGCAGAATTAGAAAATAACTCTTTATAATTTATTAATTCCTCTTTAGATAGAAAATAGCCAGAAACCCCATCATAAAATCCTACTCCTAAAATTTCACTCTTACTATAAACAGCACCTCTGGTCTCTACATAAAAAGAATAAGTATTAGAAGTAAGCTTTTCGATTGGTAAAATAGATAGTTCTTCTTTCTTTTCTTCTACTTTATCTATAACACTATCATCATCTAATCGAAACTTCTTTAATAATGAATGGAATTCAAGTTCTTCTAAAATATCTATAAATTCTTTTCTATTTTCTCTCGTATATTTACAATCATCTAAAGTAAAACCAAGTGGTACTTCTCTATAAATAGTAGCAAGATCATAACTCATATAAGCACTTTTTTTATCATTCTCCAACTTTTCTTTGGTCTTACCTGTAACTTCATCAATATGATTATATAAATTATCCAAACTCTCGAATTTAGAAAGTAAATTAATCGCAGTCTTTTCTCCAATCCCCTTTACTCCTGGAATATGGTCACTACTATCTCCCATCAAAGATTTTAAATCAATCATACGAATAGGTGGCACCTGATAAGTCTTTATAAACTCATCTTTTGTCATCATAATATGTCCACTTTGCTTTAACAATTTCATCACAACTTTATCACTGACAAGCTGCAATAAATCTTTATCACTACTAATAATAGTCGCAATAAAATCATCTCTTTTTTCCACTTCTAAAGAAAGTGTTCCAATAATATCATCTGCTTCATAATTATCAATCTCAAAATGTTTAATACCCAAAGCATCTAAAACTTCCTTTGCTTTTGGAAATTGCAAACGTAACTCATCTGGCATCTCACTTCTACCTGCTTTATATTCATCATATTTATCATGTCGAAAAGTTTTACCTTTATCAAAAGCAACCATAATATAAGAAGGAGCTTCCTCTTCTACAATCTTATGCATCATATTAATAAATCCATATAATGCATTCGTAGGAAACCCCTTCGAATTTTTCATAATTACCCCCTGATAAGCAGTAGCATAAAAGCTACGAAACAACAAGTTATTACCATCTACTAAAATTATTTTGTTCACAATACATCACCTAATAATAGTATAACATAAAACCCAATACATTACTTAGCTAAATTGATAGAAACACTAGTATTCGTATTTCTAAAATCCCCCTCTACTTGATCTAATCGTTCAATTCTATCAGTTGCTAAGAACAAACATAAAGTAATAAAAGAATAAAGAAGAAATAAACCAATACCCTCTCTTATCATTTTTTTCATTTTCATATTCATACACATCTCTCCCTTCCTTACACACCTAGTATATATCATACAATTGTTCGTGTCAATATATTTTTAAAACATTTGTTTGACATTTTACATCACTAGTGTTAAACTGTTATAAAAGGAGGAAAGCAATGGAAAAACTAACGACAAAGCAAGAATTAATTTTACAAATCATAAAAAAATGGATTGCAAAATATGGTTATCCCCCAACAGTAAGAGAAATCGGTGAACAAGCCCATTTAAACTCACCAGCAACAATACATTTTCATCTAACAAAGCTAGAAGAAAAAGAATATATAACAAAAGGTAATGGAAAAAATAGAACAATTGAAGTCCTAGTTCCAAACGAATATATAGAAAAAGACGAAAATATTGTAGAAGTTCCCCTTCTTGGAAAAGTAACTGCTGGTAACCCTATAGAAGCAATCGAAACACCAAATGAATATTTTGCACTACCTACGAATCTTTTTACAACCAGAAATGAAATATTTACTTTAAAAGTAAGTGGAGAATCTATGATTAATGTGGGAATTTATGACGGAGACATCCTAATTGTAGAAAGAAAAAACACAGCTAATAATGGAGACACTGTAGTCGCAATGAACGACAACAACGAAGTAACAGTAAAAACTTTCTATAAAGAAAACGGATATTTCAGACTACAACCAGAAAATGACACTATGGATCCAATCATTCTAAAAAATGTTACTATTTTAGGAAAGGCAATAGGACTATATAGAAAATTTTAAATACTGAATTATTTCAGTATTTTTATTTTAAAGACAGAAATTTGACAGTCATTATCATTTTTCCATATTGAAATTTAATAATAATACTTTATAATAGAAATGGTGAGAAGTATGGAAGAAACATTTATCTTATTTGGAATTATTATTATATTAATTTTTATAATTATATTTTTAATCAGTAACAAAAATAGGAATAAAACTATAATAAATACAAAAGAAATAAATCAAACGCTAGGAGATAATCCGGAAGAAATATTAAAAAATTTAAATATAGAAAATCTAACAGGACCAGTAAAAACTAGTAAAATAACAACTCAAAAAGTAACAAAGAAAGTAATATATCAAAACGGAGAAAAGATATCGGAAGAAACAAGTAATACAGAACATGAAATTCATAGTGAAGCATTTACTAATTGTCCTAACTGTGGAGCTAAAATTGAAAACCCCACTATAACAAATTGCCCCTACTGCAATACAACATTAATAAATAGGAATATAACAAAAAACAGCTAAACAACTTAGCTATTTTTTTTTATGATTAATAAACATCCTGACAACATAACTTGCAATAAGAACACCTGCACTACTAGGAACAAAAGAAGTAGACCCAAGATCACTAACTTGCACCGGCAACTCCCTAGAAAAACAAACAGGAATCTTTTCTTTTATATGATTATCTTTTACATATTTTCTTAAAATTCTAGCAAGTGGATCATTATATGTTTTAGATAAATAAGTAATCTCTAATAAACTTGGATCAAACTTTTTTGCGGTACCTAAACAGGTAATAAAAGGAATATTTTTATCTAAACAATAAGAAATAAGCTTTTTCTTCGTAGAAACAGTATCACAACAATCAATAAAGAAATCAAATGAAATAGTATCCAAAATAGATAAATCTTCTCCCAAAAAAGTATCATAAACCTCCACTTTACAATCAGGATTAATGTCTAAAATTCTCTCTTTCATTACGTCTACTTTTTTACGTCCTACGGTAGAATGAAGAGCAATAATCTGTCGATTAATATTCGTTATATCAACAACATCCATATCCATTAAAATAAGTCTACCTACACCACTTCTCACCAATGCCTCACAAACGTTGCCACCTACTCCACCAATACCTAAAATGAAAACAGACTTATTAGATAAAGTCTGCATAGCATCCGTACCAATCAAAGTTTCTAATCTAGTAAAACAACTAGGCTGCTTTTCCATAGTCTGCAACTTCCATACCTTCATTAGCAACTTTTATTTTTTGTCTAGCCTGCTCATAATC
>CALVKW010000099.1 GCA_944333345.1 uncultured Bacilli bacterium | reverse complement strand
CGTGATGTCCAAAGATTTTTATCTTTTCTTTGCGTATTATTTTTTATTACTTGATTTGCAGCATCTAAAATCGTGCTTGTAGAACGATAGTTTTCTTCTAATAGAATAGTTTTTGCATCTTTATAGTCTTTTTCAAAGTTTAGGATATTCTTATAGTTAGCTCCACGGAAACTATATATACTTTGTGAATCATCACCGACACAAGTGATTTTTCTATTTTTAGCGCTAATTAGTTTTGATAAAATATATTGAGCTTCATTTGTATCTTGATACTCATCAATTAAAATATATTGATATAATTCTTGGTATTTTTGTAATACACTAGGGTTTTCTTTAAATAATTTTATTGGTAATAATAGTAAATCATCAAAATCCACAGAGTTATTCTTTTTTAGTTTTTCTTCATACTTTTCGTAAACTTTATGCATTACTTTTTCGTAATCACTTACCGCATATCGTTCATACATTTCTGGGGTCATCATTTCGTTTTTGCAACTGCTTATTTTGTTACGTATTGCTCTTGGATTATATATTTTAGGATCATATCCTAAATCTTTTACTATTTTTTTTACTACTGTTAAGGAATCATCACTATCCATGATTACAAAGTTTGATTCATATCCTAGTCTTTCATAATTTTCTCTTAATAATTTTAGTCCAAAGCTATGGAAAGTAGATACTTGAACTTTTTTGGCTAAATCTCCAATAAGTGCATATAATCTATCTTTCATTTCTTTTGCTGCTTTATTAGTAAAGGTAATCGCTAAAACATTATAAGGGTGAGCTAGTCCTTCTTCGATTAGGTAGGCTATTTTTGTTGTTAAAGTTTTGGTCTTTCCTGCTCCTGCTCCAGCAATGATTAATAGTGGTCCGTCATTATATAGGACAGCTTCTTTTTGTTGTTCATTTAAACTTTCTATCATTTTATACCCACACTTTCCAAAAACATTATATCGTATTTTGTTAATTAAGAAAAGAAAAATCACTACTCTAGATAGTGACTCCTTCTATTTGTTTCTATGATATAAATCTGATAGGTCATCTAACCTCATTGGTTCGTTGACAGTTTTTAATTCTTCTTTTGGTTGCACTTGTTCTTTTTTCTGATATGTTTTTAATATTTCTAATACTCTTTTATAATCATCTAAAGTTAATAGTCCATCGAAAATATCTAAGTCTATATTTTTCCTTGCTGGGGTAATTTCTTTTTCTACTTTCTTTGACATATTTCTTTCTACCATTTTTGGTTCTTCTATTATCCTGATATTCTTTGGTTTTTTTGCTTTTTCTACCACTACTTGTTTTACTACTTGCTTTGGCTGTTTCATAGGTTTTTGGGGTTTCATAATCTCTTGATCACGTAACATGACATCTAAAAATTGTGGTGAGTCATCTAAGATTGGATTAGGGATATCAGTTAGATAACTATTATCATTGATTATATTAGGAGTAGTAGATTTCATAAAATCTACAATATTTTCTTGTTGTTTTTCTTCTTTTTGTTTTTGTCTTACATTTCCATAAATAATAGATGGCACTTCTGTTTTTCTAATACTATCTGGTAATTTTCTTTTAATAATTGTTTCTGTTTTTACCATTGGTGTTGGTGCTTGTTTTTGAAGTATAGTTGGTCTTTCTTCTACCACTTGTTCTTCTACTACTTCGTGTTTCTTTTGATAGGTTCTAATTATTTTATATACAATTAAGAATAAAATCCAAATTATAAAGATAGTACTAGATAATTCAATTAATGCTTGGGCATTTTGATCTTGATAGATTGATGTTGATTCAAATATATTTAATTCATTTTCATTCATGATATTAATTATTAATATTAATAAATAATGAATAATGCAGAATATTATCGTATTAATTGTTCTAATCCATTTTGTGATATTTTTATTAAATATACTAACGCATAAAATAATATTAGTTGCAATGATGGCTGCGAAATAGATTGCTAGATTGGGAAAATAAAATGCGATGAAGAAATTATTCATCATATAATCAAATAGTTGGAATAATTCTTCTCTATAAAATATTATAGTTACAGCTATAATTGCACTATATATTATAATACAACTTATTTTTGATATTTTTTTTGCTTTTCTACTTGTTGTGATAAATAGAAATGCTAATACGACAAAGAATAAAATTGCTACTGCAAATAATCCTGAAGATGATGTAACATCACTCAAGATTTTCAACTTATCTAATAGCGATAGTCTTGACATCATCTTCACCCCCCTACTTCACTCTTTTTATTCTGCTTCTACACTTTGTAGTTCTGCAATATAAACAGTCTGAGTTGTATCATCATTGTTGGTACAAGTTACTAGTGTTAATGTTGTCTTATCATAATTACGATAAATTGCTATTTTACCAGTTTTTTGTTGTGTATATATATTTGTAATTGTATATGTATATCTTTTTCCTTTATAGGTTACGTAAGCTACATCACCTGTTGTTAATTGATATAAATCATTGAAGAAGGCTTTCCAGCCTGTTCCAGAGTGCCCTGCTATAATAAAGTTTCCTCTTTCTACATCTGGATAATTTGATCCTTCTACTATCATAATGTTTTTTTCAACATCATTTTCTGTTGATCTTCTATCTACAAAACCTTTTTGTAAATTAATTTTTGGAATAATTAAATATCCAATATAATCATCTGTATATGTATCACTTTCTGTTTCTGCTGCCTGTTCTCCTTCTGTAGATTCTGTTATTTGATCTGCTATATCTTCGTTATTCTCTTTATTTCCTTCATAGAAAAGGTTGGCCATATAATCATAGGCGATGACTTTTTTTGATTGTATGTAATTATATGAAATAAAGAATCCCCCTGTTAGTGTCAGGATGGCCCCAATTATGGCTACAACACTTGGAGAGATTCTTTTTTTACTATATTCTTGTTTGTTTTGCATTCTTTTGTACGAATTTAATTCCGCCACCGATGATACCAAGGCCTAGAATAACTAGTAATATAGAACTTGCTGCACTTGTATTTGGTACTGTTACTTCTGGATAGTTTTCAATTGTTATTTGATGTGATACATTTTCTGGGTCTAATGTAAATGAAATTACTTCATTACTTTTTTGATATCCAGCAGGAGCTTCTACTTCTTCTACTGTATAAGTTCCATCTTCTAATCCAGTTAATACATATGGATCTGTAGTTGAAGTAAATCTAGCTACTTCGTTACCATCAGCATCTCGAACTACGATAACTGCACCTGCTAATGGTTGTCCTGTAGATTGATCTATTTTTATAATATTTACTACACGTTCTTTTGCTTCATTATAAAACTTAATTCTTTGTTCTCTATTATTATCATCTACTGTAAATTTTACTGCTTCTTCATTTAATTCATAACCTTCAGGAGCTTTTGTTTCTTCTACTGTATAAGTTCCATTAGGTAAGTTTTGAATTACGTGTCCTGCTGTTGTTGAAGTCCAGCTAGTGATTTCATTACCATCAGCATCTTTTAATACTAACTCAGCTCCAGCGATTGCGTTCCCAGTTTCTTTATCAACTTTTATGATTGTAATTTTTGAGGTTGAAATTGTTAGGTCAACAGATGTATTTACGTTTTCTTCTACTGGACTAATAACAGAAGGTGTAACGTTTTGTTGATCTTTATTTGCTGGTTGATATTCATAAGCTTTATATACTTTTCCTGTTCCACTGATAGATATTTTAATAGTTACTTTACTATCTTTTACTTGAGATACCGGAACTTTAATTCTAAATGTCTCATTAGAACTAAACGTAGTTTTGGTTTCTCCATTTTTATCTATTGCTACTGTGTTAGTAGGTCCTTCACTAATTGCTACTTTATATTCGGATAAATTTGTGGATTTTACTGTTATTTCCTCTGAAATATAATTCTTTCCGTCACTAGATAATGACATTACTTTATCAGCGATACTAGCACTGATTGTAGTTTTAGCATATCCGGCAGCTTTTGCTTCTTTTGCTTTTGATACTAAATTTTTAATATGTGGTCTTAGGTTATTTGGATCAGATCCATTTGTTTTAAATGATGTACCTAAGTTAGAACTTCCCGTTGTATCATCTAGATACCACCATAAGGCAGTTTGTGTTATATAGTAATCTTGTAATCTATTTCCAGTAAAACTTTTGTTTGGATATCCGTTAACCATGATGTAGGCAACACCGGCATCTAACTCTCCAACTAATGTTGCTGTTGTATTTCTCGCCGTAGCTTTATGGATATTTAAACAATACAACAATTCTCCGCTTGTTGTTGTCTTAGTCGTAAAATATGTACCTGCTACATACCCTGGAACTGCCTCTGCTCCACCTAGTTTAATAGTTTGCGGTACGGCGTTTACTGTTGTTGTTAGTGTGCAGTAACTAACGACAGCAATTAATAATGCTACCAATACTTTTTTGAATCTTTTTTTCATTTTTCTTTTCCCCCTCCAATGTGGCTATATTATACCACAAGATATATATAAATTCAAGAGAAAGTTTGTTTTTCATAAATGTTTATACTTTTTCTCTATCACTTTTTATTATATTCTTTTTTTTGAAGTTTGGAAAGTGATTTGTGGTAGATTTCCTTTTTATTTGAAACTATAATAAAGTCCCATCTCATTATTTACTGAATTTCCATTAGATTGTGTAGTATTATAATAATTATCTGAAGTATTATATTTTTCTAATAAAGTATTTGTTGGTATTACAATAATTAATGTTAATAACGCTGTTAGAAGAATTGTTTCGATAGCAAAAAAAATACTCTTTTCTTCACTTTCTAGTAATTTTTCTGGTTTTATTTTTCCACCATGGCTATAAGCTAGATATACTATAACTGCAATTAGTCCCATTCCTAATAGAACAATTACTAAAACCTGTAAGAAGCTTAGGCTTGGATTTACACTGATTACTTGGCTATATCCATAACTTTGATAAACTACTTCTCCATTATGAGTAAATGCATAGTAAAGTGTATAGACAATTCCTATAATAGCAATTAATATAATTAATATAATTAATATACAAACTCTCATGTATTCATTTATTTTCATTTTCATTTTTATCATCTACTTCTAAAACAAAATACACATCTTTTGTGAAAAAGACGTGTATTTTGTAATATTAATTTAATATTTCTTCTTTTATTATATTATCATCAATATCATAGATAGTTATTTTATTCTCATCATAGATTAAATAACTTGGCTTATATCCTTCCTTTGGTAAGGAAATAGATCCAGGATTAATATAATAATTTGTTTCTATCTTTTTTATAAAGGGAATGTGAAAATGACCATAAATTAATATCGAATTTTCCTTCATCCAGTTACTTTCATTATATATGTGCCCATGAGTGATATATAAATCATGGTTTTCTGTCATAATTAGACTCAAATCGTTCATAATTGGAAAGTTAGAAATCATTA
>CALVKW010000098.1 GCA_944333345.1 uncultured Bacilli bacterium | reverse complement strand
GCTATGACTACAAACAAGGTTTACCTTTGTTTGTTATCCACATTATAAATCGGTATCATTTTAACTAATGTTTAACACCACAGAACAAAAGGGTTAAGTAAACTCCCGTCACCTTATTATATTCTAATACTCTACACAACTCTTCTAAACATACATTTATTTATATACCAACTATTTTTATCAAGTTTTTAAATTTACATTTAAAGAAGCAAATTGCTGATAAACAAAACAGCTAGAAAAATCTAGCTATTTTAACCTTACCTTTGATAAAAATTACTTTACAACAAACTTAACACGACTTTTTTCCCCGATTAGCATCCGACATACCAGAAAAACTTTTTCTCATTATTCTACCGAGGTTCTCACGTCTTTGTGCACTTAACTCAGGATTTAAAAGAGTGTGCAATCGATCAACTAAACTCCCACCAACAAACGAAGAATAAAAATCATCAAGCGATAACATATTCCCCTTGTTTGAAAGTATATATTCTTGAAAAGCCTGTTCACCAAAAACAGAAGGAAAGAAAGATAAATTCATATCATTATCGATAAGAAATCCTGCATGAACCTTTTCAATACCAGAAAAATCAAATGTAGCATCAAAATAATTAAGACCACCTTCACAAAGAATAGAAGCAATAGAAATTTGAAGCTGAGAGTAATCAAAATCCATAGTACGCTTAAATGCGGCATCCAAAAACATTGCTCTAAAATCTACTTTTCTAAAGGTTTCCCCCGCCAAAAATAAGCTTGTAGAACCAGCTTCCGTAAAACCATAAACTCCTCTTTTAATAGAAAAGTCAAAAACACAATCCTCCACATCCCCTTGAATCACAGTAGGAGTTATCAAAGGTGAATATAACGCATTATAAACATGTAAATACGGGCTATTATCAGAATTATTACCTCCAACAACATAATATGCTTCGCCCTGTTTAGCAGAAAAATAATCAATAAAATCTGCCCCCAGCTCATTAATAGGTAAATAATCGCGATAAGTCCCATCACTCTGTTTTTTCATTAAATACCACTCATTTTTAACATTAACAACTTCTACATTATCTGGCAAACCATAAATTCTTGTAGCTCCTTTCCCGCCACAATTATCAATAACAAAATTCTTCATACAAACCTCCTAAATCATAAATTTATTATACTAATTCCTCTAAAATTTTGTTTAACTCTTCCACTTCTTCTTCACTAGTCTCATTATTTTCTAGCTCTTTATCAAACCAAGCAGGAAGCTTTACTTCTTGCTTCTTTGTAGTAGTTTTTGCCTTATCCTTTATAAGGACTTTCTTCATCTTTCTATGTTCTCTTTCCGCTGTCTTCATTGCTTCTTCCACTGTTTCAATATTAAGTCTCTTCCATTGCCCAGCAATGGTTTCAACATAACTTTTCTTTAATTGTTCATGATTAATCTTTAACACATAAGCAATCAACACATTAACAACACCTGGATTTAATTTTTGATCGATAAGTAAATTCTCAATCAATCTCTTATCTCTATCCGTTGGCTCTGCGCCTTTATATTTAGCCTTTAAAAACTGATAAGGAGTTAAATTTTCAAACGCATAAACCATTTTAGCCCATTTAGAATGATCTCCTATCGGTTTTTTCAAATAATCTGGCTGCTTATTATAAATGACAGTTGGTAAATCTCCGTTATGCTCAAATTGATAATATTCACGAGCACTCTTTCGAAGCAAAGTCTTATCAATCATACCTTTTTCATTTAAAGAATCGCGAACCAAACCTTGCATTGCTAAAGTATCAAGTTGATAAGTAAAGCTAAGAGCATTAATTAAATCTTTAATATCCTTAGAAAAGCACCTTTCATTGACCATACTAGAGGGAATACCTGAAATAAGCATATTAAAATCAATGGCCTTCTCTAAAATAGGTTGATGATGTTCTCGTTTTCGAATCTCCTCACTAACTTCTAAAACATTTCCACGCATAGAAGTAAAAACTTGATCAAAACTAGAAGTAATATCTTCATACTCTTTTAAATTAATATGAGGAATTTTAAAATAATTAACAATTCTTTCATACTCTTTCTTTCCTAAATTATTATATAATACTACATTTAAAATAGGATGAGTCAAAAACTCATGTGCAGACATAGGTGAATAAATTAAATAAACAAATTGATTAATATTTCCTGCTTTATAATACGTCTTTAACAGACCACAAGCTTCTAATTTTTCACGAGCAATAACAATATCATCTAACTTTAACTGCATCGTAGCCATCAAATGATGATGTGTTAAATCATGACTCATAACTTCAGAACGATCCAAATCATCAATTAAAGTATAATATAAGGAAACAGCAGTATAACCAATAATTGGTTGATATAACATGGTAACAAGCTTACGATCAGAATCATTAAGTACTGTCTTATTAATGACGGTATAAGTATCTGCTGGTAGTATTGTCTTACTTTTCATCCACATCACCTACTTCTTATAGTACAATAAAATCAAAAAAAAAGGAAGAACAAATTCCTCATGAAAACGTTAACCAAGATACAATAGCATCTGGCGTAACTTTAGTAAAATACAAAAACGTAAAAGCAATTAATAAAAATGGTCCAAAAGGTATTACTTTTTCATGATTCTTGTATAATAAAAAGAAAGACATCGGTAAGGCAAACAAACTACCTAAAAAGACCGCAATCGTACCAAGCAAAGGATCCAATACAAGGCCAAATAGAAACATCATCTTAACGTCCCCACCACCCAAACTTTCCTTCTTTAATGCTTTCTCTCCAACCCACATAATAAAATACATAAGTAAGAAAAGAAAAGTACCAGTAAGAATATGAAAAAACACTTCTACGATTCCAGCAGATAAAAATTGAACAATAATAAAATATAGAATAAAGAAAATCAATACTTCATCTGGAATAATTAAATAGTTTAAATCACTGACAGTAATAATAATCAGCATGGAAACGATTCCTAAAGCAATAAGCAAATCATAAGAAAAACCAAAACTATAAAAGGAAACAGCAAATAATATTCCAGTAAAAAATTCCATCAAAGGTTCCATAATATCAATTTTCTTATGACAACACTTACATCTTCCTTTTAAAAACCAATAAGAAAATAAAGGAACGGATTCTAAAAAAGAAAGTAAATGTCTACAATGGTCACAACGATAAGGAAAAAAATGATAATCCTCTGTTGCTAAACGATTGCCCAAGACAGTATAAAAACCCCCCAAAAAACAACCGAAAATAAAAAAGATAATTAAATATAACCCATCCATAATTATCCTCCTTATTTTATTTGTCCATAAATACTAAACATTGGTTCAACAATAGATAAAAGAATAACTCCAACAATACCAGCTAAAGCACAAATCATTAATGGTTCCATCAAACTCTTTAGCTGATCAATAACCGATTTGTGTAAAGCTTGAAAGTGTTCAGCAACTTTTTCCATCATAGCTCCCAATTGTCCAGTAGACTCTCCAGTAACTAACATTTCATAAGCAACCACTGGAAATGCCCATTCTCCACGAAAAGACTCCGAAATAGAATCACCTTTTCCAAGATTATGCAAAGTTTTATTAATAATTCTCTTATAAATTTCATTATTTGTAATCTTAGACAAAATCTCCATACTATCTGTAATAAATACACCATGATTAAGCAAAGAAGCAAAAGTTTTGGTAAAGTTTGCTACTTCTTTATAAATAATAATACTTTTAATAACTGGAATATGCATCAAAACGGTTTGCACACCTGTACGAAATTTTAGAACTTTTTTATAAGCAACTATAAACGCAACCACGAAACCTACAATACCAATAATTAATATAATATAATTATGCTGAATAAAATCACTTACATTTAAAATTGTCTGTGTAAGCGCAGGAAGTTCCGCATCATTTTCTTCAAACATACTGGCAAATTGTGGAACTAAGTAAGTAAGCATGAAAATTAAAACGATAAATGCCACAGTAAGCACAACAACAGGATAAGTCATGGCACTAATCATTTGCTTACGTGTTCTTTCCATAGAAGTATAATAATCTGCCATATCATCTAAAATAGAAGGTAAATCACCTGTCATTTCTGCCGTCTTAACCATATTTATTAACAACTTAGGAAAAACCTTCTCCTGTTTCATCATAGCATTAGATAAACTTTCACCTTTCAAAAGTTCATAAACAAGTCGTTGAAAGGCCTTTTTAGAAGCTGGCTTGTTTGCTTGTTTTGCTAAAATTTTAACCGCATCAACTAACGGAATACCCGCACGAATATAAGTAGATAACTGTGTTAAAGCAAATGACAAATCAGACACTTTCATCTTCGCATGATCGTTGATATCAATATCATAAGCAGGACGCACTTTAATAGATAGAACTTCATAATCCTGAGATAATAAAAAGTTTCGAACTTCGGTCTCGCTTTCAGCCTCAAAAGTACCATTTTCTTTCTTACCCATCGCATTAATAACAACATAACGATACTTAATAAGAGGGCGTTCTGGGACACCTTCTACTCTTTTTTTAATATCCGTATCTGTAGAAAAATTATCCGGCGAAGCTACTTCTTCTGATTTCTTTTTCTTTTTAAAAGAAAAGAAGGATTTCTTAGCTTTTTGTTTTGTATTTGGAAAAGGGGCACCAGTAGTATTCATAGGAGCAGATGTTGCCTCCCCTGCATTATTTGTACTTTGTTTCTCAATCATTTTCTTTGGTAACCTCCCAAGTGCCTGGACTCCATGATAGACAGCAATAAAAGGTTTCATTAGTATATTCACACTATATCACTCCCTATTCTTAATTAAGTATAACATAACAAAGTTTTTTTGAAAATAATTAAATTAACTTTTTCTAGGAATTGACATATATTAAAATAAGAGGTGATGATATGTATCCCAATCCATATATGATGAATATGGTACCAAAAACAGGACTATTAACCCGGTCAATCGCAGCCCTAAAATCAATTAAATGGGGCACACTTCTAGAAGGAACCCAAAAAACATTAGGGGTAATTAATCAAGCAATACCAGTAGTTTATCAAATCAAGCCAATTGTAAATAATGCGAAAACTTTATTTAGAATAGCAGGATCAATAAATGACAATTCAACTCCACAAGAAGAGATAATTCCATCTCCTACTCCCACTCCTAATGTAGCTACAACAAATTCACAATCAACAACCCCCATCTTCTATATATAAAAACAGAAGGTCGGGAAAACAAAAAAACTCAGGGATTCCTGAGTAAATTTTTAATGGTAGCGACGGAGGGAATCGAACCCCCGACCTTCTGGGTATGAACCAGACGCTCTAGCCAGCTGAGCTACATCGCCATTTCATGCGACAAATTGATTATAACAAATTAAAAAAACTTTTTCAATACCTTTTTTTCTTAATTCAAATGAAAAGTTTAATGCACCAATCAAAATAGTAATGGTGTATTTAGTGTTTCAGTTATCAAATTTGTATAA
>CALVKW010000097.1 GCA_944333345.1 uncultured Bacilli bacterium | reverse complement strand
AACTGGAATTAGCACGTAAATCATCAGCTGTTTTCCATAGCTTATTTTCAAATTCTTTTAAATCAAAACCCATACTAAACCTCATTTTATATCAAATATATTAAGAAATGTTAAGTATGTAAATACACCGACCATTGTATTAATTTAATAAATATATATTTATATCCCAAATATACAATTATATATTTTTTTATTAAAATTAAACTATGGAATATTTGAATATCATAGAATTAAGAAACCAGGTAAATAGAAAAAGGCTCAAATTTACAGAGTTAAAAAACAGGTTTGATAACGAGTCAGAGTATAAAGGAAATTTTACAGATGTATTACTAGTTTCAGCTATTGATTTAATTGTCACAACTTCAAAAAAAATGAGCTTATATAACTCCAAGGTTCAAGGTATAGATGTAAATCTGTTTAATGAAATTATTAACTTAAACCAAAATGAATTACATAAAATTGCCAATGAATCATATATGGATGGAGCTATAAGTATTATCAGATATGTAATAGCTCAAATGTTTATTAAGCAAGAGGTTAGTTCTGCACAAGATTTGAAGGATAAAATAGAACAATTAAAAAATGATTTTATAAATAAAAATATACAAGCTTTTGAACCATATTTAAACGAACATACTAAAAGTGCAATTAATTTTATTAAAAATTACGATAAAGCAAATCCCTTTCAATCTTGGGGACCACTATATAGATATTTATTACCATTTGTATATGATATAGAACTACGTAACACAATATGGATAGCAATTGAAATAATAAGAGATGAATTGCTTAAACATCTAAACATAAAGGATAGTTGGGAAAGCAAAAATTCTCAAGGATGGTACAATAAAGTGCGTAGTTATTTCGGCTTTGAAGGACCTAGTAATTATGGTTCTCAAAGAGCAGTCTTAATGCTCCATCCTAAAAATATTCCTGATCATAAAAATGCTGTGCAACTAGTATGCTATTTTAGTCAAGGGAAAATTTCTGCCGGTTGTGATACAGGAGTAAATGTTAATTCTGAAAATTTATTAGATAAACTAGGCAATTGGGAAAAAATCATTGATTTTGATTTTAATAACTACTGTAATGAAGTAACTGATGATGCCAAAATAAAACAAAAGTTTTCTGAAATTGTTGAGTTTTTGAAAAGCAACTTAGATTTTGCTAAAAAAAACAATGAACAATTAATTAAGTTGAATCCAAGTATTAGATTAACAGAAACAGCTGAAGGTAATGCGGAATTAAGCAGTGGAAATGATATAAATCTTTATGATCCATATGATGCTCTTGAAAAAAATGAGTCAAAATCTATAGAAAATACTCTAAAAATAAAAAATGCAAAACAGACAAGTCCAAAAAAAATATATCCAAATATAAAAAAAACAGAAGATTATTTGGATAGAAAAAAAATAGGAAAATACTTAGCAAATGAAATTATATCAAACAAAAATATTGAGCCTTTAAATATTGGAATATACGCAAATTGGGGAAGTGGTAAAACACAAATTTTTTACTTTATAAAAGAATTTTTGAATTCAAATAAAAAGAATGACAAGCAATCATATAATTGTGAAATTATTGATTTTGATGCTTGGATGTATGATGATCAAGAACGCATTTGGGCAAATTTAATAATGACAATATTAAACCATTGTAATAAACATCATTTTTTTTACCTTCGTTATACAATAAATAAATTTGCAAGGTATTTTAGTGAACATTGGCAAGAAATACTGATAAAATTTTTTATGTTTGTTGTTGTATTTATCTTCATTGGATATATAAATTTAACGATGAATTTTCCTATTGTTGAAAAAATATTTGAACTTGATTTATTAACACAATCAATTATAATTTTGCTACTTACAATAATGCCTGAGCTATCCAAAATTGGCTTTGTAAAAATAGATAAGGAATTTCTTAAATGTTTCAAACTGCCATCATATAAAGAGCAATTAGGTTTTAAAAATGAAATACAAAATCTTGTCAATTTTGCTCTTTATTTTTTAAGTAACAATGGAAAAAAAAGAATTGTGCTTTTTATTGATAATCTTGACAGATGTTCGCATAATAATATCAAACAAATATTAGATTCTATTTGTCAGTTCCTTGAAATATGTAAGACACCAAATACAAATTTAATATCTGTTTTTGCAATGGATGAAGATATAATTAAAAATGCCTTAATAAAGGAAGGCATTCCTGACTCTAAAACTAATGAATATTTGGAAAAAATTATTAATTTACCTGTATATCCCAAAATGCCGGAAGAAATTAATATGTTAATAAATAGATTTTTTGGAGAAGAAGACAACGACGTAAAACCTTTTTTGAAGAATAAGTATAAAACTTATAAATATAATCCAAGAAAATTAGCTAATGTTCGTTATTTAGATCACATGGTTTATAATATTTACGGAGAGTTTCTTAATTATAATGATATAGATTTATTTGAGTTAATGCATGGAAAGAAAAATACCTGGGAATATTTAACAAATAATGAAAAAATTATAAAATATGAAAAAGAGCTTCAAGAGATAAATAAAAATATTTCAGGCATAAAACATATTTCTATGGAAAAATATAAAGAAATTGAAAACAAAGCACTATCATATATTCAAAACTTGTATGGTTACGAAATTAATTCAAATATTAGGATTAAGGATATAAATAATTTCAACAAAAAGATAATGCTTGACGGTATAGTTAGTTTACAAGAAAAAGATATTTTATTAGAAGTTAAATATGTTAACGACAACAAGCGAATAAAACAAATTTTTAGCAATGCGGTAGAACAATTAATATCTGGGGCCAATATGCTTAATTCGATAAAAAAAATAGAACTAATATTAATTATTGTTGTTGATAACATTGAAAATAAGCAAGTACTCTTAAAAGATTTAAATATAGAATTACAGAAAATATTAAAATCAACTAAATATTCTGGAATACCAATTATCCTTAACAGCAATGAACTTTAAATCAAAATTTTTCATAAAATTAAAGAATCTCTTTTTTCAAACGTTCATACTCATAATTTGATAATAGGGTCTTTTTTATTATATCTTGACTATTTTGTCTTATATATGGAATGAAATTTTCATCCTTAATGTTATCTGGAATGTAATTGTCTATTTTTCTAATTACTGTTTTGGGCAAATCAAATTCCATTAGCAAACTTGCTCTTGGTGGCATATAATCACTTTCAAGCATAGATAAAAATAATGAATAATCTCCTGGAATAAGCCCGTACAAATTGCATACATATTTTTGTAATTCATTAAAACATCCAAACCATTTTGGAAGTTTATAATCAAACCAGTGTCGTTGAATTTGAAACCCAGAGGTCAATGCGTAGTTATAATCATTACTATTGTCTTCATTTAAGTACTTAACTTCATTTTTTACTACCGCATAAAGATTTTGAACTTTATTACATTTTTTTATTAATACTGCTAATTTTTTAGGAGTTATGTTACCACCTGTTTCTGTTGGTTTGATAAGATTCCGAAAACATAGTTCTAATATATACAAAGACTGATTATAGTTTGGATAATATGTCCAATTAATTAAATTATAATCTCGTTTTATATTTGTTTTTAAATAATCTAATATATTTTTTTGGCCATCTATACTAAGACCATTTTTTTTAAATAGCTCAAGTTCTTCTTCTGGTATTAATTGTAATTCTTGGTATTCCTGGGAGCTTTTATCTTTAATGTTTTCTTCTGATGTATTGGCTAATATTTCCTTACTCAGTGGCTTCTCTTGATCAACAAAAGGAATATCAACTTCAACAGATTCTTCTTTTAATTTTTGATAAAATGAATAGAAACGTCCAATATAGTGTTTGAACATTCTGCCTGAACGACCTTTGATATTTTTATAATCAAAATAATCTATCTTCTTTTGTCTAGGACCTCTCCAATTATTATATAGAATAACATTTTTTGCTGTAGTATTAACACCTTCTATAATTGTTGAAGTACAAAATAAATATTTCAATTTACCTTCATTGAAATAGTCAATAATGGCAGAATTAATATGCTTAGGGAAAACTCCATTATGTACACCAATTTTATGGCGTAAACAGGAACAAAGTTCCCATTTATATGAAATATTTTCTGTTATCCATTGTATTAATGGAATATCACGTTCTGTATTTAAATTTCTAGAATCTAAACTTTCTAAATATTTTGTAAAATTGATTGCGGTTTCAGTTGACTTTTGAGGTGAAGAACAATATATAATAGTCTGTTCATTTAGCTTTACTAACTCTTCAAACAATCTTAATTCTTTAATTTCTACATTTTTATCAGTGTAATAATTTTCATTATTTTTTATTTCACTTTCTTCGTTTACAACTAAAGTATAATCATACTTTTTAAATATTACATCATATTTATCAATAAATTCTTGGGAAATTTTATCAATATTGGGGCCAAGAAAATAGAATCTAGCTTTGTGTATATTTAACATCTTATTACAAGCATTATTTAAGACTTCATATCTTTCATCATCTCTTTTTTGACTTATTTTATAAAATTCATCTAAAATAAACATGTCTATATGTGGCATGTTTTTATATTCCATAACTCTTTCTGCTGTTAATAAGAATAAATTTCCCTTTTTTTCATCAGGTTCATCTGCAACCCTCACAATAATTTTATATTGATCTTCATATTTCCTTAAATTATTTCTTGTTTCATTTAATAATGCTAATGTTGGCTGAATTACAACAATATTTTTATACTTATTACTTGCAACTAATTCTTCTATTAACAGACTTTTGCCAAAACTTGTAGGAGCACTAATTACAAGATTAGATTCTGTGTTGAGTAATAAATCACAAACCTCTTGTTGTGCAGAATGAAAATATATGTTCCCTTTTATATAATTAGCTTTATGGAATTCTTTTGAAATTTCACCTCTTAGATTATCAAGATAAAGATTTTCTTGTTCTTTTTCAAGATAGGGATAAAAACCACACTTAGTTACTATATCAGTATATAATTTATGTAGTTCTTGAGGAATATTAAGCCAATTATCTATAATATAAATAATGATATTTCTTGCTAATTGCTTTTCAGCGGAATCTTCTGTCTCCAAAATAGTATTAAGATCCTTTGCTAAAGAAAAATAATCATACCAAGTAAAAGATTTATTTTTAATTTGCTTTATAATGTTGTTGTATTCTCTTGCAAACATATTACTCTACAACCTCACTAATTCTTTTATAATATTCTTCAATTAAAATGTCTTTAGATGGTACTGGGAAAAGCATTAATAAAATATTTAAACAAGCTGGTCGTATAATATTTTTATTATCAAAATAATTATATAATTCTCCAATGTGAATTTCATATTCTTTTATAAATTGCTCGCATAAACGTTCATATTCATTGTATTTATCATAATTATAAGTACACAGTAATGGGACATAGAGAGCATCTATAACATGCTCTAGTGTTTTTTCTGTTCGAAGTAAGTATTCCCAATCTTCAATAGTTCTTCTCATTGGCTTAATTATAGTTTTTTGATCTACCAAATTGTCACTTGATACTGCTTCTGATATTTTAACAAATTGTTTTCTTATATAATCAGCATTAAAGT
>CALVKW010000096.1 GCA_944333345.1 uncultured Bacilli bacterium | reverse complement strand
AAGTCTGAGTATCAAGCCATTAGCGAAACAAGTATTTCTGAGTATAAGGATTTAAAAGATGTTAGTGATAATTTTAAGTGTCAGTTTTATAATGCTGGTGTTATGACTAACGGTGGTATTTATACTGTAAAAGTTAAGTCTGATTATAATCTTATTTATCCTTTAAGAAATATTCGTGAAGAAAATCCAGTTGATGAAAAATACTTCTTAAACGATAAACAAATAGAAAAGTTTGCTTTCCTAAAGGGAAGTAAAAAGATTCCTAGAGTCAAGCCAAATGGAGAACCATATTATTATTGTGAGGGTTCTATGCCTTTTCCAGATAATTTGGATGCTCCTGCTAGAACTATGCTTACTAGTGAAAGTGGAGTTAGTAGAACTACTCATGTAATAGAAGACTTCAAAACAAAAAAACTTCGTTTGTTAACCCCAAAAGAATGCGAACGAATCAACGGATTTCCAGATGATTGGACAAATACAGGTATGAGTGATAAGAAAAGATATTTTATGATGGGAAATGCTCTTGTTGTTGGAGTTATTGAGAGAATTGGCAAAGAAATAGAAAAAATAATAGAAAATGAAGATTAATGTATAAAGTTGTGATATACTTAATGTAGCTGAGATATCATTAAAATTATGATATCTTTTTTGTTGTGTTAATCTATTGATAGTCGCGTGCTATATTAAGTTAGGAGGAATTATTTATGAAAAAGGATTTTTTTAATATTTATTATATTAATATATCTAAAGTATATGAGTTAGCAATGATTAATGATAATAGAATATCTAGTTCAGTAGAAAAAGAATCAATTCAAGGAAAAGAAGATAATAAATCTAGAAAATCTAGAATTAATGCAAATTATGAAGGAATTCTAGGTGCTGACATTAGCGAAGGAAATTCTATAAGAAAATATCAGTCAAGCAAAATTAGAGAAACGATTGAAATAAAGACAACAAAATCTTTATTATTACGTGGAATACTAGATAAATGTAAATGTTTAGCAAAAGATAGTACATCTATTGATAATGGTGATTTGTTATATATAGATAATATTAAATTAGATTTAGATAACGAAGAACAAATAAGAACATACAAAATGATTAGAAATGATGCCATTAAAGGTATGAAATATGAGGGGGTAGATTTAAATAATTTAGTAAATTCTTTATTAAAAGATTATAGTTATATTTTAACTGGTGAAAGTTCATCATTAAAAGATAAACTATTGATAAAAATCCCCATGACAAATGGTGAGGATTTTGAAAATATGTATACAATTGATGATTTAACAATTGGTTCTGTAACTTTAATTGGTATTTACAGAGGAAAAATACACAAGAGGCAATTAAAAAATACATTATCTAGCCTAGAAGATTTAAGTGATAGTGAGATTAATGATTTTGACTTCGAAAGTTCTGATGATACACGCAAACATTCTACGGCTGTTTCAGGTACTGGTGATGATGTTGAATATGATTTTATTGATGTAATTGCAATCATCCAAAATGTTAATACTAGTATTTCTGCTGAGAATGATACCAATCTAAAACAAAAATGGTACAAAAAAATTTGGAATAAAATTCGAGGTGTAAATAATGATTGATTTAAAATTATACACTTATAAAAACAAATCAAGTTTAAAATTGATTCCTGTGGAAGATAAAAAAAATCAAATTATATCTTACGTTGAAATTAAAGATGATTTGGATAATGAAAAAGAATATTATATTGACCTTTCTTCAGTAGGTGATGCACTAAAAGCAGTTAATAAAAATCCAGGATTACTTTTTAACATTGAGCAAATTTTATATAATACTTTATCAAACTATAATGTTAAATTTATTTGTCAAGATTCTTTCTGTGATGCACTAATAGAAAATCTTCCTCTTTTGTTTGAGGGTAAAGAAGAATTATTAGATGAAGAAATAGAGGAATATAAAGATGATACATCGAAAACAGAAAACAACAAAATAAGAGTACGCGATTTAAATGAAGAAGAATTTAATAAAATCACTAATTGTATAAATGAGGAACTAGTAGGACATAATAGATTTAAAAAATCATTGAAAAATAATTTAGATGAGTTTAGGTTATTTAATAAACTCGGTGAACACAAAATCTTGTCTATATTTATTTTTGGTGAAAGTGGTATTGGCAAAACACAAGTTGCACGGTTACTACATAAATCAATTGCTATAAATGAAAAAATGATAAAAATAAGTTTCGGAAATTATAGTAGTCAAGGTTCTTTAAATAGTCTAATTGGCAGTCCAAGAGGATATATTGGCAGTGAAGACGGTGAATTAAATACAAAAATAGAAAAAAGTAAAAGTACAGTTATTTTAATAGATGAATTTGAAAAAGCTGATAAATCAATTATAAATTTTTTTCTAGAATTATTGGAAGAAGGAAAATACACTGATATGCAAGGTGTTGAGCATGATTTAGATGGATATATAATAGTATTTACTTCTAACCTTAACGAAAATAATCTAAAAGAACATTTGACTCCAGAGTTCTATAATCGACTAAATATGAAAATTAAATTTAATTTATTGAACGAAGAAGATAAGAAAATTTACCTAAATAGAAGAATAAATGAATTGGTAGAAAAATACAATTCTGTTAATGCAAAGAAACTTACATCTGAAGACAAAAAGATTTTTGACGATATTAATGTTTCAAAATATAACAGTATTAGAGATATTGAACTTCAGATAAAGAAAAGATTTATTGACTTAGCAAATTCAAACAAAACTTAATTAAATTAAATAAAATTGCGAAATGAGAAACATAGATGCAATTTATATGTTACTAGTGAAAAGAATCGCATTTCTAATACCTTTGCGATTCTTTTATTTTATAATCTTATGATTGAGTTATCTTTTGTTACCTTTGATATTTTTATAATAGGTTACCTAATTTTAGACACTGTAATGCATTAACTGAATTTTACATCCAAAATAATTAGATTATTCTAATTAATTTTTTCAAATGGTGTAGTATAGGATTTAACTATTTTGTTTGCGGTTAAGTTATATTCATTAAGAATCTGAGTAGTTGTTTGAACATTATCAAAATGAACAGTTTGAAGTTTCTTTGCAAATAATATAATGCTATTTTTTAATTTCTCAAGTTCTATTTCAGTAATTATTCTTACTGTTTCGCGTGGAAAGGCTGAATGGTCCATAATTTTACTTTTGTGAATCATTATACCTATACAATTAGACTCAGCACCATATTTTTCCTTTCCCCAGTTAATCGAGTTTTCAAGTTGTCCACAGTCTTTTTTACTAACAAAATCTGTTGTTGTTTCATTTTTACACTCTATTATTAAATATTTGTTATTTCCTAAGTTCCATAAATTGTCTGGTCCTTCACTAGTTTCTTTTTCTGGCATGTTTCCTTCAAATCCCAAATGGTGACATAAATCATTTATATTATTTTCAAATGTGGTATGAGAATTTTCACAAAATATTAAATTTGCATTTATAGTTTCTAATGCATATAAATATCTTTGACAATCACCATCATATTTATTATTTATTATTTTAATTATATTTTCCGCTTGAGTTACATTTTGTGTTTTAGCCGGTATATAATCATATCCCTCTAATGGTAAAATTATATCTCCATTTAATTGCTTTGCTTTCAATAGTATTCTCTGCGACTCTATTTGATCTACAAAATCTGTATATTTTGCTAGTAAAAACGTATAATAACTTTTTATTATTTCATTTGTTTCTTCATTTACTATTTCTTGAATAATACTAATAGCTTTCACATTATTTCCAACCAACGCATATCTAAATGCTTTACTTAATTTCATTTCTTTTTCATCGTAATTTATGATAGTTGAATTAGATATATCGCATAATGCTTCATTCATGATTGAAAGCCAATCTTCATTTCTTTCTAAGCAAAGTTCAAATGTTTTCATAATTTCTTCTAATGATTTACCTTTTAATTGTTCTGACACCTGTTCAGATAATTCAAATTGAACTTTTGTTGACGCACTAAAATTATCCATTGAATTATTATTATATATAATATTTAACAAGTTTTTCCCCATAATCACTACACCACAATTATCAAGATTTGATCTTATTCCTCTTCCCATCCCTTGCTCTATCTTTTGTATTTTGTCTTGCATTGATTGACTAGTATTTCGTAATAAGATTTCTTTTATCTGCTCATATAAACTTTTTGCTTGTGGTAAACCATCAATAACTAAATATGAGCATAAGTCATCCTTTAAATCAATTCCATCATATCTATTTATTAAAACGTCTAAGCCTTTTGAATAATTTTTTATTTGTTCGATATTGCTCTTATCAAATACTCTATCAGCTACATCATTCCAAAATTCGCTTCTTCTTTTAGATGGAACTATTACTATTATTCTTTTTTGGGATGAAATTTGTTTTAAATATTGTTTTATTTCAACATCTTTAATATCTGTATTAATAGCTTGCGGAAAAAGTATCATTCTATTTCCTATGTCTAACCCATTTTCTGGAGTTAATACTTTTTCAATACTTGATGGATTTATATCAAAACTTTTTAATAACTTACCGTCATCTTTTAAAGTTGCACTGATAAAGATTCTTCTTGTTGCTTCGCAGAATGCAGTTACCTTATTTATGGGTAAACAATCTGGGGATATTTCAATACAATCATAAGATATGCATACATTGCAATATTGCAATATATCATTTAAAAATTCAAACGGAAATAATATTGTTTTATAATTTTCTTGTTCTTTATAACTGTTTATTATTTTCCCTAATGCTTTTGATTTTGTTCTGATTTCCCAATAAGGTACTAGCATAGGATTTGCTGATTGCAATCCATCTTTTAGATTCAATGAATTAATATGATTTTGTCTTTCTAATTCATTTTTAAATAATTCAAAAATATCTTTGTACATACTAGGAAATTTAGTCTTTTCTATTCTTACAATAAATTGCTGTTCTGCATTGTCTAAACAAGCATGTACATCATCAATAACGATATTATCTATTTTGTTTTTTGTGTTAAAAACTGATTTCCCATTAATAAGTTTCTGTATAGTAATAACTAGTATTGATTTTCTTTTTATATAATCTATATCATTAATATCTGTTGTTACTCGTATTCCTAAATCTCTTGCTTCTTCTTCTACTTGTTTAATCAAATAATTATCAGGAACAACATATATTGCATTACCCTTATTCTCATTCAAGCAACTTTGTAGTATTAGTAATGAAACAGTTGTTTTTCCACTTCCTGTATTCATTTTTATTATTATATCTTTTTTATTTCTTTGTTCAAACCATTGATTTAAAACTTCACCTTGCACTTGTCTTAAATATCCATATTTCTTCGCTTTATTTGGAAGTGAAGCAAAAATAACTGAAGGATTTATAATATCTTTTTTTACCTCACTCGAAATTTTTTTTAAGTCTATCATGTATTTTTATTCCTCCTAATAATTAATTGGTTTTTATTATATCTCATATGTTCTTTTATAGCAATTACAATTTTAAAATAAGTTTGAGAAGCAAAAATAAAAGAATCGCTTTCCCCACACCCCTGGCGATTCTTTTGTTTTGATTTTTCTTTCTATTTATATACTTTTAGAAAAAGTAGAATCTAAAAAGTCTTATTTATTTTAAGCGAAGCCCGAAATTTTTTGATGACTTTTTCGTACTCCAAATTCATCAAAAAA
>CALVKW010000095.1 GCA_944333345.1 uncultured Bacilli bacterium | reverse complement strand
AGTTACCGAGAAAATATTACATAATTTAATATTAGAAGATATAGAATCATTTATGAAAGAACTTGGTAATTCATTTTCTTTTATAGGAAGTGAATATAAGATTAGAGTAGGAAACAGTTTTAACTATATTGATTTATTATTGTTTAATATAGAATATAATTGTTATGTTGTTGTTGAGTTAAAAGTAACGGAACTAAAAAAGGAGCATATTGGTCAAATACAAGTATATATGAATTATATAGATAAAAATTTAAAAAAGATAAATCAAGATAAAACGATAGGAATAATAATTTGCAAGCAAGATAATAAGTATGTAATAAAATATTGCTCAGATGATAGAGTAATTGCTAGAGAATATGAATTGGTGTAATATAATATTTATGGGTAAACCTATGGTGCCTAGCAAATCCAACTTATTTTTCAACTGCTGTAGACGGAACTATACGGTTTTTAGTGAAAAAAAGATTATTTCAAACAAACCCTGCATAAACTATATTAGCCGTTACATCAGTAACGTGGAAATAGATGGAGGGCATGGCCCTCTTTTATAAAATCAACTTCTTCAATTTACTTATCTACATTATACGTGATATAATTAATTTGATATCTAACTTTGGAAGGAGTAAATATATGAAATTATACAATGTAATTAAATACGAAGGCGATAATAATGAGATTATATGGAAACATGAAAAAGAGGATTTTAATCTTGGATCTCAATTAATAGTACATGAATCGCAAGAAGCAATCTTTTTTTTAAACGGTCAAGCACTTGATGTTTTTGGACCAGGTAAATATACTTTAGAGACAGAAAATTTGCCTATTTTGTCCAAACTAATTAATATTCCAACAGGTGGGATTTCTCAATTTCATTGTGAAGTTTATTTTATAAATAGAGTAGAGCATTTGGCTTTGAAATGGGGAACTGATAGTAAAATACAATATATGGAACCTAATTATAATTTTCCAATATATATAGGTGCTAATGGTGAAATGTCAATTACTATTTCTAATTCAAAAAAATTATTAGTAAAATTGGTTGGAACAGAAAAATATTTAAATAAAGATAGATTAATTTCTTATTTTAAGTCTTTTTTGATGATTAGATTAAAACCATATTTATCAAAATATATTAGAGAAAATAAGATAAATATATTTGAAATTGATGAACAATTAGAAAAAATATCAAGTGATGTTAAGATAAAATTAGATATTGATTTTGAAGAATATGGTATTGATTTAAAACAATTTTTTATCACAACTATTGTTAAGCCTGATGGTGATATACAATATGAAAAATTCAAAGACTTACATTTTAGAAAATATGCTGATATTGCAGAAGCAGAATTACAACAAAAAGTTGATATAATTAATCAACAAACAGCTAAACAAAAAATGATTATTGAGGCAGAAGGTAAAGCAGAAAAGAGAAAAACAGAAGGTTATACATATCAAGAAGAAAGAAGTTACGATGTTGCTGAAAAAGTTGCCGAAAATGAGGGCGCAGGTAATTTTAGTAGTGCAGGTATAGGAATGGGAATAATGAGTTCTGTTGGTAATGCTGTAAATAATACTTTTGGAACTGCAATGACTAATATGGAAAATAATAGCGAAAAATATTGTGACAATTGTGGAAGTAAGATTGAAAATAATCAAAAGTTTTGTGATAATTGTGGTCAAGAGATTAATAAAAATCAAGTATGTAAATATTGCTCATATAAATTTACTAAACAGGGTAAGTTTTGCCCTAATTGTGGTAAAGAAAGGAGTTAGTATTTATGAAAAATTTAAAAATTATAATACCAAATATAGTAATGTGTATTATTGTATGTTTAGTTGCAGTTATTCTTCCAATTGAAATAAAAAATACTACATCATTCATCTATACTTTAATATGTTATATATTTTTTAATATAGTAGGCTGTTTTCTTAGCACCAAAATGATGGAAAATACTCTTAGCAAGAATATACATAATATTCCAACAATGTATATATATGTTATTTTTGATATATTGCTTACTATTATACTTTTCTTTTCGAGATGTATAAATATATCAATAAGTATATCGATAATTTTAACACTAATACTTTTGGCAATATATTTTATAATAATTTATTCGCTTATATATGCGAAAGGTTACATTAACAACAATGAAAATAAAATTCGTGAAAAGACATATAATGCCAAAAATTGGATATCATCTATTGAAGTATTAGTAAATAATGAAGAAAAAAATAATAAAGATTTAGAAGAATTGCTTGAAATATTAAAATATATGGATATAACTTCTAAGGAATCCATAAAAGATATAGATGATGAAATAAATGAACTTGTTAAAAGTTTAGAAAAAAATATCGAATTGGAAACTATAAAATGTATAAAAAAATTGGTAAATAAAAGAAAAATAATATTAAAAAATGAAAAGAGGTAAGGTATAATAATGAAAAAATTAACTTGTGAAATGTGTGGAAGCACAGATTTATTGAAAAGTGACGGTGTATTTGTATGTCAAAGTTGTGGAATAAAATATTCAGTTGAAGAAGCAAAAAAAATGATGGTAGAGGGAACAGTCCAAGTAGAAGGTACTGTTAAAATTGATAATACAAGTAATATTGATAACTTGATAAAAAATGCGAAAGTTCTTTATAAAGATGGTAAGAACAATGAAGCATACAAATTATTCGGTGATGTTTTAAATATTGATACAGAAAATTATATTGCTTTAGTATATAGAGGATTATGCTCTGCTTGGAATACAACTGTTGGTAATCCACAAATTGATGATGCAGTCAAAGGGGTTGCAAGAGGTTTAGAAATTGCAAAAAAGAAACTAGGAGAAACAAGAGAATATGCAGAATTTTGTATGGAAATATCTGAAGCAATGTTTTCAATTAGTGTTGCTTGTATGAATTTATTTGAAAAACATTATAAGAATGCCTATGATAATTATATGAATTATTTCGAAAAATCTAAAGGTAAAATTAATATGTATAATGTTGATTACTACAAAGAAAGCATTGAAAGAGAAAAAAATAGATGGGAAAAAGCAGAGTCAACAGCAATTAATGGTATGTATTTAACGTTGGTGGCATCAAATGTAGTTATGGTTAAAGTTGTTACAGTAAAAGATGAAACAATATATAATGCAGAAGATTATTCAAAGTTAAAAGAATATGTAAAAAAATATATGGCTGTTCCTTCACAATATATTAATAAGGAATTAGATGACTACAAAATTGGTTTGGGATTTATGTTATCATTTGATAAAAAAATTAAAAACTTAGAAAAAAAAGAAAGAGAAGAATATTTTAAAGAACATCCAGAAGAAAAAGATAAGTTACTCGAAGAAATAAAAGAAGCAAAGGAACATAACAAAGAATGTTTAAAAATAATTGAAATAAGTAAAAGTAGTATAAAACAAATAGAGGATGAAATTGAAGATAGTGTGAAACCTTTATTATCTGATATAAAATCACTTGATAAAAAAATAGAAAGATTAAATGATGAAAAGTCTAGTCTAGGTTTATTTAAGTTAAAAGAAAGAAAAAATATTCAAACACAAATAGATGAACTAGAGGAAGAAAAAGAAAAGAAAGAAAAGAAATGTTTAGCAGAGAAAGAAAAAGTAAGAAAAATAAAGAAAGATGAAATAGAAAAAATAGAAGAAAAAATAGAAAAGGCTAAGAAAGATATCAAAAAAAATAATAATAAAATAGAAAAGGCAACAATTAAGTTAGAAGGTTCTTATGACCATAAAGATGATACTGTATATGAAGATGATGATGAAGATATTAAATGCTCTAATTGTGGGGCTAAGGTAAAAGAAACAGATACAAAATGTCCAAAGTGTGGAATAAATTTTGAAGAAGAAGATAATGATGACGATGACGATTTGAAAGATGTCCTAGGAATAGATTAAATTTAAGGAGAAATTATGAATAATATTAAAGATTTTTTTAAAGATATAAAGAAAACTGCTTACCTTGCTTTAATTTCTTATATTATAATATGCTTTTTCAATATTAAAAATATAGTCTCATATGGAAATTATTATTTTGATTTTTCATCAATGTTTGGAATTACAAGATTAATATCTTTAATTACAGATTTTGCATTTTTAATATATTTTATTATTATTATTAATAGATTTAAAACAAAAAAAGGTAATGTTAAGGCTGCACAAAAATTTTTATTAATTTCGATAGTAGCATTAACAATTCTAAATTTTATTATTGAAATATATTATATTTATAACTATGGTTTTGATTTTAGAGATTTAAGAAGCTTAGTTATTAATTTAATTTATTGTTGGTATTTTGTTGGATTATTTAAAAATATAAAATGTGAAATTAATAATAAATGGTTTGCGGGCATAATTATTGTAAACTTTTTATACGTTCAATTTTTATTATATAAGTTTTCATTTATTAGCTTTTTATTAGGCATTCTATCGTTACTATATATACCATACTTTTATAGATATTATGATATAAAAAATAATAAATAAGTAAAGGAGAGTTAAATGACTAAAATAATATATACAGTCAATATGGAAAAAAATATAAAAACCGTTCATAAAAAAGATAATCCTTCATGTTATAATTCGAGACCATATAATCATGTTGATTTTAATTCATTTGATGAACTTGAAAAGGAATTTAAAAAATTAAATAAGACGTTTAGAAAATGTGAAATATGTTTTAAAAAACAATATAAATAATAATGTGTGTAAAAAGACTACCCGGTATGGTGGTCTTTTTTATGCTTTCAAATCTTATTCACTTACAAAATTTTTCTTGTTACCTTGTTTTAATCCTGTTCACTCACAATTTTTTGTTGTATTAAGAATAGCGTTGTCATAGATGTTGGGCAAGGAGATGCTACTTTAATTCGGATGGACCATAAAACGATTTTAATCGATACGGGTGGCATAATGGGAATCGGAACAATAGAAGAAAGTCGCACCGAACAACTGGTATCAAACAAACTGATTCCGTTTTTTCGTTCGTTAGGAATATCAAAAATAGATTACTTAATCATAACTCATGGAGATTATGATCACATTGGCGGTGCATCTTTTCTAGTGGAAGAGTTTCCTATTGGCATGGTGTTTTTGAATGCCAACGGTCAAAATGAACAAGAACGAAAATTGATCCAGATGTTGCAAAAGAAAAAAGATTCCCCATAGACAAGTTTCCAATTTACGAATTCAAACAATCAATAGCAACATCTCATTATTTAGCGTGAATGAGGAAGACGAGAATGCTGCCAGTATCATAACCACTTTGGAGTATCACGATAGAGTACTACTGTTTTTAGCAGATGCTACGATAGAAACAACAAAAAGTTACCTAGCACTTACAAATGTTTCCCATGTCGATGTATTAAAAGTTGCTCATCATGGTTCTAAAAACAATACAGATGAGGAGATCATCAAAAAAATCATGCCTCAATACGCAATTTTCTCAGCCGGTCGTAATAATCTATACAATCATCCATCTCCAATATTAGTAGAGCAATTTGAAACATATCAAATTCCTTGTTTTTCAACTGCTACAGACGGAACAATTCATTTTTAGTGAAAAAAAGATTATTTCAAACAAACCCTGCATAAACTATATTAGCCGTTACATCAGTAACGTGGAAATAGATGGAGGGCATGGCCCTCTTTTATAAAATTTGCGTAATTTAAAAAAGTGTGATATACTGTTATTTATCGTTAAGTAGTATCAGGAGTGTAGATAT
>CALVKW010000094.1 GCA_944333345.1 uncultured Bacilli bacterium | reverse complement strand
CCCTTTTACTTCATCTCTTCTTTGGCAGTTATCATTTCTAGTGTTGCTTCATTAATTGCATCATCTAATGTTTTAATTTCATCTGTAATCATACTATAGCCAATGGCTGCACCAAATTCATGTGGTAAGTTTTTCATCTCTTTACCTAATTTTTTAACATAAGTTGCAACTTGTCTTTCACTATATCCAACAAGATAAATTAAGAATTCGTTACCATCGGTACGTATAATATCACTATTTTCAAGTTGTGTATTTACTAATATTCCTGCTGCTTTGATAATTAATTCGTCACCTTCTTCATGACCGTAATTATCATTAATATATTTAACATTATTTAAATCCGCCATAACAATTGCTTGTGGAAATACTTTTGATTCTTCCCATTCTGGCATTTTGGCATTTAAATAGTTTCTATTTTTTAGTGATGTTAACATATCTGTATATTTGTGTCTATCACTGGCTTTTACTTTTTTGATTTGTCTTTTCTTCTTTATAATTAAATAAATGATCAGAGCAATGATTAAAGGTACAAAAATAATTGTCAAAACAATGGTATATACTTGTTCAAATGTTGAATCTTCTAATATAGAAGCACTTAAATTTGTGATTCCACTATTTCTATAATTATAATAAGAATTGGTATTAATAATATAGTTAAATAAATCATAGAATGCATCATTATTATTTTTTACCATAAATTTATAATCATTCATCATTGTGTCTGTATATAGTAATTTTAAGTTTCTAAATTCGTTATTTTGATAATGAGTATAAATTTCTTTATCCACTACAATTAAACGATTTCCACTCTCTTTTACTAAATCTTCGATATTTTCGTATGTTTTTATTTTTGCTCTCGCATTGTTAGAAAAATAGTTATATAATGAATCATTACCTAACATTGCAATTTGTTCGTCTTTCATACTTTCGAATGAAGTTACAATATGATTGTCTTCTTCTCTTCCCAATACTACATATCTTTCGATAAATGTTGATAATGTTGATTGGTATTGATCATTATTATAATTATAATAATCAAAATATAAATCTATTTCACCTTTATCTATTGCTTTTTCTAATTCTTCAACTGTCTCATATTCTTTATATTTAAAATTAATTCCCGAAAGTCTTGCAACTCTATCTACATATTCTCCGGCAATTCCAGCTACTTTTCCATTTACCATTTGCTCATATGGAGGATTATCTACATAACCATATGTATAATTTTTAGATATTAATTCCGCTTTGGTTTTTGCATCTAATTTATTTGCATCTAAATAATAGTTCAAATAAGCTTCATTATATTCTTTTACATATTCTGTTTGTCTCCATTTGTTATAGTATTTTGTGACAATTTCATTTAATTGATTATTATCATCACTCAATGTTAAAACAATTTGTTTTTGCATTTCCGTAAAGAAATAATTAATAGAATATTTGTCTTTTTCGATTGTATAACTCAAATACATAATATTTGGAACAATAATCATATCTACTTCATTATTATCTAGAGCGTTATATAAATCTGCAATACTATCATAGGTTGTATATGATAAATTCGTACCACTTTTTAAATAATAACTTATGTCTTCAGAATCCTCCTTAAAAACACCAAATGTGGTATTTTTTATATCTTTAATACTGTTTATTCTTTGATATGTTTTTCCTATTGCGACATAGGTATCATTAAATAGTGGTAAATCTTTTTTTCCTAAATCAGCATCATTGTCTAATATTCTGATTCTAAAACTTTTTCCTGAAGGTTTTGAATCTTTTAAATATGGAATTCTATTAAATTCTAAACCTACATTCTTTTCAAAGTCATCTAAAAAATTGAAGATAACCCCTTCTCCATTCAATCCATATAATGGATAATCATTTACCACTTCAAAATCATAAGTTTTATCTGCATTCTCTTGTACCCATTGTTTTTCTCTTATCGTTAATGTTGTTGTTTTATCTTCTTTATTATAATAGCGGTAAACAAAAACAAATGTTAATACTGCTATTACAATAGGAACAATTATCAATAATTTTTTTTTCATTATGCAGCCTCTCTATCTTTTGTCCAAGAAAAACTATCTTTTGCATGATGTTTGTAACCAATGATTGGAAAGTCAGCAGCATCTGTGTCTTTTTTTACGAATATTTGAACATCATAGAACGATTTTTCTTTTTTCTTTAGAGAATCTAATATAATTGTATTTAATCCTTTGGCAGCCTCTACTGTTGTATCGTCTTGTACTGTAATAATTACTTCTACAATTTTTCCAGCGACACTTACACTAGCTTCTTTTACTGCTGCATCTTCTTCTATTTTTGCGGCAATACCACTTAATGCTTTATCTGAAAGTTCTACTTCTTCAATACCGTCTAGGCGGTCTCCGTATAGTGCTTTTCCTTCTTCTGGGAAGAACATATTTACTACTTGAAAAGCTATAATTACAAGTATTAAAAATACTCCAATTGCTACAATTACAAATTTATTTTTTCTTATAAAACTCATTATCATCACATCCTAGTATTTTTATTATACACTATGTATATTTCTTTTTCAATTATTTTAACTCTTCTTTCAAAATATCCATAGCCATAGAAGGGTTTATACTTCCTTTACTTTCTTTCATTACTTGTCCCATTAGATATTTAATTGCACGATCTTTTCCTGCTTTATAGTCAGCTACACTTTCTGGGTTCTCATTAATTATTTTCTTTATCATATCGGTAATAGCGGAATTATCAGTAATATTTTGAATTCCTGCTTCTTTCACAATTTCAGCAATCGATTTGTCACTTTCCATTACCATATCTAGAATTTCTTTTAGATTTTTACTAGTAAGAGTACCATCACTTATATTATTCGTTAATTCCATGAATTTTTCCTTGGTAAGTTTTGTTTTTGTAATCTCTGTTTCATTTTTATTTAAATATGCAGATATATCGCCTAGTAATAAGTTAGCTGCTGTTTTAAAATCTATCTTTTCTTCCAACAATTCGTTTAAATAGTCACTTAATGTACGATGTCCCACTAATTTCTTAGCATTTACTTCACTAATACCAAGTTCTATATATTTTTTTCTTCTTTCTTCTGGAAGCATAGGAATTGTTTTTCTAACTTCATCAATTTGTTCTTCTGTAACATATACGTAAGGAATATCTGGTTCTGGGAAATAGCGATAATCATTTCCAGTTTCTTTTACACGCATTAAAACCGTATCGTTTAATTTCGAATCAAAACGTCTTGTCTGCGGTAAGAATGTCTCACCATTATCATAAAGATTTGCTTGGCGCTCTATTTCTTTATCAATACTTAGCTTTACATTGGAAATAGAACCGATATTTTTAATTTCTGCTTTTGTACCAAATGGATCTGATTCTTTCTTTCTAATAGATACATTAGCGTCTGCTCTCATGGATCCTTCTTCTATCTTACAATCGGATACATCACTATAAAATAGTAATTCTCTTAATTTTTCTAGGTAAAGTTTTGCTTCTTCTCCACTTTCCATACATGGTTTTGTTACAATTTCTATTAATGGAACTCCTGCACGGTTAAAGTCTAATAGTGTTTTTGTTCCTCTATGAGTACTTTTACAAGTATCTTCTTCAATATGCATTTCTTCAATTTCTATTTTTTTCTTTTTACCATTTACTTCTATTTCTACATATCCATCGTATCCAATTGGCGTTTCTGCTTGTGTAATCTGATAATTTTTAGGATTATCTGGATAGAAATAGTTTTTTCTATCGAAATGCATTTGTCTTCTAATTTTACAGTTTAGGACAAGCGCTGCTTTGATGGCTAGATTTAGTACTTCTTTATTTAACGTAGGAAGAGTTCCTGGGTATCCCAAATCTACTACATTAGTTAGAGAATTTGCCATTTGCCCATAACCATTGATACTATTTGAAAATATCTTAGTATTTGTTTTTAACTCACAGTGTACTTCGATACCGACGGTTGGAATATAGTTAGACATTTTCATCATCCTTTCTTGGATTTAACTCTAAATTTAATTTCTTTTCTAAGAAACTTGCTAGTTGGTAGATAGTTGCTTCTTCAAAACTATTACCAATAATGTGTAAGCCTATTGGCATATGATTTTTACCGAATCCGATTGGTAAAGATAATCCTGGTAATCCAGCCATATTTACTGGTATTACTAATACATCGTCCATAAAACTTTTCGATGGATCATCCATTGGATCTGTTAAGTCATAGGCTGTTGTTGTGGTCGTTGGTCCGATTATTAAGTCATAATCTTTAAAGATTCTATCAAATTCTTTTTTCATATCATCTCTAATAGATAAGGCTTTGTTGTAATAAATTTTCGCATTTTCTCCGCTTAATAGGTAAGAACCTACCATAATTCTTCTTTTTACTTCTTTGCCAAATCCATTCTTTCTTGTTTCTAAATATAAATCTTCAATATCTTTTGGATTATCAGTAGAATAACCATATCTTATTCCATCGAATCTAGCTAAGTTGGAAGAAGCTTCTCCCATGGCGATAATTTGATATAGTGTAACAGCTTTATCTAGGTATTTCATATCTACATAGTCTACTGTGGCACCATTTTCTTCTAATAATTTCTTTGTTTTTTCGACTTCATTTCTAATTTCTTCTGTTACGATATCACTCATAAAGTAATTAGGAAGAGCTATTTTCATTCCTTTGATATCTTTGCCAATTTTTCTAGTGAAATCTTCTTTTTCTTTATTAGCCGATGTTAAATCTTTATCATCTGGTCCTGCGATTACGTTTAAAAGTAGTGCATTTTCATATACATTCTTGGTCATTGGTCCTACTTGGTCTAAGCTTGATGCGAAAGCTACAATTCCATAGCGAGATACTCTACCATAGGTTGGTTTCATTCCGACAATTCCTGTATAACTTGCAGGCTGGCGAATAGATCCTCCAGTATCTGTTCCTAAAGCAAATAATACCTCTCTTGCGGAAATTGTTGTTGCAGATCCGCCTGAAGACCCCCCTGATATTTTTTCTTTGTTCCATGGATTTTTAGGAGCTCCAAAGTAACTAGTTCTACTACTTGATCCCATGGCGAACTCATCCATATTTGTTTTTCCAATAATAATCATGTCATTTTCATTAATTTTTTCTACAACTGTTGCATTATATATAGGAATAAAATTATCTAGAATGTGAGAAGCACAAGTTGTTCTTAAATCTTTCGTTAAAATGTTATCTTTTACAGCAATAGGTAGACCAAATAATAAATTATCCCCTACTTCTTTTGCTTCTAGCTCTTGTGCCCTTTTTATTGCCTCTTCTTTATTTAATGTAATGTAGGCATTTAATTCTTTATCTTCTTCAATTCTTGTGAACGCTTCTTCAACTAAGTCTATTGGCTTAATTTCTTTTTTCTTTAATGACGCATGAATTTCCTCTATTGTTTTATCTAAATATTTCATATTAAGCTCCCTCACTCTCACTAATTACAATTGGTACTTCAATATAGTTTCCACTATGTCTTGGAGCATTTTTTAATACTTCTTTTGGGTTTAACATTTCTCCTGGAGTATCTTCTCTTAAAGTAGCATCTTGAGTCCAGGGTGCAATCATTCTTTCCTCATCGTACCCTTCCACTTCTTTTATTTTATCTACATCATTTAAAAGTTGTTTTAACTCTACTTGATATTTTTCAATTTCGTCATCATCTACTTTAATTCTAGCTAGATGAGCAACATGTAATACTTCTTCTTTTGTTAATTTATCTTTCACTGGAATTCCTCCTTTAACTCTAGTTATTATATCACACTTTTTCTTATAAACAAAAAACATATAAAATATTTCTTAAAATATCTTATATGTATAAGTTCTACTTTTCTGTTTATTATTTTTTTATCTTTATTTACTATTCTGCAAAGCAGTTACTCATTCTTACAATGTTTGGATGGTCTTCGGTTGCGATAGTAAATGTTTCTATTGTACC
>CALVKW010000093.1 GCA_944333345.1 uncultured Bacilli bacterium | reverse complement strand
GTCGTAATTTGGAAGGTTATGCTACTATGTTGTATCAAAAGTTATATGGGAAGAAGAATTAAAAATTCTTCTTTTTTGTTGCTTTTGCAACACTGTTGTTTTCTTTTTTTATGATATTCTGTTATAGACTAGAAAGAGTGATGTTTATGTTAAAGTATTATCCTAATGTTGTTTTATTTGATGAAAGTAAAGATTTTGGTGTTGGTATTATTACTGGATGGAAGACACCTAGATTAATTCATGATGAATTATCTAGTGATGCTTTGGAGAAAGTTATTTCTATTGGCCCTTTATATACTAAGAATGGTATTAATTTTATTATTGCTAATTTGTTTTTAAATCCACAGATTTCTCATTTGATTTTATTGGAAGACTCTGATATTCATCCTAAAATAGCTGATAGTATTCAAGAATTTTTACATTTTTTAGAAACAGAGGAGATTCGTTTTCAAAAAAAATTTCAGTTTTCTGATCAAGCTATTCAAGAATTTTGTGAGTATTTTAAAAATCATATTTCTGTTGTTTCTAGTAAGGATTTGAATTCAGTTTTAGAACAGATGAATGTTTCTTCTCCTTGGCGTGATGATGTAGTTAGTTTTTCTCAGCAAATTGAGGAAGTTAAAGATAATCTTGTAAGTGAGAAGATTGGCTTTTTGATACGCGCTAATACTGTTAAGGAGGCATGGATGCGTAGTTTGAAGTTGATTGGAACCTATGGTAATCGAAAACTTTCTGATTATGACGAAGAGCAGTTAGAACTTATGGATTTATCTATTGTTGTTAGGAATGAAGATTTAGATCATCCTTCTATGGTAGGAGAGTTGGGAATTACTAAAGAGGAGTTGGATTTATACGCTAGTACTTTGCTTTCTAAAGGTAAACCTGATGATTTACAATATGCTTATGGCGATAGATTTCGTAATTATGGTAATGTCGATCAGTTACAATACTTAATCGATACTTTAAGAAATAAACTTTATTCAAGAAGAGCTGTTGCAGTGCTTTGGAATCCGACGATTGATTATGTAGATGAAGTTCCTTGTATTGATTTATATCAAGCTATTGTTCAGGATAATAAACTATATATACTGGCTTATTTAAGGGCAAATGATGTTTATAATGGTTTTCCTAGGAATATTTATGGGATACTAAAAATTCAAGATGTTTTATGCCAAGAGTTAGGACTTGAAAGAGGGTATGTCAATACTATTACTGGGTCTGCCCATGTATATGAAAGAAACTTTCAGGATATTTCTACTTATGTAGATGGTCATGTTTCTTTTTGTGAAGAAGATGAAAGAGGATATTTCTTTATTGAAAATCGTAATCAGATGATTGATGTTTCTTTTTATACAAAAGATGGTGTTTTAGAGAAAAATTATCAAGGGAAAACAGCTACTTCCTTACGTGATAAATGTTGTTTTCATATTAGTAATATGGATCATGCTTTTTATTTAGGTCAAGAACTAACAAAAGCAGAAATTGCTTTAGAAAACGATATCCCTTATGTGCAGGATAGGCCGTTAGTTTTGAAAAAAGTGAATCATTAAACCACATATTTATAGAAAATTAGTATGTTTTTCATATTTATGTTACAATTAAGTTTAAGCAGTGAGGGAAGATGTTATGGAGAAAATAATAGATTTACATATTCATACTAATTGTTCTGATGGAGCAATGTCCCCTAAAGAGGTTATTGATGAAGCTGTTAATAATGGAGTTAGTGTTATTTCTATTGCTGATCATGATACTATTGATGCCTATAATGATGAGTTATTTGATTATGCAGAAACTAAAAACGTTAAAATCATTCCAGCAGTTGAAATTTCTACTAAAACTGGAAAATGTGGTTTTCATGTTTTAGGGTATAATTTTGATATGAAAAATGAAAATTTACTTAAACAATTATCTGCTTTGAGAAATGCTAGACATGATTATTTATATAATGTATCAGAAAAGTTAAATGAATTAGGATATGTAGTAAATGTTTCACAGCTTGATCAAATAGAAGCGGTTACTAAAGCACATATTTATTCTGATGTAGTTACTAACCCAAAAAATGAAAAAGTTTTATTAGAAAATTTTGGACATATTCCTGATAAAGGGGAATTCATAGAAAGTATTATGAATGAAGGATGTCCTGCTTATGTTAAAAAGGCTACTATTACTCCAGTAGAAGCAGCAAAATTAATACGTTCTGCTGGTGGAAAAGTTATTTTGGCACATCCGGTTGCTTATAAATATGAAGATAATTTTATGCCTGATGATACTTTAGCATTAGTTCGTGAAATGCAAGCGGATGGAATTGAAGCTAATTATGTCTATGTTGATAAAGATAATAATAAAATTAATGAAACAGATTTTTGGATGAAGTTTGCTAAAGAAAATAATTTAAAGACAACTATTGGTTCTGACTTCCATAATAAGGATGGATTGAATCCTATTATCGGACTTCTTGGTGAGAATATAACTATCATTGAAGATTATATTGATAATCTTTTAAATTGGTTATTGAGTTAATATTTGCTAGTTTTCTACAAATTTTGTGGAAAACTTTTTTTATAGTTATTTTGGTGATAAAAATGAAAGTTAAAGTTTTTGATGAAGAAGATGAAAAAGATTTAGAAAATGATATTAATGATTTTTTGGAAGATTTAGATGGGGAAGTTGTCGATATTAAATATCAAGTTAGTATAGGCGTTTTTAGTGAAGAGCAAGTATTTTGTTTTTCGGCAATGATTGTTTATTATTAATTTTGACTTTTTGTTGAAATTATGATATAATTAGCTCAATTTTGGGGGGATTGTCGTGGAAATTTTTCGTACTAAATTATATCAATATTTTCCAGGGGATGAAATATCAGAAAAAGATTTGATTGATGATGTTTCTAAAACACTTCATGATTATCCGAATAGTCAGGATGTTGTTTTTGTTATAGACTCTGGTCAGGAAGGGTATGTCAAAGATATTTCTACTGGACTATTATTGCCTGTTTTTCGGGGAGATAAATTAGTTTATAAAGATTTTTCTGTTAGGAAAATGGATCGTTATACAGGTTCGTCTGTAGAGCATTTTTCTTCTGTTCCGAGTTATATTTTGGAATTTCAAGATACTAGTTTATTTGATTGCTATGCTGGAGTTCCTTCCTTGCAATTGTTTTCTGAAAAAGCGAGTTATGACGATGTTGTTCGTTATTTAGATAGAAATGAAAATCCTCGTGGTCGTTATCGATATTTGCATAATCAAATATTTGATAACGATGATATGGATTCTTTTAATTTAGATGATGCTAAAAAATTACGTGATGCTATTGGTGTTGATTTACAAAAAATGTGTCATATTTTTTCTACTGAAGAGAATTTTCCTTTTGAACGAAGAAAAACATATTCTCTTCCTCCTGTTTTTTTGCAAGATAATAAGAAATTACCTATTGAACTTTCTGTTACTTCAAAAGAAGCAGCCGGCTATGAATTGTTTCGTAAATTATCATTTCATGATTTTGATGCTGAGCTTTCTATTATAAGAAAATTGTACGTTACTTTGAATAGAAAGGGATGTTTAGAAGAAATTCGTAGTAAGAAAGTCATTCCTTATGTTTATTATCAATTTGATAGTTCGTCAAAAAAAATTAGATTAATGGTTAATGGTCGACCTGCTAGCAAAGATGAACATATTTCCTTTTTTATTTTTCTACCATCTACTTTAGATAAATGTAAAACGGTTAATAGAAGTGAGATTAAGGAATATCGAACATATTATACCAACTTTGAGAATGTTTTAGATTCCTATTTAGAAACTAATCAAGTAATTTCTGATTCTTCCCATTTAAAAGAAACTCCTAAACAAGAGGTTAAAAAGACTGTATCTTTTTCTCAGAAAGATACTAATGATCAGGAATCTGTTTCTGTCCTTACTTTCGACGGTTCTACTTTTTCTAGTTATTTACCTCAAATATTAGAAGTTAGAAATATGATTTTATCAACGGATTCTAATCCATTTGTAAAAGAGCAATATTTAAGTAAATTAAATTCTGTTTTAAAACAGTATGATTCTGATATTAAAAAGTTACAAGATAGTTTTTTAACGCTTCAAGATAAATCTATTATTCAAAATAATCTTTTGAAAGGATTAACTGATATTGAGGCACATTTATCTACTTCTGATACATCTGATAACTATCAATGGGTATCTCCTTATTTGGAGTTTTTAGAATGTGATTCTACTAATTTATATGATAATTTTAAAAGTATTTATTATTTTTCTTTAGATTTTCAACGTAAAGCTATGGATAGTCCCGCTACTTTATTGCACTCTTTAAAAGCTCAACAAGAAATAGATGAAGCATTGTTTTCTTCTTTGCTAAAACTTAATGGTATTGAACAGGCTAGTGCTATTTTACTTTTAAATGATTCTACTGTTGAACGTTTAGCAACGGTTGTTGATAATCATATCGATAAAGTTAGTGAGGCAGATGGAGATATTGCCGTGGTTAACGCATTAAAGAATTATAATGAAGAGAAAGCTTTAAAATCTGATAAAGATATTCCATTTTTAAGAGATTATTTAAAAAATACTATTGCTAGTTATTCACAGCTTGATTCGGTTAAAGTTTTGGGAAAGGAGGGAGTATAGATGAATTCTTTTGATAAGTATCAAAATACATATAGAGTAAATGCTTATTATCTTCCTGATGCTTTTCCTAAACATTTAGTATTTCCTAGGTTTTGGCAAACGTTTGATAGGCAATTTCAAAAATTATTGGATGATTCCGAGGTTGTTTCATTAATTGTTACAGATTCTTCTGATAAGAAAGGGTATGTAATGGATTTGGCTACGGGTATTTATATTCCTATTGTGTCTTATGAGCATTATACAAATCGAGATTATGTACTTAAGCAAAAAGACAGGTTGGAGCATTCTATGGATTCTTCTATTTCTTTCTGTGTTTTTGCCTCTGTTAGTGAGCGTGAAGAAGTTTCTAAAGAAGATATAGAAAAATATATTCGGGAGCAACATACTTCTTCTCATTATAATTTGGTTTTACAGTATGCTAATTCTAATCAATATGTACAAAATCCTAATGAAGGTAAGAAACCTATGAATACTGATGTTTTACAGGAAGAAGTTCATAAAGTTTCTAATAATGTGCAATTTGTTAATCTTACTACTAAAATACAGGGAATGATTACTGAACTTGATACAGATAGGCAATCCGCATTTTATAAAAGACTAGCTTCTATACTTGAAAGTTATGGAGAGGATGCTTCTAAATTAAGTGCTGCCGCTTTAGATATGGCTTTATCTTCTTATGTTTCTAAATTGTCTGAATTACAAGAAGATATTCAAAACATTTACCAACAAGATCAGGCTGTTTCTAGCTATACTTCTTCTGATTTCTTAGAATTTTTAAAGGGGGTATCTACTGAAAAGGAACCATTAATACGAATGAAGTTGTTGTATCAAGAGATGAGTCATCTTTCTCAATTACCTTTATCTTTTTCTTTAGAGGACCAATTATTAATTGTTGATCAGTTTATTGGTGAAGCAATTTTTAATTTCTGTTTATTATCTTCTGATGATAGGAAGCAGTACTGGGATTCTTTAGATTCTATTTATCAAAATCAGTTTATTTCTAGGTTAGAAAGAGATGTTTTTAATTCAGATATTTTAAAGGGAAGAAGATTTCAATCTGTGGAGACTCAAAAAAACAGTTTTTCTTATTTTAATCAATTAATTGATAGGAAAAGAGCTGAGGCTTCTTATAAAAATACTGTTAAGTAACAGTGTTTTTTCTTTTGTTTTGTGATATGATAGTTATATTAGGAGGCAAGAGATGAAGAAGAGTAAAAAAAAGACTGGTGTTACTAAGAGCGGTTTTGTAAAAGGTGCTTTTATTGCGACTTTTGGAATTGTTCTTACTAAGATATTAGGAATTCTTTATGTTATTCCTTTTCATGCTATTCTCGGCGAATCTGGTGCAGCCTTATCTCGTTACGCTT
>CALVKW010000092.1 GCA_944333345.1 uncultured Bacilli bacterium | reverse complement strand
AAGAAACAACACTTCCTAATTTTATTACGACGAAAAAAGAAGTAACAGAAGATAGAAATTATAGGAATAGTACTTTATATAAAAAGATAAACAAAACGGTAGAAAAAACACCGAAAAGAAAAAAGTATAGTCTAGAAAACCAGAAAAAAACGTAGTATAATGTAACAAGCGAATGAAGGTGTAAGAATGGAAAGATTTAAAGCTGCGAAAAGAGCGAGCATTTTAGGTATTATTGGTAACATTATATTATTGTTATTAAAAGGAGCCATCGGATTAATCACTAATAGTCAGGCCATGCTAGCAGATGCAACAAATAGTGCAGGAGATATTTTCTCATCTTTAATGACCTTGATTGGAAATAAGATTGCATCAAAACCATCAGACGAAGATCATAATTTAGGTCATGGAAAAGCAGAGTATATTTATTCTTTATTAATTAGTATTACCATGATTGTAATGGGACTAACAGTAGCAATCGACTCCCTACAATCCTTAATTAATCAAGAACAATTTACATTTTCTATTTGGTTAGTAATTATATGTATTATTACGATAATAACAAAATTTGCTCTATATTTATATACAAAAAACATAGCTAAAAAATATAATAACTTATTAATGAAAGCTAACTGTGAAGATCATAAAAATGATTGCATCGTAACAACACTAAATTTATTAGCTATCCTTTTAGGAAGTATCGAAATCTATTTTATAGATGGAATTGTAGGTATAGGAATATCTATTTGGATTATCATAACTGGAATAACAATATTTAAAGAAAGTTATGATATATTAATGGATAAATCTATCGATGATAAAACCAAAGAATTAGTGTATGAGATTATTAAAGACCACGATACAGTAAAAGGAATCAAAGACTTTCACTCTGCACCAGTAGGCTATCAATACCAAATATTTTTTACCATCCGAGTAGACGGAAATCTAAAAACATTTAAAAGTCATGAAATAGCAAATCATCTAGAAAAAGAAATTACTGCAAAGATTCCAGAAGTATTCTTAACAGTAATCCATGTAGATCCAATTCATATTGATAAAAACAAGGCTAAAAAATAGCCTTTTTATTGTGAAAATTTCCTTAAAAATATACAAAACAAGAAAAAAAGAAGTTATAATATTAAAGAAGGAGTTTGTGCAGTATGGATCAAGAAAAAATAGGAAAATTCATTTTAAACATTAGAAAACAAAATCAAATGACCCAAAAAGAATTTGCAAATAAATTAAATGTTACTGCACAAGCAGTATCAAAATGGGAAAATGGAAGAGGTATTCCAGATATTGAAATACTACAAAAAATAAGTAAAGAATTTAATATAGATATCGATAGTATATTAACAGGAAGCAAAAAAAAGAGAAAAATTTCTAAAAAATATATAATTGTAGTTATTTTATTATTTTTAATACTAGGAACAACAATTTATACTATTTTATCTCCAAAAGATTATAATTTTACAGATGTAACATCAGCAAGCAAAAAGTTTAATGTAAGTGGAGTAGCAGCTTATTCTTCTGCTAAAAATTCTATTTATATTTCGGATATTGAATATTTAGATGGAGATGAAGATAAAAAATATGTAGGAGTAGAATGTATTTTATATGAAAGCCATAATAATTTAGATGAGAAAGTGTCTCAATGTGGATCATTAGAAAAACATAATACCCCTAAAACTCTATCAGAATTATTAGAAGAAACAGAATTCAGAGTAGATAACTTCACTTGTACAAATAATAATATACAAAACAGTAATCTATATATTAGTATAAATTTATTAGATGAAGATGATAAACTGACAACCTATAAAATACCTTTAGAATTAACAGGTAGTTGTAACTAAACGCATCGTTTATTTTTTTTTAGTAAAAATATAGGGTATACTAATAAAAAGGAGAGAAGAAGATGACAAAAAAGAAATGGATATTAATAATAATTGCGATAATTTTTATAGGAATTATTATAACTTTATTAGTATTAAATAACCTATCGACAGCAAAAGAAGAGTTAATAATCACAAAAAGTTTAAGGAGCCAACAACAAGAATTAGAAAAAGGGTTTAAAAGTAAAGGGTATACCCTAGAAAATCCTAATATTATAGTAGACCCATATAATAATTCTCCATTAACCGCTTTAGTTATCTTTGAAACAGAAGAGAACTTATCCCCAAGCGTAACTATTGAAGGAGAAGATGAATTAACAACCTATACTCATGAATTTGAACAAGAAAAAATTCATTACTTACCAATTTATGGATTATATCCAGATAAAGAAAATACAGTAATCATTGAATGTGGAGATGAAAAACAAGAAATAAAAATAAAAACGGACCCTCTACCAGAAGATTTTATTTTACCTACATCCATAGAAAAAGAAGAAAGTAAATTAACAAACGACCTATATTTTTTCACACCATCAAGTGATGGCTACACATGTGCCTATGATACAAATGGAGACGTTAGGTGGTATCTAACAAATCCAGCACCATGGGAAATAAATAGATTAAAAAATGGTCATTTATTAGTAAGTACAGAAAGACTAGTAAACAGTCCATATTATTTAACCGGTTTATATGAGATGGATATGCTAGGAAAAATCTATGTAGAATATAGTCTGCCAGGAGGATATCACCATGACTATTATGAAATGCCAAATGGAAATTTATTAGTTGCTAGTGACGATTTTCAAAGTGAAGAAGGAACAGTAGAAGACTATATCGTAGAACTAGATAGAGACACTGGTAATATTGTAAAAGAAATTGATTTAAAAGATATCCTAAATATGGAAGATGGTCAAAGTGAAAACTGGGTAGAATACGATTGGTTCCATAATAATTCAGTATGGTATGATGAAAAAACGAATTCCATCACTTTATCAGGAAGACATCAAGATGCAGTAATTAACATCGACTACGAAACAGAAGAATTAAATTGGATTATTGGAGATCCTACAAATTGGAGTGAGGAATATCAAAAGTACTTTTTTACTCCAGTAGGAGATGACTTTGAATGGCAGTGGAGTCAACATGCCGCAATGATTACCCCAGAAGGATATGTGTTCCTATTTGACAATGGAAATAATAAATCAAAAAATAAAGAGGAATATGTAAGTGCAGAAGATAGTTATTCTAGAGGAGTAATGTATAAAATATCAACAGAGGATATGACAATTGAACAAATATGGGAATATGGCAAAGAAAGAGGAAACGAGTTTTATTCACCATATATTTCAGATGTTGATTATCTAGATGAAAATCATTATATTGTCCATTCTGGAGGAATTGTTTATGTAGACGGAAAAAACTCTAATCAACCAGCGGGAATAGGCGGAGCAGATTGCCTAGTAAGTGATACCGTAGAAATATTAGAGGATGAAGTCATATTTGAAATTATTTTACCAACAAATAACTATAGAGTAGAAAAGATGACTTTATATGGAAATGATACATTTGAATTAGAAAATGCAGAAGTAAAAGGGACTCTTGGAGAAACAGAAGTAGATAAAACAAGTTTTGGTTTTATTATGAATGCTAAAGAAATAGACAATGAATATAAATCACATAACATTACGATTTCTAATGAGGAAGATAGACTAGAGGTAAGTGGAAGATTTAGACGAGGTACCGAAGTAAAAGCAATACTTTATCAAAATGGAAAAATAAAAGAATACAGTATTCCAATCAGTAAAAGACCGTATACGGCTATGTGTGTTGATATCTTTACCGAAGAAGAAAATGAAAAAGGAATAGTTGTCACAAAATACATAAATAAAGAAAATTTATCAGGAAAGTATTCCCTTTATCTACAAATTAATGATACAATATATAAAACAGATAAATATATAAAAAGATAGTAAAGGGTGGAAAATATGAAAAAAAAGAGTACAGGAAAAACAAAAGAAATTATTCTAATATTAGTAGTTGTTTTAATTATTACAGCAATCATTATAACATTATTAATAATTCAGGTTTCTAATGCAGAAGATGTGACTAGAGTATTGAAAGAACAAACAACAAGTGAAATAAATTATAATAATAAAAAAATAAATGTATATATGTTCTGGGGAGATGGTAGTGAACAGAGTGAACAAATGATAAAATTCCTAAATTCATTAGATGCCTCATATGACAAATATTTTGATTTATATACATTAGAGGTATGGTATAACGAAGACAATAGAAATTTACAACAAGAACTACTTACTCAAATAGGAGAAGATTCGAACGGTGTTCCATGTTTAATTATAGGAGACCAAGCATTCTTTGGATATGATGAAACTCTAGAAAAAGATATTAAAGCTGCAATTAAGGAAGAATACTTAAAAGTACCTCAATATGATGCTTATAAAACATATACATCATAAAGCATGAAAATTCATGCTTTTTCTTTGTATTTATTTACTTAATTTCAAGCGTTTGATATACTATTATCTGTGAAAGTAGGGAGTAGTATGCATGTAATAAAACATTTCATAACAATAACGTCACACAGAGTAAAAGTAATGAATATGTGTTTTAAATGTGGCCTTATATGGAGAGGAATCACCCATGATTTATCAAAGTATTCTCCTAAAGAATTTATAGAAGGAGCCAAATATTATGTGGGAAAATACTCTCCAATTTCGGAATGCAAAAGAAAAACAGGAAAAAGCGAAGCGTGGTTACATCATAAAGGAAGAAATCCTCACCATCCTGAATACTGGGTAGATAAAGAAGGTCCAGTAATGATGCCTTATTCTTACGTAGTAGAAAGTATTTGTGATAGGATTGCAGCGGGGAAAACCTATAAAAAGGATAAATTTGATCAAACAGCCCCACTACAATATTGGTATGACCATATTGATTTCTCACCAGTTCATGAAAAAACAGCCAAATTTTATGAACAAGTCTTAACAGATCTAGCAAGACACGGTGAAAAATATATCTTAAATAAAAAATACATGAAAAAAACATATCAAGAAATCTGTGGAACACTAAAAAGGAAGTAATAGTATGTTAGAAGAATTATATGAAAAATATGATAAATTACAAAGAAAATATGGCGATAAATCACTAAACTCCATTTACTTCGGTGGAAAAAAAGAAAATCCTAAACTATGCTTTGTATTTATGAATCCAACAGCAGGGAATATTGCTGCAGAAAAGTCCTGGGATGGTCCAAGATACCCTTGGTTAGGTACAAAAAATGTTTGGAAACTTTTTCACGAGTTAAAACTAATAGATGATGATATTTTTGAAGAAATACAAAGTAAAAAGAAACAGGACTGGACAAAGGATTTTAGTGAGAAAGTTTATAAAAATTTAGAAGAACATGATGTATATATCACCAATCTAGCAAAATGTACACAAGTGGATGCAAGACCTCTAAAAGATGAAGTATTTAAAAACTATTTAAAGTTATTTAAAAAAGAAATCGATATCGTAAACCCCAAAAGAATTGTACTATTTGGAAACCAAGTATCATCTATCGTTTTAAATGAAAAAATAAAAGTATCAGAAGTTAGAAAAAAGAAGTTTTTAAAAGATAATCATGAATATTATTCAGTTTTTTATCCAGTAGGAAATGGAAGATTTAATATGGATAAATCGATAGAAGACATTTTATATATTAAAGGATTAGAGTAACTGTATGAAAAAATCACATACAATGTTATGAATAGTAAAAAAGAAAGTGAAAACAGGAGAGAAAACCGATGAGATTAGTTGATTTAAATGTATCGATAAAATTAGATAATAATGAAAAAGTAATAGATTTTCTAAAAAATACAAAATCTGATATTGTCACATTGCAAGAAGTGATGCGAGGAATAGAGGAAACTGTATATGATAGATATAATAACAGTAAAATTATAAAAGAAAGCTTAAAAGATACTCATCATCATAGTTTCTTTGGACCATTATGGGTAGCCGATAAACATATAAAAAATGGGACAATCACCAAAGATTTTGGAGGAATGGCAGAACAAGGAAATGAAATTATTTCAAAATATCCAATAATAGAAGCTAGTAATCAATTTTTTTACAAAAAATATCAGATATTTAGAGATACGACAGACTTCAGAAAAACCGATCATGCGAGGGCAGTTATAGTTGCTATACTAGAAATAAATAATCAAAAATTACGACTACTAAATATTCATGGTATTTGGAATGAAGGTAAAATAGGGGATGAGAGA
>CALVKW010000091.1 GCA_944333345.1 uncultured Bacilli bacterium | reverse complement strand
AAAGTTTATCCTCTATTTCCGACAAATAATAAACAACGACTTTAGAAATATCATTCCTAGAAGTCAACTCATATTCTTTATTAATACCGATATCCTTGGTTAAAGGGCTATCTAATTGCTCATGTGTATTAGGATATTCCTTTAAAACCTCTCCTTCTACTAAAATAATTACCTCATCCACTTCACCTAAATCTAAAATACTATAAACAATTCCAGAAATAATCTGTTTTTCACGATTTACTTTCATATCTAAAAATTCACTTGAAAAGTCTATAGTAACCTGTCTTTCGCCACATAAAACATTTAAAACTTTTGCCTCTTTAGGAATATATGGATAAAGGCCCTTAGGAAAATGATTATCTTCTTGAACAGTTAACTCTTTTAAAATCTCTTTGATTTTACTTTCTAAATCAGAACTGTCTAAAAATATTTTACTTTTAACTAAATACCCATCTGAATTTAATAAATATAAATTATTAGTATAAATTCCTGTTGTATTTTCAATTTCTAAATTAGTCTTGAGAGTATATGGTTCCTCTAATGTTGGTAAAGAATAAACAGTAAGTAAAATAAACAAAGATAAAGTTGTCACAAAAATTTTTCGAATAGCCTTCGATTTAAGCATAAAATCACCTAAGAAAGTATATGAAAAATCGTACTATTTTAGTACGATTTATATAGACAACTCATTAAGTTTTAATAATTCCACAACGGCTGCTGCTCTGCCATTAACCCCCAGTTTTTGCATCGTATTAGATATATGATTACGGATTGTCTTTTCGCTAATATTAAGTTTTTTAGCAATCTCTCTTGTAGTCATATTTTGAATTAACAACTCAAATATTTCTCTTTCTCTGGCTGTTAAAATTCCATTTGCCATATTCGCACCACCTAAAGTATTCTATGTAAAATAAATACTTTGTTGTATGCATATACCTAAGCTTTTTGGAACTTTACTGTAATATACATCTTTTGATCATAAGAGGATTGAATCAGTCTCATAACACTATTGGCAAGACTGCTGTCATGTTTAGAGGATACACAAACAACAGAAACATCAGTATTATCAATTTTAACAAAAGAATCTAACCCTAGTTCACTCTTTATCTGCTTTTCTAATTCTTCTTCTCTACTCTGCAAAGTATTTAAATATTTTAATTGTTCATAAGCATTATTTTTCTCTTCACTACTAATCGTATCACTCGTCAATTGTTCCTGCAAATCATCCATTAAACTTTGCCGTTCCTCTTCCAAACTAACCCTCATAGCAGTAAGGGAAGATACCTCTTCAACCGTCTCTTTTACTTCTTCTTGACTCTTATTTTTTTCTTCTGTAGTAACTGCTTTGGTAAGTAAATCATTAGGCATAGTAATATAGTAAACACTAAGTACCAAAATCAAACTAAACAATGTTAAAAACCACAAATTTTGTTTATTAATCATACGGTTCCTCCTCATCTCTAATAAAATATATGTATAAAAAAAAAGAATATGAAAATATTCTTACAATTCTTTTCCACAATGTGGACAAAATTTTATATCAATCGCTATCGGAGATCCACAACCTGTACAAAATTTAGTCTCACTATCAATAGTATTAGAAGTAGAATTCATATTACTTGAAGAGGTTCCAGTACTAAAATGAGAAGTATTATTATTTTTAAAAATAATGTCACTCATAGGCTTAGGGCCCAAATATTTACTATCATCAAAACCTAAAATTAGATAAAAAATAAATCCCAAAAAATAAATTCCTATAGCATATCCATCATTCTTACCAAAACTACGAGCCACACTAACAGCAATCAATACGCCAAAATAAACAGAAGTAATAGTCATTATAAATGATAGCATAGGCACCATTCCTGCAATAACTCCAGCAATAAAAGTAACTAGAATCCACCATGGACTAACACCGACAATTTGGCACAATACATAAGTATTGTAAACAGGGACCAAAGCTGCCCACCCAGGTTTTCCAGCTTTTTTAAATAATTTCCATTGCCCAACAGCGGTCAAAAGATAAATAATAAAAAGAACTAAAAAAATTATCGCAAAAACCCCCAATATTATCGAAAAAAAAGAATCCAAACCAAACCTACTATGAACTGAGGCATAAGTATCCTGATACAATAAATTTAAAAATCCCATAATTACCTACTCTCCTATAATTTAATTATACTATTTAAAAAGTAAATTATCAACAGCTTTCATTAAACCGAGTTTACCATAATTATAAGTAAGACTACCTTGCATATATGCTATATAAGGTTCTCTAATCGGTCCATCACAAGAAAGTTCAATAGAAGATCCCTGCGTAAAAGAGCCACTCGCCATAACAACTTTATCTTGATATCCAGGCATATCCCATGCCTCAACAATAGCATTAGAATCAATAGGTGACCCTTCTTGAATACCTCTAGTAAATTGAACCAATTTATTAGAATCACGGAAAATAATATTTTGCACAATATCTACTCTATCTTCTTGATAACCAGGTTCTACTTCATAGCCTAGTTTTTCTAAAACTCTGCTTGTAAGAATAGCTGTCTTCAAAGAGGACGCAACTACACTAGGAGCCATAAAGATTCCCTGCAATATTTGTTTATTAATACCAAGGGTTGGACCAACCTCAGCACCTTCCCCAGGTAATGTAAGTCTTTCAGCACATAAATCAATCAAATCACTACGTCCAGCAATATAAGCGCCATTAGGAGCAATGCCTCCGCCAAGATTTTTAATTAAAGAGCCAACAATAACATCAGCCCCAACTTCCGTAGGTTCTTTTGTCCCAACCATTTCACAATAACAATTGTCAACCATAACAATAACACTAGAATCAATTTTTTTAATCAAAGAAATCACTTTTTCAACTTTCTCAATAGAAATACTTTTTCTAGTAGAATATCCCTTACTTCTCTGAATTTCAATCACCTTAACTTTATGATTTTTTAAATATCCCTCTATTCTTTCATAATCAAAATCATTATCAACTAACTCTATTTGATCATACAAAACGCCAAAACTTTTTAAAGAACTAGGATTTTCTTTAATCCCTATAACTTCATCTAACGTATCATAAGGTTTCCCACTAATACTTAAAAGTAAATCCCCTGGTCTAAGCAACGCAAAAAAACAAACATTAAGAGCATGAGAACCAGAAATAAATTGACTTCGAACAAGCGCCTTTTCTGCACCCAAAACATCTCGAAAAACAGCTTCTATCCCATCTCTTCCTAAGTCATTATATCCATACCCAGATGTAGCATTAAAATGGGACTCTGTAATCTCATTTTTATGAAAACTAGATAACACTTTCAAACTATTTTTGTATTCAACTTCATCGATTTTAGCAAACTCTTCCCTACAATCTTTTTCAGCATTCATAACTAATTGAACAGTTTTTTCACTAATTTGTAAATCTTGATACATAATTATCACTCACCCTTCTTTCTTCTATCAAATCTTTTAAAACAGAAAAGGGCTTAATTCCCTCATCTAAAGTATAAAAATCATAATGATTAATACCATTATCTAAAACATCGATAACCCCATTAGTATTTCGCAATTCTTTTTTATTACTGCGAAACCATTGATACTGTGTTTCATATATCTTTTCTCCCAAATAAACATAATGTTTTTTATTTTCAATAGTATCTACTAAATAATTCAGCTTTGCTAAATAACAAGCTAATGTATATCCCATTTCTTGCTCACAACCATCAAAATTTAGATTATGACTATAAAGGTATTCTAAAATCTTACTCCCATATTCACCCGGAGATAAATTATCCACCCTAAAAATTTCTTCGTTAGGATTTGGCGAAACAATAATAAGCCCATTAACCATTAAACTTTCCTCCATCAACTCTAATAATAGAATCATTAACATAACTAGCTTTAGAACTAGCCAAAAATACAACCACTTTCGCAATCTCTTCAGGTTCTGCAAATCTGTGCAATAAAATTTTTTCTTCTTCAGACTGAATTTGTTCTATCGATAATTCTTTATTCATATCTGTTTTTACCCATCCAGGACACACACAATTAACTGAAATATTTGGAGCAAACTCTCTTGCTAAATTATGCGTTAAAGATATCACCCCAGCTTTAGAAGCATCATAATCACATGATTCTGGATAATAAGTATCAATGGCATTCGTAGAAGCAATATTAATAATTTTTCCACCTCCACGATCTAACATAACCTTACCAATATATTTACTACATAAATAAGTTCCAATTAAAATTACATCAATAACTCTTTTAAAATTAGAAACAGATTTATCCAAAAGTAAACTATCTTTAGAAACACCAGCATTATTGATTAAAATATCTATTTTTCCATAATAATCAACTGCCTGATTTACCATATCTTCTACATCTTCTTCCTGTGACACATCTGCTTGTACACATAACACATCAACACCATATTCAGATTGAATTTTCTCTTTTAACCGATTAGCTAATGCCTCATGACGATGATAATTAATAACTAAATTAACTCCTGCTTTCGCAAATTCTATTGCGATAGCTTTTCCAATACCACGAGATCCCCCAGTAATTAATGCTACTACATTTGACATAACTACACCACCAATCATTCCTGATTTGAAAAATTAACTACATTATTTTGTAAAATAAAAGAACGTATTGTCTCTTGATTTTGAATATTTGTAATATTATATAAAACAGCTCCTTCTTCAATAACATAAACAGCAGGAACTTCCAATTCATAATTAATTTTTAACCATTCTCTTACACTAGAAAATTGGTTAGACCGAACATCAAATTGATAATAAGAGACTCCTTGATTATTTAATTCATCTTCCACCATAGAACAAGTATCACAAGAACCAGAGTTATTTGTAAAGAAAATAACCATATTCTCTCTATCATAAAGAGATTCTATTACATCATTAGTATCCACACCAAAACGATTAAATACAAATACCAATCCAATAGCAATAACAAAAATAAATACAATCACACATATAATTATTTTTTGTTTTATTTCTTCTACTTCCTCATTTTTTTCCATAACAAGTCCCCTTTTCTATTTTTATTATATCAGAAAATAAATTAATAACAAAAGAAAAGAGACAAAATTGCCTCTATCTATGAGAAGTTGTATTCTTTTGACTAGAATCTACATATCTTTGATGCCAAGATAAGAATAAAGGATCCGTATATACTCTATGTTCCTCTGGAACATATAACTCTTCTTTTCCCGTAGCTTCTAATGCCTGAGCAAAACTAACATTAGAAAGCTCTGGATTCTCTTTAGGTACGATATCCAAAGTGTTTGGATCAATAGTATACCCTCCACCAGTAGTTTTATATTCCTCCAAAAACTTCTCTTCGCTATAATAATGACATGGCAAAACATCCTGCATTTCAAAAACATGAGTAAGTTGAGTTAACATCTGTTTATCACGAACGGTAGTACTAGGAACTTGAATTCCATAACATCCGCGATACTCAGAATAAAAATATCTAGAATCCACTTCCATCAAATCACGAATTTTTTCCATATTAGCAGAGGACAATCCCCCAATCAAAACATAAAAGAAATCATCTTGCAAATTACTACACATAAAAGTTTCAATATTTTTATTCCAAAGCTCATAACAAGCTTCCAAACATCCAGGAATAATAAATCTTTCTGGATTCTTAACAACCTCTGGTAAATCTATATGTTCATATTGATAAGGAGGAATATCCAAAGCCGAAGCTTTTCTTTCTTCAATCATATACTAAACCCTCTCTACTTGAATCGCTACATCTTCCTCATTTAATTTATCATCAAAGGACATACTTTCATCTACAACCAACTTATCACCAAGTACTTCTCCCATAACATAATCATAATATTTATCAAGCATTGCTTTAATGGCATCACTACCATGATAAGTAACAATAATATGATCAGTAATAACAAAGTCTGCTTCTTTTCTTAAACTTTGAACTTTACGAACAAACTCACGGGCAAGTCCTTCTAAAATTAAATCTTCGGTAAGTTCCGTATTAAGAACAACACAAGTACGATTATTGCTAGTAGAAGCATAACCATCTTTTTGTTTTAAAGAAATAAGTACCATATCATTAGTTAATGTAAAGTCTTCTCCTTCAAGATTAACAACCAATCCCTCATTTTGAAGTTTTTCAATTTGTTCGCTAGTTAAATGACTTAAAATTTCACTAAGTAACTTAACTTTAGGGCCAAG
>CALVKW010000090.1 GCA_944333345.1 uncultured Bacilli bacterium | reverse complement strand
AATATTCTAAGTTGACAGATACAGAATTAAAAGGGAAAACGGAAGAATTTAAAGAAAGATTACAAAATGGAGAAACTCTAGAAGATATTTTACCAGAAGCTTTTGCTACTGCTCGTGAAGCGTCATTTCGTGTATTAGGAGAAAAACATTTTTATGTACAGATATTAGGCGGACTTGCTATTCATTATGGTAATATCGCAGAAATGAAAACAGGTGAAGGAAAAACCTTAACTTGTGTGCTTCCTGGTTATTTAAATGCTTTAACTGGAGAAGGAGTACATGTTATTACTGTTAACGAATATCTAGCAGCCCGTGACGCAGAATGGATGGGTGATATTTATCGCTTCTTAGGATTAACAGTTGGTGTTAATACAAGAGATTTAAGTACAAAAGAAAAACAGGAAGCTTATAATTGCGATATCCTATATTCTACCAATAACGAAATTGGGTTTGATTATCTAAGAGATAATATGGTAATTAGAAAAGAAGATAGAGTTCAACGACCATTAAACTTTGCTATTATTGATGAGGTTGACTCAGTATTAATCGATGAAGCAAGAACTCCATTAATTATATCTGGCGGGCAAATGAAAAATGCCAATTTATACTTAGATGCAGATCATTTTGCTAAAGGATTGAAAGAAGAAACAGATTATGTATATGATGAAAAGACAAAAGCTGTTACTTTAACAGAAGAAGGTAGCGAAAAAGCAGAAAAATCATTCCATATAAAAAATCTTTACGATATAGAAAATGCTTCTTTAGTACACTATATTAATCAAGCATTACGTGCAAACTATGCCATGAAAAAGGATGTGGATTATGTAGTGCAAGATGATGAAGTAGTAATTGTTGACCAATTTACTGGACGTCTAATGAAAGGACGTGCTTATTCAGACGGACTTCATCAAGCAATAGAAGCAAAAGAAGGAGTAACCATCAATCAAGAAACGAAAACTCTAGCAACAATAACATTCCAAAATTTATTTAGAATGTATAAAAAGCTATCTGGTATGACCGGTACTGCTAAAACAGAAGAAGAAGAATTTAGAAATATTTATAACATGTATGTTATAGAAATTCCAACAAATAAAGAAGTAATTCGTATTGACGCTCCAGATTTAGTATATGCAACAAAAGAAGCTAAATATAAAGCAATAATTAATTTTGTAAAAGAGCGCTATGAAAAAGGACAACCAGTATTAATCGGTACAATTGCTATTGAAACAAGTGAATTAATTAGTGATTTGTTAAAAAAAGCTCATATACCACATGAAGTATTAAATGCAAAAAACCATGCTCGTGAAGCAGAAATAATTTCTAAAATTGGACAACATAAATCTGTAACAATCGCAACGAATATGGCAGGTCGTGGTACAGATATTAAATTATCTGATGAAATAAAAAACTTAGGTGGGCTTTGTGTAGTTGGAACAGAGCGTCATGAATCTCGTCGTATTGATAATCAGTTACGTGGACGTTCAGGACGTCAAGGAGATCCAGGCTATACTCAATTCTTTGTATCTATGAAAGATGATTTAATGGTACGCTTTGGATCAGATAGAATTGGTGAAATGATGAAGTCAATGGGGCTAGGAGACCAAGCAATCCAAAGTAAAACATTTACCAAATCTATCGGTACAGCTCAAAAACGTGTAGAAGGAAATAACTTTGATATTCGTAAGCAACTATTACAATATGATGATGTAATGAATGATCAAAGAGAAATTATGTATACGAAAAGAAATAGAATCTTAGATAGCGACTCTATTCATGAAATGGTACTAGATACTTTCCGTCATCATATGGAAGACTTAGTAAAATCTCACTTGGCACCAGAAGGAGCGTTAGGAAAACAAGATTATGAAGAAATCACAGAATATGTAAATGAAAACTTATTAAAGAAAGATATGAAAGTTTCAGAAATAAAAGATAAATCAGAAGATGAAGTAATTGATATATTAGTAAAGAAAATAACTGCAGAATATGAAGAGAAAATAAAAGAAATACCACAAGAAGTAACAGATGAATTTGAAAAAGCTATTACTTTACAAGTAGTAGATAATTATTGGATGGAACATATCAATACTATGTCTCATCTAAGAGAAGGAATTCACTTAAGAGGATATGCTCAAGAAGACCCACTTCGTGCTTATACAATGGAAGGTTACGATATGTTTGATGAAATGCTACAAAAGATAGATAAAGAAGTAACAACTTTCTTATTAAGAGCAGAAATCAGACAAAATATTGAACGCAAAGAAGTAGCCAAAAAGAAAATAACTAACGAAGGCGGAAAAGAACCTGCTAAGAAAAGTCCAAAAAGAGTAAAGAAAATTGGTAGAAATGACCCATGTCCATGTGGCAGTGGTAAGAAATATAAAAACTGTTGTGGTAAATAACGCGCAAATCCCGATAAAATAAGGGAAAACACGAGTTTTTCTTTTTATCAAAAAATAGCTCAAAATTGGCTTTAGAACCATTTTAGAACCATTTTTACTTAAATTTAATATATTAATATAAGAGACTTTAAAGGTTATTTTTGACAAAAAGCCTATTTAGTGCTATAATTTAAACATATTTTAAATCAGTGATTTGGAGAAGTAGATATTTATGAAGTTTATAGAAAGCAACTGGTTGATGGAAAGTTGTAATGGATGAATATTGAATGGCCCAAAGAGAGTTTTTCAGAAATTATTTAAAGTATGAAAAATCGGGAGTTTCTACCCGTTATCAAGTGAACATATATGATGGTATATGAAATGAACTATTATTAGGTGGCACAAGATTCTTGTCCTATTTTTAGGGCTGGAATCTTTTTTATTTATAAAAAGGAGATGGTTGTATGGAAAAATATGTGAAACGATGGTGCAAGTTATATTAATCATTGATTTAAAATATAGAATAATTAAGAAAGAAGGAAAATAAAATGAAAACAATGATTACTGGTGTAAGACCTACAGGAAGTATAACTTTAGCAAACTATATTGGAGGAATTAAAGGATTTGTTGAAAAACAAGATAAATATAATTCTTTAATATTTATTGCAGATATTCACGGATTAACAACTTATATAGATCCAAAAGAAATTAGAAATAATATATTAGATATAACAGCGATGTATATGGCTTGTGGAATTGATACTAATAATACTGCATTATTTATGCAAAGTGATGTATTAGAACATTGCAATCTAGGATTTTTAATGTCATTCCAATGTAGTGTTGGAGAATTATCTAGAATGACTCAATTTAAATCTAAAAAACAACAATTGGGAAAAAGTGAAAAAGACATGGGATTATTTATATATCCGACCTTAATGGCTGCAGATATTTTACTATATGATGCTGAGATAGTACCAGTTGGTGCAGACCAAAGACAACATATAGAAAAAACAAGAGATTTTGGAGAAAGATTTAATAATATTTATAGTGATACTTTTAAATTGCCAGAATATCAAATACCAAAAATTGGAGCTAAAATAATGAATTTACAAGATCCAACTATTAAAATGAGTAAGTCTGCTCCAAAAGATGATAAAGGAACTATCTTTATGTTAGATGATATTGAAATAACAAGAAAGAAAATAATGTCTGCATGTACAGATAGTGAAGGTAAGATTTATTACGATGAAGAAAATAAGCCAGGAATATCAAATTTAATGTCTTTAATATGTGTAGTTAACAATATGACTATAGAAGAAGCAAATGATAAATATAAAAATTATAATTATAAAGATTTTAAAATTGAAGTAGCAGATAGTGTTTGTAAATTTATTAAAAATGTTCAAGATAAATTTTATGAATATAGAAAAGATGAAAATAAGTTAAAAGAAATATTAACAATAGGTGCTAATAAAGCTAGAATGTACGCTTCTAAAAAAATGGAATATGTTAAAGAAAAAATTGGTTTAAAACTTTAATTAGTAGATAGAAATATCTACTTTTTCTATGTCCAACTCCAGAATAGCTCTGGTAAAAAATATAAACAGTGTTATTTCTAATTGCCACTAATAGCCCATAATTAAAGCCTGTAAAGAGTATTCAAGATTTTAAGATAATTATAGCTAGAACCATTTTTAGAACCATTAAGGCACAAAAAAAGGCATTTCTGCCACTATTTTGTCTTAAGATTATTCATTACATTAACGACACTATTTAGTGCACTATCAAACATATGAGAATAAGTATTAAGTGTTTCGTTAATATCAGAATGTCCTAAGTATTTAGAAACAACACTTATATTAGCACCACTATTGATTAATAAAGAAGCACAGCTATGTCTAAAATCGTGTAGTCGTATTTCCTTAACACCAGCTCGTTCTGCAACAACAACTTTTCTTCTCCTAGCAGTAGAGTATGGAATAGGAGTAATACCTTTATTCTCTCCAAAACAATAAAACTCTTCGTTAAAGTTTTTAAATTGTTTAACAGAATCATAGTATTCTTTCATACTATCATATAGATCATCACACATTGGAATCTTCCTATTACTTGTAGCAGTTTTAGTATCGCATATAAAGTAAGATGAAGAATAATTATTAATACTTTGAACTTGTTTATTAATCCATATAGTTCGTTTCTTCCAATCAATATCTTTCCACTGCAATCCTCTAGCTTCACCAATTCTTAATCCACAGTAATATAAAGTTTTCCATATGCTGTGATTTTTATTAGCAGAAATAGATCCTTTAACAGCCATAGTATCATTAACACAGCAATAATCATTTAACTTATCCATTATTGCATTACTAACAATAAATCGTAATTCTCCGTTATTAGCAGTTTGAAGATATAAATATGATTTGTTATTATGCGATTCTATCTTGCTATATTTACCAATAACTACAAATTGATTAACATCAAACATAGTTATTCCTTATCCTTTTTATAACTTTTAGCATTTAAATAATCAACTATTTGTTCTTCGACTTTATGTCTGAATTTCATTAATACTTCAAGATCTCTTGGGTTTTTAGCAGATAAGACAATATCAACATTTTTAATAGTAAAGAAGCCATGATAATCACCATTCCTGCTTATATATTCAACTCGATTCTTCTGCTTAATAATATACTTCATTATACACCTCCAAATAAAGTCGTAATATATATCACTCTTAATAGGAAATTAGTCAAGTAATAGTGGACTTATGGGCAATTAAATGGTATGTTATAAATGAAGATAACGATAAAAAGATGTGGAAAAATAGCGATTTTAGAACCATTTTTAGAACCATTTTGAGTAAACTTAGCAGGTTAGAACCAGTAAGAACTAACGAGAAAAGTGCCGTAATATAAGGAAAAGTGCAAAAGGACAGTGGTAAAAATACTAAACATTGACAGCCATGTGGCTCTGGTAAGAAGTATAAACAGTGTTGTGGCAAAAATGCGTAAATAAGATAAAAAATATCAATGAGATTAAAAATATACAGTAAAATAAAGGTGTTAACAAAAATAATATGTTAACACCTTTTAAAATGTAGATGAGTGAAATATAATTGTTGATTATTATTTTTTATAAAATGGTAATAATTCCACGATTCGCATCTACTTCAATTAATGCATTATCTTTTAATAGTTGTGTTGCAAATTGGGTACCAACAATACAAGGTACATTAAATTCTTTGGAAACGATGGACGCATGACAAGTGAGTCCCCCCTCATCTGTGACAAAAGCAGCTACTTTATTAAAAACAGCTACATAATCTGGGCTAGTCATATCTGCTACTAAAATATCACCAGTATTAATTTTTGATAGGTCTTGAATATTCTTAATTATTTTTGCTTTTCCTCTAACGATACCACTATTTACCGAAGTACCAGTGATAATTTTTGCGTTTTTTACCTCTTCTTTAATAAAAGATAAGCAGTAATCATTAACCTTTTGTTTCAGTATACTTATATCTTTACCTTTTAATATTTTTTTATAATTATCTATTTTAATTCTACCTTTACCATATTTGTTTTCTTGAACATACTTCTCGTAGTTTTCAGCATTATAAATAACTTCTCTTTGCTCATCAAAATCTAAAGAAACATAGCTTTCGATATCTTTATGAATACGATGAACGATTTCCTTCATAATTGAAATCTTCCCCATAAACATCATTCTAGTATAGCTTTCAGAAAGTAAGGTTTGTAAATAGATAAAATCTCTCATAGCAATTAAAAAATTATTAGTTAATTCATTAAAGTGATTATTATTTAATAATTCATCAAATTCTTTATCAGAGTTTAACCTTTTATTTTCAATATTATTTATTAATACCAGAACATCCTCATTTAATAAATCTTTTATTCTTGATAGATAGTATTCAGTATCATAAGTTTCCATATTATCATGTTCTAAATCATAGGTTTTCATCCAACC
>CALVKW010000089.1 GCA_944333345.1 uncultured Bacilli bacterium | reverse complement strand
TTAAGTATTTTAATTGAAAATATGCGTCGTGAAGGATTTGAACTTGAAGTTTCTAAACCTAAAGTTATTATTAAAGAGATTGATGGTATTAAATATGAACCATATGAAGAGTTACAAATCGATGTACCAGATGATTCTGTTGGATCTGTTATTGAACAGTTAGGTCTTCGTGGTGCTAAAATGGAGAATATGACGAATATTAATGGTCAGACTCGTCTTTTATATACGATTCCTTCTCGTGGATTAATAGGATTTTCTACTGATTTTATGACACTTACTAAAGGTTATGGTATTATGTCTCATAGTTTTAAAGAATATATGCCTTATGAGAATGTCGATGTAGGGGAGAGAAAACTAGGAGTTTTGGTTTCTATGGAGAATGGTTCTAGTACTGCTTACTCTATTGGAAACTTGGAAGACCGTGGAGTTATGTTTATTGAACCAGGTACAGAAGTTTATGAAGGTATGATAGTTGGAGAATGTAATCGTGATAATGATTTGGCTGTTAATGTTGTTAAGGGAAAACAATTGACAAATACTCGTGCTGCGGGTAGTGATCATACTGTTGTATTAAAGAGACCTCGTCCAATTACTTTGGAATATGCACTTGATTATATTAATTCTGATGAGTTAGTAGAAGTCACACCAAACTTTATTCGTTTGCGTAAGAGAATACTAAATACTGAAGAACGTAAGAAGTTTGATGCTAGAAATAAGAAAAGTAATTAAAAAAATAACTAGAAATAGTTATTTTTGTTTGCTATTTTTTATGAATTCTACTATAATGATAATAGTAGAGGGTGATGATGGATGGCTCGTAGACGAAAATCTAAAGAAGAACTTGAAGAATTAACAAGAACACAAGTATTAAATTTAAAAGAATTAGAAAAAGCAGCTAAATACGAAAAGAAGACTAGTAAAAAACCGGCTGCTGTTTTAGCTATACTTGGTGTTTTTTCTATTTCTCTTGGATTATGTTATCCAGGTATTACTAATATGTTAAGTAGTCGTGATGTAGAAGAAGTTCCAACTGTTTCTGAGCAAAGACAAGAAGAGGATACTACTGCAAGTACTGATGCTAGTGTTGTCACAAATGTCAATGTATTAGCTTGTACGGTTAGTCAGACCAATCCTACAGATGCTACTTTAGTAACTACTACTTATAATTTTCAATTTCAAGATACTGGCTTATTAAGTAATTATCAAAAAGTAATGAATATTAGTGTTAGTGCTCCTGTTGCTCAAACACCTGCAAGTATTGTTACTTTGGATACTTCACTTGCTAATTTGATGCAGACACCACTTGTAGGATATTCTATAGAAACTGTTCCTACTGCTAGTACTACACCAAATGTAGTAGATGGCTATACTGCAACTTTAACTGTTGATTTGGCAACTTTTGATCCGGCCACTTTAACTGCGCTTCATACAGCAAATACTTTTGCTAATGTAGAATTTACTAATGTAGATACTAAGGATGCTATTCAACAAAGATTGGTAGCATCTGGCTATACATGTCAATAAAAAACAACATCTTTTGGATGTTGCTTTCTTTTTACAAAAATAAAACTGCTTATTATGCAGCTTTTTCATTTTTTAATAAAGTTCTTTTTTCTTTTACAGAAATTCTTTTTCTTGTTCCGTCAGCAAGTCTTATAATTTGTGTATTTAAATTTTGTCTTGTTTTTGTAGCTCTTAAAGAGTGAGATCTTTTATTTTTTACATTTCCTTTTCTGGTTGATATATTAGCTGCCATTTTAATTCCTCCTTTGCTCTTTTTCTGTCTGCTTAATAACTTTAACATAAAAAGAGTTATAAGTCAAATAAAAATTATTAAGGATAATCCTATATTTTCTTTTTATATCTTTCTATAATTTATGTTAAAATATGTATAAAGGAGGTTTTATATGTATATACCATTATATAATAAGAGTAATTATTCACTACTTTCTAGTATGTTAACTATTGATGATTTGGTTCAATTTGCAGTACATCATAAAATCTCTAGTATGGCCCTTAGTGATGATACTATGTATGGGGTTATGGAATTTATTAAAAAATGTCAAAAAGAAAACATTAAACCTATTGTTGGTCTTACCATTACTTTGGATGATTTTACTCTTGTTTTATATTGTAAAAATTATACTGGTTATCAAAATTTAATTAAGTTATCTACTATTCAAAATGAAAGAAGAGTAGTTATTGATGAGTTAAAACAATTTTCTTCTGATGTAGTTTGCGTATTACCCTTTGATAGTCGTAGTAAATATTCTTCTTTGGTGGATGTTTATTCTGATATATATTTGGGATATCGTAATAAGAATGAAGAAAGAGAAGCTTTATTAGAAACTAAAAATGTAGTTTTTTTTCCACTTAGTTTATATTTGTATAAGACGGATAGTGATTATCTTAGTTATTTATATAAGATTCGTGATGGAAAAACCGTTAGTGATGAAGTGGAATATGATTTGTTAAATCATGAATTAGAGATTCCTAATTTATTAGATTATACGGATAATTTGGGGCTTATTAATACTATGAAAATTAGTGATGTATGTAATTTAGAATTTCCAAAAGCAGAACTTTTACTTCCAATTTATGAGTGTGATAATCCAAGTCAGTATTTATTTGAATTATCTAAGGCTGGTTTAAGTCGGAGACTTCATGGAAATGTTACAGAAAAATATCGTAATCGCCTTAGTTATGAGTTGAAAATAATTGATGAGATGGGATTTTCTAATTATTTTCTAGTAGTCTATGATTTTATTAAGTATGCAAAACAACATGATATTTTGGTTGGACCAGGAAGAGGTAGTGCAGCCGGTAGTTTGGTTTCTTATTGTCTCGGTATTACTGAAATAGATCCATTAAAATATGATTTGTTGTTTGAACGCTTTTTAAATCCGGAACGTAAAACAATGCCTGATATTGATACTGATTTTCCAGATGATAAACGTGATGAGGTTATTCAGTATGTTGTTTCTAAATACGGAAAAAAAAGAGTTGCTGGTATTGTTACATTTGGTACTATGGGGGCTAAACAAGTTATTCGTGATGTCAGTAGAGTTTTAAATGTTCCTACTTATAAGGTTGATGGATTAAGTAAATTTATTCCAGCTTTTACAAAAGATAAATTAAATGATTTTTATCAAAAAAATGATGCTTTTAGAGCACGTATTGATAGTGACTTATTACTTAGCAAAATGTTTAAAGTTGCTTTACGCCTTGAAGGATTTCCAAGACACACTTCTTCTCATGCTGCTGGTATTGTTATGTGTCAAAAAGATTTGGATGAAGTGTTACCATTAACAATTAGTGAGGGAATGTATTTAACAAGCTATTCTATGGAGTATTTAGAAGATCTTGGACTTTTGAAAATGGATTTTTTAGGTCTTAAAAATTTGACAATTATTCATAATATTTTAAAAGATATTGAAAAAGAGTTAGGGGAGAAAGTTAATTTTAATCAAATTCCATTAGATGATCCTCAAGCTATTCATATTTTTGAAGTTGCTAATACTAGTGGTATTTTTCAATTTGAATCTACTGGTATGCGAAATTTCTTACGTAATTTAAAGCCGAATTGTTTTGAAGATATTTTTGCAGCAATCGCTTTGTTTCGGCCAGGCCCTGCTGTTAATATTGATTCTTATATTAGAAGAAAACATGGCGAAGAGAAGATTACATATTTAGATCCGTGTTTAGAACCTATTTTAAAAAATACTTATGGTATTATTATTTATCAGGAACAAATCATGCAAGTGGCTAGTAGGTTTGCAGGATATAGTTTGGGAGAAGCTGATATCTTACGTCGTGCCATGAGTAAAAAGAAAGTAGATTTATTAAAAAATGAAGAAGAAAAATTTATTCATAAGAGTTTAGAACGTGGTCATAGTTATGAGGTGTCTAAAAAAATATTTGATTTAATACTTAATTTTGCAGGATACGGATTTAATAGATCACATTCTGTTGCTTATTCTATTATTGCTTATAAAATGGCTTATTTAAAGAGTCATTACCAAACAATCTTTTTTGCCAATTTACTTACTAATGTTATTGGAAGTGAGGCAAAAACTCATGAATATATTATGGAAGCAAGAGCAAATAATTTAGAAATTTTAAGACCATCAATTAATTTGAGTGATGTTAGATATATTGTGAAAGAAGGAAAAATTATATATCCATTTTCTAATATAAAATCTATTGGAATTGTAGTTGCGAATAGTATTTTAAAAGCAAGAGAAGAGGGGAAATTTGTTAGCATCTATGATGCCTTTAGTAGATTATATATTGCTGGTGTTGGAAAGAAGAATTTGGAAACATTAATTTATGCTGATGTTTTTCGAGAGTTTTCGTATAATCGAGCAACTTTGATTTATAATTTAGATAGTTTGTTTAATTATGCAGAGCTTACTAAAGATATTGACCCTAGTTTAGTAATGTTACCTGATATTGAAGAAAAACAGGAATATGAGGATAGTTTTTTATTAGAGAAAGAACGTGAAGTTTTTGGTTTTTATTTATCTAGTCATCCTACTACAATGTATCAGAAAGATAATCCACATGCTATTTTATTGAATGATATTCCTAATCATTTTTCGAATGTAGTTGATACTTTAATTTTAGTTGATAAAATCAAAGTAATTAATACTAAAAAAGGAGATAAAATGGCTTTTATTACTGGTAGTGATGAAACTGGTACTATGGATTTTACTTTATTTCCCAAAGTTTATCGTTTATATGATAATATTGAAAAAGGGAATCTATTAAAAATTAGGGGTACTGTTGAAAAAAGATTGGATCAGTATCAAGTTATTGTACAAAGAATTAAAAATTTAAGGAGTGATGAAAATGCGAATGAGAAAGAAAACTAAGAAAGAGAAAACGTTAATTAAAAATAGGGAGTATGTTTATAGTGTTGCTTGCGTTTTACTTATTATTGATCAATTGTTGAAATTGCTTGTTCGATCTAAGGTACCATTGTTGGAAGAGATTGAAGTTATTCCGGGATTTTTCTCTATTTATCATGTTGAAAATAGTGGAGCTGCTTTTAGTCTTTTTAGTGGAGCAACCATTGTTTTGATTATACTTAGTGTTCTTGTTTTAGCTTTTCTTCATTATTTTGTATTAACGGATGAAAAAATGACTAAGTGGAGAATTTTTTCTTTAGGTATTGTTATTGGAGGGATTGTTGGCAATTTAGTAGATCGTATTTTATATGGTGCGGTAGTTGATTATTTATCATTTGATATTTTTGGATATGGTTTTCCAGTGTTTAATATTGCTGATATTGGTATTACTATTGGTTTTATCATTTTAGCAATTAATATTCTTAGGAGGGATGGTAATGAATTTAGAGATACAAGTAATAAACAACGCGGAGAAGAGAATTGATTCTTATTTAGCAGAAGAACTTAATTTATCAAGAAGTAAAATTCAAAAGCTTATTAAACAAGAGTTAGTTACTGTGAATGAAAAGACTATTTCTAATAATTATGTGGTAAAATTGGGAGATTCTATCTTTGTTAATGATGATTTAAATTATGATATTTCTGTAGAACCTGAAAATATACCCCTTGATGTTGTTTATGAAGATGATGATTTGTTGGTCGTTAATAAAGCAAGTGGTATGGTAGTTCATCCTGCTCCTGGTCATTACTCTGGTACGTTAGTTAATGCTTTATTATATAGATTTCAATTATCTAGTGGAGAAAAAAATCGTCCTGGAATTGTTCATCGATTGGATAAAGACACTAGCGGACTTATGATTGTTGCTAAAAATGATGATGTTCATGAAGCTTTATCCAAGATGATTGCAAATAAAGAAGTAGAGCGTCATTATCTTGCAATTGTTGATGGTGTGATTAAGCATGATACGGGAACTGTTGATGCTCCTATTGGAAGAGACCCTAATAATAGACAAAAGATGGCTGTTACTGATGTTCATGGTAAGGAAGCAATTACTCATTTTAGAGTATTAGAAACATTTAAAAATAATTCTTTGGTGGAATGTATTTTGGAGACTGGTAGAACTCATCAGATAAGAGTACATATGGCTTATATTGGTTATCCTGTTTCTAATGATCCGTTATATGGAAGAGGGAAGGCAACGGAATTTGGTCAAATGTTACATTCTAAGTGTATAAAATTTAAGCATCCTCGAACTAAAGAAGAATTATTCTTTGAAGTAGATCCTCCTAGGAAATTTTTAGAAAAATTACAGGAATTAAGAGATACTATTTAAATTACATATTATTTTAAATAATATGTTTTTTTATGGAAACTTTCTACTTTTTTCGAATGATAAAGTAGGAGGTGATAATTATCACAAAATTTTATACTTGTCGTTATGACAGAGCATTTAAAGAAGTCTTTATGAATGAAAAGAATAAAGACTTACTTATTTATTTACTAGAAGGTATATTAAA
>CALVKW010000088.1 GCA_944333345.1 uncultured Bacilli bacterium | reverse complement strand
GTGGAGATTTGTCTACAGACGAAAAATTTGTTAGACGTTTTCAACGTGAAGCATTATCGGCATCTAGTCTTGCTCACCCTAACATTGTAGAAATGTATGATGTTGGTGAAGATGATGGTGTCTATTATATTGTTATGGAATATGTAGAAGGTAAGACTTTAAAACAATTATTAAAAAAGCGTGGAAGTCTTACTTTGTCTGAGGCTATTGATATTATGCTGCAACTTACTGATGGTATGGCTCATGCTCATGATTCCTATATTATCCATCGTGATTTAAAGCCACAGAATATTATGATTAAAGACGATGGACAAATTAAAATTACTGATTTTGGTATTGCTATGGCACTTAATGCTACGCAGTTAACACAGACAAATTCTGTTATGGGATCTGTTCATTATTTACCACCTGAACAGGCAAGTGGAAAAGGGTCTACGATTAAGAGTGATATTTATTCTATGGGAATTATTTTCTATGAATTACTTACTGGTAGCTTACCTTTTAAAGGTGATAATGCCGTAGAGATTGCTTTAAAGCATATGAGAGATCCACTTCCTAGTGTTCGAGAAGATAATCCAGCTATTCCACAAAGTATTGAAAATATTATCTTAAAAGCAACGGCTAAAAATCCAAAGAATCGTTATGATGATGCAAGACAAATGCATGAAGATTTACTTACCGCTTTAGATGATGATCGTATGAATGAGGAACCATATAAATATAAATATCCTGAACATGAATCTGAGAATACAAAAAGTTTGAAGAAATTAGATGATATAGAAAAAAACGGTGATGACGAGGATACTCCTGTTGCGACTAAGATAGAAGAGACAGGTGATAAGAAGCGTAAGAAAATTATTATTATATTATCTATTGTTTTTGGTGTTTTGGTATTAGGAATTATTACCGTTGCTTTTATTATTCCAGCTGTTACTGCCGCTGATCCTGTTACTGTTCCTGATTGTGAGGGAATGACTGTTAATCGTTGTGAACGACGTTTACAGGATGCAGGACTTGAAGTTAGAACTAAAATTCGTGAAGAAGCCTCTGATGATGTAGCCAAGGGAAAAGTCGTTCGTACGGATCCTGAAGCCGGTAGAAGTGTGGTTGAAGGCACGAAAGTTACTATTTACCGTTCTAGTGGAGAAGAAACTTTTGAATTAGAAGATTATACAGGTGATAATTATATTGAAGTACAGACTATATTAGAAACGCAATATGGTTTAGATGTTACTGTTGAAAAACGTGATGTTGACGCTTCAGATCGTGAATATGATGAACAAGAAATTATTGGACAATCTCTTGCCGCTGGTAGCGAAGTAAAAAAAGGGGATTCCATCATTTTATATATTCCAAATATTGTAGATACTTTCCCGGATATGGCGGGAGAAGGATGGAGTCTAGCTGACGCTGAAGCTTTTTGTGATAAATATGGATTAATTATTAAAGTAGAATATCAAGATACTACGGCTTATGAAGAAGGTAAAATTATTGATCAGTCTAGAGCTGCTGGTAGTCCAATTGTTAAAGGACAAACATTAACCATAACTATTGCAAGAATTCCTACCACATCTTCATCTGAACCTAATAATGGTAATAATAACAATAGTAATAACAATAATAGTTCTGGTTCTTCATCTAGTACAGATGATATCAACGATAATAATTCTAGTTCTACTGATACAGAATAGGGGGAGATTATGAAAGGGCAGATTGTAAAAATTCATAGTGATTTACATTATGTACAAGTGGAGAAAGATATTTATCCATGTAAATGTCGTGGGATTTTTAGAAAAGAAAAGATATTGCCTTTAGTCGGAGATTATGTTGAATTTGACTCTAAAAAGCATGTGATAGAGAAAGTCTTACCAAGAAAGAATGAATTTAAGCGCCCTAAAGTAAGTAATATTGACCAGGCTTTTTTGATTACTAGTTTGGTTTCTCCTGACTTTTCTCTTAATTTACTTGATAAATTACTTGTACTTATGGAATTGCATTCTGTTCATCCTATTATTTGTATTACAAAAAGAGATTTAATAAAGGATAATGCCTTTAAGGAAATAGAAGAAATCATAGATTATTATAAAAAAATTGGTTATACGGTTATTTATAATACGGAACTTGATAAGATAAAAAAGTTATTGAAAGATAAAACTAGTGTTTTTACTGGGCAAACTGGTGCTGGTAAGAGTACTTTACTTAATCGATTAAACCCTGATTGGAAATTAGAAACGGGAGAAGTATCTGTTGCTTTAGGAAGGGGTAGGCATACTACTAGAGTTGTTACTTTATATGAGCTATTTGGTGGAAAAGTGATGGATACTCCTGGTTTTTCTGCTTTGGATTTTTCTTTTTATTCGAAACAGCAAATTCGTGATGCTTTTGTTGAATTTCAACATTTTTCTTGTCCTTTTAAAGATTGTTTACATACAAAAGAGAAAGAATGTGAAGTAAAAAAAGCTGTTATTTCTAATAATATAATGAAGAGTAGATATCTTAATTATCTAAATTTTATCGAAGAGGAGGGAGTAGATGAAAATTAGTGTTTCTTTTTTAAGTTGCAAAAATGTTCCTATAGCCTTAAAGAAGTTGAATGATACTGATGCTGATTATATTCATGTGGATGTTATGGATGGAAAGTTTGTTCCTAATAAAACTATGCCTTTTCGGGAAATGAGAAATATTTATAAATATACGGATAAGAGGTTGGATGTTCATTTAATGGTTGAAGGACCTAAAAAATATATTCCATTATACGCAGAACTTAATACAGAATTTATTACTTTTCATGTGGAAGTTATGGATGATATAGAAGAATGTTTAGAATTAATTAAAAGTTATGGTATTAAGTGTGGTCTTGCGGTAAAGCCTAATACTCCAGTAAAAAGATTGGTTCCATATTTACCACTTTTGGATTTGATTTTGGTTATGAGTGTTGAACCTGGAGCAGGTGGGCAGACTTTTATTTCTTCCTCTAGAGATAAAATTAAGGAACTTCGGGCATTGTTAAATTCTTACCATTCTAAAGCTTTTATTAGTGTTGACGGTGGAATTAATAAAGAAGTAAAAGAAAGTTGTCAAGAGTGTGATATCTTGACTGTAGGGAGTTATGTTACAAATGCTGAGATGTTTCAACCACAGATAGATAATCTTAGATAAAGATAAAATTGGGGTGATACTATGGATGATAAAAATCAGGAAAAAGATTTAATTTCTTCAGAAGATGTCTTGGCTGTTGTTAGTGGTGATCAAGAAGCATTAGTTGAACAATTAGAGAGAGCGAAAGAAGTCGCTCAGGAACAATTAAAAAATAGTCATAAAACTTCTGCATCAGAAGCTGATACAAAGAAATTAGAAGATGATTTGAAGCAGAAGGAAGCAGAACTTGCTGAGGCAAAAAAGAGAATGGAAGAGTCTAAAAGAAAAGAACAAAAGGCACATGAAGAGGAAGAAAGAAAAAAGTTGGCTGTAGAGAATGAACAAAAAAAACATCTTTTAGAACGACAAAAGCGCGAAGAAGCAGAAAAGCAAAGGCTACAAAAAGAAAAAGAATTGAAGGAACAAAGAATAGAGGAAGCTAAGAAAAAAGAGGAAGAAAAACTTTTGCATAAACAAGAATTAGAACAGCAGAAGCAAGAAAAGCAGGAGAAACGTAAATTAGAATTAGAACAAAAACGTCTTGCAAAAGAAAATGCTAAAAAAGCAAGGGAAGAAGCTAAAAAGCAAAAAATGTTGGCACGACAAAAAGCTAAAGAAGAGATGATTCTTGCTAAAAACAGAAAGCATGAGCAAGCAATTTTGGAACAACAAGCAAAAGTAGCTGCGTTAAGACAGCAAGAGTTGCAAAAAAAAGAAGCTATAGAACAAGAACGCTTAGCGAAACAAAAGGAAGCAGAACAAAAAGCTTTAGAAAAGCAACAATTATTACAGCAGCAACAGCAACTCAAACATCAGCAGGAGTTGGCTAGACAGCAAGCTTTACAACAACAGCAGTTAGCAAAGCAAAAAGAAGAGGAACAAAGGGCTTATGCTAGGCAACAAGAATTAGCAAGGCAACAGGCTCTTGCTCAGCAAGCGCTAGAGCAAAAGAAACTAGAACAGCAACGGGCATTGGAACAAAAAAAATTAGAACAACAGCAAGCGTTGGAGCAAAAAAAATTAGAACAACAGCAAGCATTGGAACAAAAACGGAAAGCTGAAGAAGAGGCTCTTGCACAAAAACAGGCCGCAGAACAAGCAAAACTAGCCGAAAAGAATGCTATTAAGAAGGCTAAAGAAGAAAAGAAAGCGAATAGTAATTTTAAGTACTATATGACTTTTATACTCTTGTTTGGATTAATTTTAATGGTTCTTTTTTTACCTAATATACGTGAATTTATTTCCGGATATTTTAGGGATAAAGAAGTTGAAGAGGAACCTGCTCTTACAACAGGAGTTTTGTCTTGCAGTATGAATACGAATGATGATCGGTTTGATTATTATTATGAAGCTGATTTTAATTTTAGAGACAGTCAAATGTATCGATTAACTTTTACTACTACTATTAAGGGGGATAGAAATTTAGATGCTTTAGAATTATCTGAAATGGAAAGTTCTTGTCAATTATTGGAAAATCAGGTTCAGAATTTAGATGGTATTAGAGTATCTTGCAGTTTACGTGATGGTGTGTATGAAAATGAACAAATCTTAGATTATCAAACGTTACAATCAGAACTTGTTACTACTGCTTATTTAGAGGCTGGTGGTACCTATCCAAATTATGAATATCAACAAAGTATTGATGAAATAGAAAGACAAATGAATGCTAGTAATTATACTTGTGAGAGGCATAGTTGAGGTGATATATCATGAATCAAAATAATGATGATGTTGAGTTGTTAGATTCTACTCCGAAACGAGAAGTAAATCTACCTAATGTGAATTCTAATACTTCTGACTCTACTGCTCCTTCTTTTTCTAATAATACTTCTCCATTTGCCAGTAATTCTAATGTCGCAGAAAGTTTAGAGAATATTACTTCTAGTCCGCAGCGCAGTGTTCCTAGTCAAGCTAATATTTCTACTAATTATAACTCGTCTGATGCTAGTGAATCTTCCGCTCTAGGGCCAAGTGTTGATTCTTCTAATTCTAATTCTCCATTGAAATCAACGCTTAATCCTATTGTAATAGTTATAATATTTGTACTTTTATTGGCAACTGTTTTTTTTCTTCCTTATTCTGAAGATTTCTTTCAAGGTTTATTTTTTGATAATGATTCTTCTTTTACCGGAGAAATTACTTCTGGAAAACTTGTTTGTACTTTGGAAAATGAGGAGAATCAGGTGAATTACAATTATACCGAAACTTATGACTTTGAAAATTCTGGAGTTTTAAGTTTACAACATGTTGTGTTAATTCAAGGGGATGTTGATGTATTAAATGCTAGGAAAGCACAATGTGATCAGTTACAAGTTGTTGCTGATGGATTTACAGGTGTATCTATTGAATGTAATTTATCATCTGATGAGATGGTAGAAACTCAGTTCTTTAATTTTAGGGAGCTTGATAATGATTTTTCAACAGCATTTATCGAAGCGGGAGGGGTTTATCCTAATTTGGAATATGGTGATGATATTTCTGAAGTTCAAAAAAATTTAGAACTTAGTGGATATCATTGTGAAATTTCTTAATTTACTTTTTTTACATTTTTATACAATGGTAATTTTTGTCAATATGTTGTCAACTCTTTGTAAATGTGTTACACTTTTATTTACAAGGAGTTTTTTTATGAAAATTTTTGTTTATATCATTAATTCTTTTTTAATATTAGGAATTATTGTTTATATTACTATTGTCAGTATTCAAAGTATGGATACTACGACGATATCTACGAATCTTAATATAAAGAGGCTTAGAAGTTCTGAGTTGATAGAATATATGGAGAGTCAAAAAGAAGTTGATGTTGAAGAAAAAGTTGCAGAAGATGATAGTATGTCTTTGGAAGAGAAAAAAGAAGAAGATAATTTTTCTCAAAAGGATGATACTACGGCCGAAGATAAGGAAATGGAAGTTGTTGAAGAAACATCCTCTTATATTCCAGAACCTGTTAGTGACGTATTGGAAACTCAGATTGGTAGTTTAAGTGGGTATGGACCTGACTGTTATGGATGTAGTGGTTATTTAGCAAGTGGTCGCTATGTTGGAAATGGAAATATTTATTATTCTGACTCCACTTATGGAGCTGTTCGCATTTTAGCAGGGGATTCTTCTTACCCTTTTGGTACCATTGTTAGAATAAAAAATTCAAAATTTAGTGAATTTATTGGAATTGTTTTAGATAGAGGTGGTGGAGTAGGATTTGGTAAAAGTCATTTGTTTGATTTGTTATTTCCAACTTCTGCGGAAGCTGCTGCTAATGCGGTTTCTTATAATACTACTTTTGAAATCTTAAGATATGGATATTAGGAATAGTTTTTATTCCTTTTTCTTTTTTTTCATGATACAATAATTTTGCTATGCTAGATGGAGGATGTTAGATGAATGAATTTATAATTAAAGAAATAGCAAATAATTTAAATATTACAGATAAACAAGTAGAAGTTGTTTTATCTTTACTTAGTGAAGGAAA
>CALVKW010000087.1 GCA_944333345.1 uncultured Bacilli bacterium | reverse complement strand
TGAAAAAGACAAGAGTATTAGTAGTAGATGATAATAAGAGTTTAGTAGAAATGATAAAGGAATATTTTAATGATCATTCTGATGTCACAATATCACTAGAAGCTTATGATGGAGCAGAGGGAATTCGATTAATTGAAAAGAAACAGGAAGAGTATGATATTGTTCTATTAGACTTAATCATGCCAAACAAAGATGGAGTTGCAGTACTGGAATATATGAAGAAAAAGTCAATTGATAAGAAAGTAATTGTATTAACTTCATATAACACACAAGATATGATAAGAAAAGTATCGGAATTAGGAGTAAATTATTTTATTCTGAAACCATTCGAATTAGAAGATTTAGAGAAAAGAATATTAGAAGTAGCAGAAGGAGTAAAATTTGGTGGCAAAGAAATAGATGTATATCACAATAATTTACAAATCGCCATTACCAAAACGCTACATGAGTTAGGAGTACCTTCCCATATCAAAGGTTATCAATATATTAGAGAAAGTATTTCCCTAGTCTATGAAAGACCAGAAATCGTTGGAGGAATTACGAAAGAATTATATCCAGAGGTGGCTAAAAAGTTTAATACTACAGTATCTCGTGTAGAACGAGCAATTAGACATGCCATTGAAGTTAGTTGGAATAGAGGTAATTGGCAGTTAATGGAAGAAATATTTGGACATAGTGTAGATATTGATAAAGCAAAGCCAACGAACTCAGAATTTATAATTACAGTAGCAGATAAACTAAGATTAGAGTTCAGCAAGCCACTAGCAAATTAAGACGGGAACCCGTCTTTTTTTTCTTCCTAACATTGACTTTTTATCAAAACAAAAGTATACTTATTTTAGAAAATATGTAAGGAGGATACAGATAATGGAACGAAAAATAGAAAAATTCCTGCAGAAGTGGCAAAAAGATATAATCAGGAAACCATTAGTATTATATGGACCAAAGCAAGTAGGAAAAAGTTATTCTGCCCTATCCTTTGGTAAAACTAATTATAAAAACACAATTTACTTTAACACCAGCAATAACAAAACACTAATAGAGTTATTCATGAGAGAAAAATCAACAGAACGGTTAATACTAAATTTATCCCTACTATCAGGAGAAACTATTCTACCAGAAGATAGTCTCTTAATTTTTGATAATGTAAACAATATAGAAATTATTAAAGGCCTAAAATTATTCGGGAGTGAGCACAGCAAATATCACATGATAGCAATTACTTCTCGAAGAGAAAATTTAACAGAGTTCAAAGGAGAAGAATTACAATTCAAAGGAATGAATGAAATGGACTTTGAAGAATTCCTATGGGCCAAAAACGAAAAAGCATTAGCGGAATTAATTAGAGAATCATTTACAAAACATAAAACATGTCCATTTCATAAATTAGCCTTAGAATTATTTCAAGAATATTTAATGACCGGAGGACTACCAGAAGTTGTAGTAGCAACCCTTGAAGGAAAAAGTGAACATGAGTTGGATATTATCAAACAAAAAATATTAGAGGTATATGAAAAAGAATTAATAACATGTAAAAACTTAATAGATATACCACGTGGATTAGAGGTAATAGAATCTCTTCCAGAACAATTAAAGAAAGAAAATAAAAAATTCCAATACGGTGTGATTGGTACCGGAAGAAGAGCGAAAGAATATGAAAGTACCATTAATTATCTTGTAAACAACCAAATTGTATATAGAAGTTATAAAATATCAAATGTAAAATCTCCGTTAAGTAGTTGTAGAGAAAAAGATAGTTTTAAATTATATCTACCAGATGATGGATTATTATTTTCAATGTTACATACTAACTTAAAACAATTATTGAGTGATGATAAAATAAAAGAGATATTATACGAAAATAGTATCGCAAAAACTTTATCAGAAGCAGGATATGCACTATATTATTATCAATCAGAAGGAAAGGCAGAAGTAAATTTCGTTATTCAAAACAGAATGGGGAAAATAATACCAATAGAATTAATATCAAAAGCAGATTCTAAAGCCAAATCTCTTTCAGTATTTATGAAAAAATTCACAGTAACGGAAGCATATCGAGTAACAGAAAATAATTTTGCGACAAAAAAAGATGTAAGATATATACCAATATATGCAGTATTTTGTTTAAATGATAATAGAATGTAGGAGGAATGACATGAAAAAGCCAATTGTATTAACAATATTAGATGGATATGGGTTAAGAGAAGAAACACACGGAAATGCAGTAGCTTTAGCAAACAATCCAGTATTTAATGAGTTGTGGAATAAATATCCTCATACGACCTTAACAGCATCAGGACAACTAGTAGGATTACCTAAGGGACAAATGGGAAATAGCGAAGTAGGACATATGAATATAGGTGCTGGAAGAATTGTCTATCAGCCATTAGAATTAATTAATAAATCGATTGAAGACAAAGAATTCTTCCAAAATGAAACAATAAAGAATGTGATGCGTCATGTAAAAGTAAATGACTCGAAATTACATTTAATGGGACTTATAAGCGATGGTGGAGTACATTCACACATCAATCATTTATTGGCACTACTTGATATGTGCAAGATGGAACAAGTGACGAATGTGTACTTACACCTATTTACCGATGGTCGTGATGTTCCCCCCAAAAGCGCCGATACCTATATTTCTAAAGTAGAAGAAAAAATAAAAGAGTTAGGCTTTGGAACAATCGCAACAATCTCAGGCAGATATTACGCTATGGATCGTGACAACAATTATGATCGATTAATAAAAGCATATGATGTAATCGTAAATAATAAAGGAGAAGTAGAATCCTCTCCTAAAGAATATATCGAAAATAGTTATAAAAATGAGGTTACAGATGAGTTCTTCTCACCTGCGAAATTTACAGAAGCAGGAAATGTAGAGGAAAATGATGGGATTATTGCCTTCAACTTTAGAAAAGATAGACTACGTGAATTGTTTACAGCTATTACAAATCCTAGTGAAGTAGATATGGAAACAGTAAAATTTAGCAACGTAAAAACTATTACCATGATGCCTGTTGTAGAAAGTGTAAAAGCACCTCATGCATTTAATGATCCAGAACTTACAAATATTTTAGGAGAGTATATCGAAAAACAGAATTTATCTCAATTAAGAATAGCAGAAACAGAAAAATACGCCCATGTAACATTCTTCTTTGATGGTGGAAAAGAAGTAGATTATAAAAATGAAAAGAAAATACTAGTACCATCTCCTAAAGTTGCAACCTATGATTTAAAACCAGAGATGAGTGCTGATGAAGTTACAGAAAAACTACTAGTCGAATTACCACATACTGATTTAGTAATTTTAAATTTTGCTAATGGAGATATGGTAGGTCATACTGGTGTGTTAGAAGCAGCTATTAAAGCTGTAGAAACAGTAGATAAAAATTTAAAATTAATTTATGATAAAGTGATGGAGTTAGGAGGAATTCTAATCGTAACAGCTGATCATGGTAACTGTGAAGAAATGCTAGATGATGATAACAATGTAATAACATCACACACTACAAATCCTGTTCCATTTATTATTACTGAGGAAAATATAAAATTACATTCAGGAAAGTTAGGGGATATAGCACCGACAATACTTGATTTAATGAATTTAGAAAAACCAAAAGAAATGACGGGAGAAAGTTTAATTGAAAAATAAAAGCAATGCTAGGCATTATGTTTTACCTGCATTGCTTTTTCTATTGTCGTACGAAAAGCTTCCATATCAAAATCTAAAAGAACATTTAAGTCAACATCCAATGCTTTAGCAATTCTCCAAACAGTAAATGCTGAGAAAGTATCTTTTCCCTTTTCAGATTCTAAAGCACGAATAAATTCATGAGAGACATCAATTTCTTCTGCAAGTTTTGCTTGTGTCCACCCTTTCTCTAATCTAGCTTCCCTAATATGCTCAATAACAACTTTTTTAAAAAAACTTTCATATAATTTTCTCTCTTCTCGGCTCATACTACCACCTTTCAGAATTAGTATGCCCAAAATAAAAAAAATAATATGTAAATCAAAAAGTTACATTTTACAAATGGTGTTCGATTGCGCCTGTAAAAAAAGTTATTTATAATATAGTTGAGGGGATAAAATGAAGGAAAGATTAATTTTTCATATCGATGTAAATAATGCATTTTTATCATGGACAGCAGTATTATTATTAAAACAAGGATATAAGAAAGACATTAGAAAAATACCATCAATTATAGCAGAATCAGAATCAAATCGCCATGGGATTGTATTAGCTAAATCACCAATCGCAAAAAAATATGGAATAAAAACAGCTGAAACAATATATCAAGCAAAGAAAAAATGTCCTAGTTTGCAAATTTACCCTCCTAATCATCGCTGGTATTATGAACAATCAAAAAAATTATTTGAATATTTATCTCAGTATTCACCTCTGATGGAAAAATTTTCTATTGATGAATGTTTCTTAGATATGACAGGAACTAATTATTTATATAAAGATTATTACCAGTTAGCATTAAAAATCAAAGAAGAGGTAAAAGAAAAATTTGGATTCACAGTAAACGTTGGAATAGGAAACAATAAGTTATGTGCTAAAATGGCATCAGATTTTGAAAAACCTGATAAAGTCCATACACTATTAAAAAATGAAATTGAACAAAAACTTTGGCCATTAGATGTTGGAGAACTATTTATGGTGGGAAAAAGGACAAAAGAAGAACTGAATAAATTAGGAATTAAAACCATAAAAGAATTAGCTTTTACAAATGAAAAAATATTAGAAAAAACATTTAAAAACCAAGCAAAATATTTAAAAGAAGCAGCTTGGGGCATAGACAATACCCCTGTAGAACCAAGAAGTAGTAAAACAACAAGTATTTCAACAACAGAAACACTAACACATGACTATACCGATGAGGAAAGCTTAAAAGATATATTGTTTAGACAAACAGAAGATGTAACAAGAGAATTAAGAAAACAAAAACAATATGCCAAAACTGTGGCCGTGATTTTCAAAAACAAAGATTTTAGAAATTATTCAGCACAAGCAAAACTTCCGCATCTAACAAACAGTACCAAAGAAATATATAAATTAGTAATAGAAATATTTAATAAAAGTTATAAAAAAGATCCAATACGATTAATAGGGGTAAGACTATCTGATTTACAAGAAACGAAAGAAAGACAACTAACGTTATTTGAAGAGAGTAACGAAGAAGAAGAAAAAGAAGAAGAAATACAAAAAACTATTGATAATATCAACCAAAAGTTTGGAAAATCTATCGTTGCTCCAGCATCATTAAAAATGATTGGCGAGGCAAAATCAAAACGAAATTTAAAATAGTAAAATAAAGTAAATCTGATTGACGAACCGTATTTTGAAAGGTACAATAAAAATAGGAGAAGGAATTAGTAGTATGGAAGAGTTAAGAACGGTATATAAGAATAACAAAAGCATAGAGAGGATGAATTATTTAATCAGTAATAAAATCGATGAAATATTATCAAATAGTCGCCAAAAAAAATATTTAGAAGGTATTATCTACATGGGAAGGGATTTTTCTCAAATTGATTCCAGTAAACCAGAAGTAGAGCTAATGTTTATTTATAATGATGATAAGTTTGAATCAGTGGAATTAACGAAAATAGAAATCATGGAAATTCTATCACAGACGGGTATGAAAATTAGCATACTGAGCAAGCCAGACTGGTATTTTAGCTTAGAAGGAAGATTTCAAGATAGAGGAGAACACCCCTGGGAATTTATTTTAAGACAGGGAACAATTATTTATGACAAAACTGGTAAAATAAAAGAATTACAAACAGATTTGCAAAATGATTTGACTTTAGACTATTATACTCAATTTTTCTCAAGCGACTCTTGTAAGTTTGACCCACCAATTCAATATATACCAAAGCAGTATCAAAAACGAAAACCATTAAATAGTAGAAACAGAGTTGCGTCTGCAAGCTAGAAAATAATGGACTGGATTAATGATAAGTTAAAGAATAGGAAACAAAGGAAGGGCAGGTTTGGATATGGAAACTTTAAAAAAAGTACAAGTAGAACCATCAAAGATGGAAATTTTAAATAATGTAATAACACAGAGAATTATAAATGAAATAAAGGAAGATGATTGTTATTATTCATTAGAGGGAGTCGTTGCTACTGGGGGTGAGTTTGGTTCATTGCCAGGATATGGTTGTCATCTTCTGTTCATTTATAACGATAAAGTTTGCTTAAAAGATTATGATACAGATAAGAATGTTTGCGACAGTGGAATGTACATTAGAAAATCAGAAGTAGGTATACATTTACTTGAAGATGAAAAAACAAGAACTACAATGCGTGGAAATTATACTTTTGAGCAAGAAGTAAAATATGGAACACTATTATATGACAGAAATGGAAATATAGGAAAATTACGTGAAAAATTATTAGAAGAAGGAACGAATGATATTAATTACAGGAGAGGAATATGCGAATTTGAACCTCCCATACAACCCGTACAATATAAGATGAGAGCAGAAAACTAAAAAATGTATTTTTGCTCTTTTTTAAATAAAAAAATAAAAATTTGCTCAATTGAAAAGTTTAATTGACCAAAATAAAAAAAGTTGTAATATAATGGCATTGAATGAGTAAATTGACCAA
>CALVKW010000086.1 GCA_944333345.1 uncultured Bacilli bacterium | reverse complement strand
AGTATGTCATCTCAAGCTATAGGTGGAGCAGTAGGACATAATCCTATATCAATTATTATTCCTTGTCACAGAGTAATTGGAACTAATGGAGCTCTCACAGGATATGCTGGCGGAATAAAAAAGAAAGCATATTTGCTAGAATTAGAAAAAAATAGTAAATTGAATTGAGAAAGAAGAAATAAGATGAAGAAAAAAATAATAATTATAATAATAGTGATAGTAGTTTTTTGTATTGTAGGTGGTATAGGCTATCAAATATTATTTAAATCTAATGATATACCAAATAATTATATTGCTGTATTTCATGGAGGAAGTGGAGAAGTGACACATTCTACCTATATATATAAGCTAAATAACGGTCATGCCAATTCTGGTTTTAAATACATAAATACTGAAAATACAACAAAGTCTTATGGAAGTAGTGACTGGATAATAAGAAAAACGAAAGAAGGAACGGTAACCTGGACGGATGATGTATTTAAAGTTGCATACGAAAATAATGCTTATTCCTATGTGCAACTCCCAAATGATAGTAAGATTTATACTATAGAAGAATTTCAAGATATGTTTTTAATGAATTAAGTAAAGAGAGTGGATGATAGCAATGCAAAATATAAATAAAATATGGATACTAGTAATAATTATATCAAGTATAGTATTATCTTTTTATATAATACCAAAACCAGTAGAAGCAAAAATATTAAAAAATTACAAAGTAACATCGTTAAGAGCCGGTGGTGGAGGGTCATCCGGTGGCTCCTCTAGTGGAGGCTCTAGTAGTGGAAGTAGAAGCGCTCATACCTCTAATACCAACAGAAGTTATGGTATCCTTGATTTTCTATCCAGTATAGTAAATACTATTTTAATGATAGTAGTGGTTTGTATAGGATCGATTGTATTATATATAAAAGTATTACGTTCTTCTGTTAACAGCAAAAAATATATGCGTATGTTAGATGATAAGGACATCACATGGAATTATAAAATGGTAGAAAGACAAGTAATAGATGCTTATTATACGATTCAAGAAGCCTGGAGCGAAGGAAATATGAAAAAAGCAAAAAAACACATGGCCAAAGATTTATACGAAAACTTTCAAACAAAACTTGATTGGATGGAAGTAAATAATCGAAAAAACATCTTAAAAAAGATTAAATTATTAAATGTAAAACCAGTATCAATATATGATGATGAAGATGACTCTAAAGACTTAATTTGGTTTTATATCAAAGGTAAAATGATAGATTATACAATTAATACAGAAACAACTGAAATAATAGAAGGAAAAACATACAGTACTGCCTTTATAGAATTTTGGAAGTTCACAAGAACGAAAAATAACACCTGGGTCTTATCTAAAATATTACAAAAAGAAGAAGCTAATAAAATAGTATTTCAGTAAAGGATATTTATGATAGATAAAGTAGGGGAATTATTTAAAAAATATTAGCTGAAAGAAAAAATAATAAGCATGATAAATGTATTATTCCAAAAGGAAAAAGAAAAGGGACAGAAAAAGATTATGAAACATTAAAAAGAAAATTGTAAGAAGAAGTAAGTGCAGAATTAAGAAAAGAAATTTATGTAATAGGGAGTAAAAAATGAATGCTAAAAAAATTATATTAGTTGGTATCTTATTTGTCATAGGAATCATCCTTTTTATTTATGGGATTATTTCTACAATAATGACATATCGAGGAAATAAAATAGAGGCAGAAGAATTTAGACAAACAGTAGAAAAGAATAAATGTGATATTACAGATATGGGAGGCAGTGCAACGGGAAATGTAAGAAATCAAATGTTAGTGATGGGGACAAAGTGCCCATACTCCTTAGCTTATGTGGAGTTTAATGATAAGGATTCTGCTTTAAGTTATGCAGAAACAAACGCTAATACAATAAAAAATAATAATGGAATCATAACGCAAAGTGTGGATATTAATATAATGGATTATAGAGAAGTTTCAACACTAGGAAATGCCTACAATCTTATAATAGCAAAAGATAATATGGTGATTTTAGGGGCGACAACAACAGAGAAGAAAGCCGAACTAGATAATATTATGGATGAATTAAATGTTCGTGGACATATAGGCTTAAGTTATGTAGGAATAATGATACTTGGTATAATTTCCGGAATAGCTGCAATTATTTTATTAATAGTATTTTTAATAAAAAATAAAAAAAATAAAACGAGTGTTTCTTAATATCTATCTAGGTAATATAGAAAAAGAAAAACAAAACTTAACATTAGTGAAAGTAATATAAACAATTCAGTTAAAATAGTAGATAAAACAATTAATATAGAACAAACAAAGAAATCATAGGTACCTGATATGATTTCTTTTTTATCTTGTTTATATAATATGATAGGAGGTGAAAATATGTTAAAAGGAATTGATATATCTAGATATCAAGCAGGAATAAATATTAGTGCATTAGATATAGATTTTGTAATTGTAAAAGCAACAGAAGGTGTGGGATATACTGACCCTAACTACATAGAATACCTAGATAGTGCAATGGCAGATGGTAAAAAAATAGGACTATATCATTATGCAAGACCTGATTTAGGAAATACTCCAGAAGACGAAGCTACTTGGTTTGTATCAAAATCACAAAAATATATCAAAAAAGCAATTTTGGTATTAGATTGGGAAGTAAATACCAGTAATACTACCTGGGCCTATAATTTCTTAAAAACAGTATATGAAAAAACAGGAGTAAGACCAATTATTTATATGAGTGCCTATCCAGCAAACACTTACGATTGGACGCGGACTGTAAATGGAAATTTCGGCCTTTGGATAGCAAGTTATGGAGCAAACACAGGAGCCCCCGGAACTCCCCCAACAAACAAGTATTGGCCTTTCTATATTCTATGGCAATACACATCAAAAGGTTATGTGAACGGATATTCGAAAAACTTAGACTTAGATTATTTTTATGGTACGAGAGAAACTTGGGATAAATACGCAAATCCGAATAAGGAAGAAGCAACACCTGAGCCGCCATCAAAAGAGGATACTAAATATGAAGTGGGAGATGTAGTGTCATTTAATTATCTATACAAAAATAGCTACGCCGAAGGTAAAGTAAGCTCTTTAATTCACAGTGGAACAATAACAAGAATAATCGAGGGAAGACCAGCACCATATTTAATTAATCGAGGAACAGGGTGGCTTTCTAACGACCTAATATTATCCTCAATTACTGATGAGATAACCATCGGAACAAAAGTAAAAACGATAAAACAAGGAAATGGTTCTTCCGATGGCACGAGTAACAAAGCAAAAATCGGTATCACCGGAACCGTAACGAGAATATTACCTCAAGCTCAATATCCATATCTAATATCAACAACAGTACCCATGGGATGGTATAAAAAAGATGCCCTAGAAAAACTATAATATGATACAATAAATAAGAGGCGGTAATATGATTTTAAATGTAAGCGGAAGAACAGACATAGTAGCATTTTATACACCATGGTTTATCAATAGATTAAAAGAAGGATATGTAGATGTAAAAAATCCATTTAATCCGAAACTAATTAGTAGAATTAATTTTGAAGATGTAGCTGCGATTATGTTCTGTACGAAAAACCCTCTACCAATTCTTCCATATCTAGCAAAAATAGAAAAACCAAAACTATTTCATATTACCTTAACACCATATCTAAAAGACATTGAACCAAATCTTCCTCCGAAAACAGAAATTATCGAAGGAATCAAAAGAGTATCACAAATAGTAGGAAAAGATAAAACTTATGTCCGGTATGACCCAATATTTATAAACGATAAATATAAGATAGATTACCATATCAAAATGTTTGAACGAATGTGTAAAAGCTTAGATGGGTACATAGAACACATTATCATCTCCTTTTTAGACAATTATAAAAATGTAAGAAAAAATATAAAAATATTAACCCCCAAAACTCTAACAAAAGAAGATTATAAGAGAATAGGAGAAAACTTTGCAAGAATTGCCAAAGATTATCATATGACAGTACAAACTTGTTTTGAAGAAGTAAATTTAGTGGAATACGGATTTATAAAAGAAGACTGCCTAAGTCTAGAACTAGCAAAAAAAATAACAGGAAAAGAAAAACATAAAAAATGGAAAGCTAGAGCAGGCGGGAAATGTAATTGTGTAGAAATGGTAGATATTGGAGCTTACAATACCTGTAGTCATTTTTGTAAATATTGCTATGCGAATTACGATGAAAAAGAGGTAAAAAGAAACCAACAAAAACACAATCGAACTTCCTCCTTACTAATTGGGACGATAGAAAAAGATAGTATAATAAAGATAAGAACATAAAAAAAGGAAATAACTCTTCCTTTTTTTTTAATTATGTTGTAAAATGAATTTGTTACCGATATTGCCCTATAGCCAAGCGGTAAGGCAGTGCGCTCTGACCGCACGATGCGTTAGTTCGAATCTAACTAGGGCAACCATGAATATTACTCTTGTATTTGCAAGAGTTTTTATTTGCTGTTGACAATCAAACGAATGTACTATATATTTAAATTATCAGGAGGTTAGGATAAAAATGAATAATCAAAATACACCAGACAATAATAACGATAGAACTACTGACATTTTAAATGAAATATTAGATAACTATAGAGAAATAAATAAGTTATCAGAAAATTCTGATAATAATAAATTTTCCTATTTTTTATACTGGAAAAGAAAAGAATCAAGACTTTTGAAACGAGAATTAGAAAGACCTAGAAAATTTTATAAAAAATATAAAAGAGGAACTTTGATTAGAGTTGATTTTGGAGTAAATATTGGAGCTGAATTTTCTCAAATACATTATGCAATAGTATTAAATAAAAATGATAATAGAAAAAACAAAATACTAAATGTAATTCCATTGACCTCAAAAGATAAAAATAATACTTTAAATATTGGAACTGTTGTTTTTAATAATTATATTAAAAACACTAGAAGGCAATTGAGTAAAGTAAAAAAAGAAAACGAAACGGTAAAAAAAGAACTGAAAACAGCAGAAGATATTGAAAAGCAATGCAAAAAACTAGATAAAGAGATTGAAAAATTAGATGAGATAATAAATTATTATAGTGACAATCCAATATTTTCTTTTGCATGTTATAAAAATATTACGACAATTAACAAAACAAGAATTCTACCAAAAATCAATGAATATGATTTTATTAATAGAACGCAGTGTGATTCTGAAACTATGAATAAACTGGATCAAAAAATAATAGAATATTATACTAATTTTGAATAAAAGGCATACAATAATAGTATACAATTGACATTCATAATAAAAAGTGATATCATTGTATATACAACAGGAGCTATTAATAGCTCATATATGTTGATTTGTCGCTCAATGCAAAACTGAGCAGAAAATCCTTATTTTATTAAGGTAAACCATCTTAGGATGGTTTTTTTGTTACAATATATGACATTATCTTGCTTTTTTTACTGCTTTACGTTATCATTAAATAGAAAACAAATGAGGTGAGAAAATGACGCAAGAAGAACGTAATGAGTTAGCAGAACTACTTTTTCCAAATATAACAAAGACAAGAGAAGAATATGAAGAAATGTACCCAGAAAGAGATTTAGCAGAGAATGCTATGGTAACTAGATACGGGCCATCACCAACTGGAAGTGTTCATCTTGGAAATTTATTTTCTGCTTTTTGTGATATGGTCTACGCTAAACAAAGCAAAGGCGTTTTCTTCTTAAGAATTGAAGATACGGATCAAAAAAGAGCGGTAGAAGGTGGCATAGAAAATATTACTGGTGTTTTAAAAGGATTTAATATCACTCCAACAGAAGGATATTCTTTTGGCGGAGAATATGGACCATATAAACAGAGTGAAAGAACAGAAATCTATCAAACTTACGTAAAAGATTTAATAAAACAAGGTTTTGCTTATCCATGTTTTATGACAGAAGAAGAACAAAATAATATTAAAGAAGAACAAGCTATAAATAAAACTAAAATTGGTATTTATGGAATGTATGCAGTAGATAGAGACTTATCTTTAGAAGAAGTAAAAGAAAAATTAGCAAATAACGAAGAATACGTAATTAGACTAAAATCTCCAGGAAATCCAAATAAACAAATAGAAGTAATAGATGGTATCAAAGGAAAAATGAAATTCCCAGAACATGATATGGATACAGTCCTATTAAAGAAAGATGGTACACCTACTTATCATTTTGCTCATGCAATTGATGATCATCTAATGCATACTACTCATGTAATTCGGGGAGATGAATGGGTGTCAAGTCTTCCACTTCATATTCAATTATTTGAAATATTAGGATTTGAGCCAGTAAAATATGCGCACATCGCACCTATTACTATTAAAGATGATGAAACTGGAACAATTAGAAAACTATCAAAAAGAAAAGATCCGTGGGCAGGAGCTAAGTTCTATGAAGAAAGTGGTATTCCAATAGAAGCTCTACATCTTTATCTAGCGACAATTGCAAATACGAACTTCGAAGAATGGTATTTAAATAATCAAGATAAAACAATTGATGATTTTGAATTTTCTTTTGATAAACAAGCAATCGGTGGAACATCATTCGATGAAGCTAAGTTAAATAATCTTTGTAAAACTTATTTCTCACGTAAGAGTGGAGAAGAAGTATATAA
>CALVKW010000085.1 GCA_944333345.1 uncultured Bacilli bacterium | reverse complement strand
AGATATTATGGAACTGGTCATAGAAAGACTAGTATTGCTAAAGTTACTTTAACTCCAGGAACTGGAAAAATCACTGTTAATGGAAGAGATGTAGAAGAATATTTTCCATCAAAAATTTGTGTAATGGATTTATGCCAACCTTTAGTAATGACTAATACAAGAGAAATGTTCGATGTAGATGCTGAAGTAAAAGGTGGTGGATATACTGGTCAAACAGGAGCTATTCGTCACGGAATTACAAAAGCATTATTAGAATATGATTCAACAACTCCAGCTGATTCTGAAAATAGTTTCAGAAAAATCCTAAAAGCTGCTGGATTTATTACTAGAGATCCACGTAAGAAAGAACGTAAGAAACCAGGATTAAAGAAAGCACGTCGTGCTCCACAATTCTCAAAACGTTAATTTATACTGTTTCCAAAGTATCGATTATATCGATACTTTTTCTTTTTTAAATAATAAAATCAAAAAAGTAAGAAATTTAATTCATTTCTTACTTTTTCTACTTAACAAGCACTTTTTTTACCTCTTTGTTTAAAAACTCGGGCATAGTATCAACAGAATAAGGTAAATCATATCTACATAACAAACCAACATAATTTGATTCTAACCTTGCATATTCTTTTTCATCCATATTGGTATCTGTACTAGGGAACTGCTGAGAAATCGCTGCTTGTAAATACTTTTGTCTATCAATATATACAATTGGTATATTGAACTGTTTAGCAGCAAGAAGACTTTCTTTAAGATCCTCTTCCTCTGTAGTACTAAATACTACAACACAATCAGGCTGAAGTTTAGAAATTTTTTCATTATCAATCTGATTCCTTTCAAGAATGACTTCACTATATGAGGTAGTATTTTCATCTAGAGTATCATTTAAACAATAATGACTTATCATATTAGTAACATTCAAATCACATTCATTTGACTGGGTTCCCAAGTCATTAAAAGACATTCCCAACAAATCTTTATTTTCAAAAGTCGTAAAACCAAAAACAACACCCTTAGAAGAAGCACAATGTAAAATTCGATTGCTGATATGACTACAACAAATAGTATGATTTGCTTCATTTTTATTCTCGTTCCATGTCTTATAATAATCGTGATCTTGTACTTTTAATTTATTTACAGCATTAGTACTATGTATTAATAAATTAAAGTGATCAGGAACTTCTAAAGCACTAAATTCTATATTATATAAAGTTATTTTGGTACTTGATAAAGTATCTAACTTTAATAACTGATCTTTAAAGTTTCGAATATAAATATCTTTTACATTTTCTTCAAAAGAAAGGCTATCTATAATAGAAATTTCTTTCATATCACTTACAGTTTCATGTAATTCAAGATTACTTTGAGAAACATATAATCTTTTTAGAGATTTAACTGCATCAATATATTTTTTTCCTCTCTCATCTATTTTTAATCGATCTAAATCTTTATCAAATTGTTTAATAATTCTTTCAACTTCAACTTTAGTTAATTTAAAATATCTTTCATAATAAAGTTCTCTCAAAATATCCAAATCAGTCTCATTTTTTATACAGTTATCTAAAAATTCATTATATTGTTGTTCATAACAATTGCTATTTTCCTTAGTTAATTTTAACTTAGGGTCCTTTATAATAGTATAAATAATAGACGGTAATAAAGTATCCTCGATATTAGTAATATTATCGTCATAATACAGCCCTTCCATTACTTTAAATAACCGGTCATCTATTCGTTTACTACTTCCATATAATAAATTAATTATTGTTTCTAGATTATGATAAATCCCTTCTTTGTTATCAATAATATTCATCATTAAATCAGCATAATTAGGAAACTTTGTTAAAAGAAAAAAGAAAGATTTATTTGTGATTAATTTATGAAAGTAATTTTCTTGAAATAAATTTAAATTCGTATTAATATAAAATTCCTTATTTAATTGATATAATTCTTTTAACATATTTATTTGTAATATAGATTTCTCATACTGATTATCATTTAATTTTAAAATTAACTCTTTTAACTTATCATAGATAAATCCTTCGTATGGTTCTTCTTTAATAAGTGGTAATATATTCTTTTTAGCGTTAATAGAATTCATTTTATCATATAAAAGAAGGAGATTTTGGTCGGTAAGAACAGAATTGTTTTTTAAATTAATATTCCCATCATCATCAATATAATCAAACAACTTTATGATAGTATCATAAGAGAGATTTAATCCATTTATTAAATCACATTTTATATCATTGTTTTTTATGAGTGGAAAAATAGATAAGGTAACTTTTTCCTGCTGCATTTCTTCAATATATAATTTTTTTATATCATCAGATCCCGTAATTACTAAGTCCAGTAATAAATCCTGATAATCATTATTTTTATAATAATCATATTTTAATTTTTCATCCATAGAAGAATTTTTAACATATTCTAGAGAAAAAGAAGAATCAAAATCATCAAGCAATTTTATTTTATAAAAATCAGGAAGAGAGCTTAAGTATTTTTCTTTTAATTTTTTATCTTTTAAAGAATGAATAAGAGAATACTTATATTGATCATCCAGTTCACTTTCAATATATTTAATTTTTAATTGATCTTCCTGAAAAGATTCAATTACTAATATTTTAAATTGATGATCCTGGATATGACTTAACTTTTCTTCTTTCATAGAATCTGGAAGATAAGTTAAGATAATGGATTTTAATAAATCATCATATTTTTCAAATTCAGATAACATTTCCTCTGTTTTTTCTTTATTATCTAATATAACGGGAATCAGGAAATAAGCTAAATTATAATTGCGAAATTGCGGATGAAAAAACAATTCAGAAACATGATATTTTGAAATTAAAGATCTAGAAAGCATAGAGATGTTATCTTTATTATCACGCTGAGTGGCAAGTAATTTTAATGATAATTCTTTAGAATCTATATTATTTACTATAAAGTCAATTCTATCTTGTGTAGTTTTACATTTTTTATAAGAATCAATATTATCTATATGATGTAATTGAGATTTTATTTGCAGCAATAAAAGAATATTTTCACCACGCAATCTAGAAATAGATATCATAGATTCTATATCATCAAGAATAATATCTACAATTTGTTTATTATGTAATTTAATTTGTCTTTGGATAAATAATAAAAGACGATTTTTCAAAGATAACACCTCCTTTTTTTCGCGTATTATAGCATGTTTTTATAATATAGTAAAGAAATATGGACTTATAGCAATAGCCCCATATAATTAAAAGAAAGAAAGTATTTTGTAGCAAACGAAGAAACAAAACATATAATATTAGAGGAGGAAGCCATGTTAAATCTAGAATATCTACAACAATTATTAGTAATTGCGATTGCTCTTAGTGCAATTACATGCGCTATTATTCAAAAAACAAAATCTTGTTTTAAAACAAGTAAATATTTATACCTTTACTCATTTTTTATAAATATGATAATAGGAGTTATATTTTGTCTTACATTTACTAATATTACTTTTCCTAATAGCTTATGGATAGGGTTCTTTTCCTTTATTGGAGCAGATACAATATATAAATCACTAGAGGGAAAACTTGCTTCTCATACCGATTTAGTAACAAAAGAAACTATCAGTATCCAAAGAGAAAATATTATTAATGAGGAGGAAAATTGATGGAAAAACCAATTTATCCCTTAAAGAATATGAGAATTACACAAGGGTATGAAGAAGGAACACATATAGATAGTTTTGCGGTAGACGATGCTGGATTAGATACAGAAATAGAAAGTATTTATGCTCCCTTCACAGGAACAATAAAAAAAATATATACACAAGATGCCAATGAAGTATGGTTAGAAAGCAATAAGCCAGTAGAATATCCAGATGGAACAATAGATTATATGACAATTCTATTTGCTCATGCGAATAATATTGATGATTTATATGTTGGAAAACAAATAAAACAAAAGGAAATATTTTATCAAGAAGGAACATCTGGAAATGCGACAGGAAATCATTGTCATATAGAATGTGGAAGAGGAAAATACGAAGAACCTGGTTGGATAGAAAATAATAATGGTTATTATGTAATAATAAATGGAAGAGCTCCTGAAGATTGCCTATGGATAGACGAAGATACAAATATAATAGATAATTATGGATATCAGTTTCGTAAATTATCAGAAGATATTGAGAAGTTAGAATCAGGCCCAGAAGAAGAGACTACAGTAGATGAAAATAATTCAACAACAGAAGAAAATCAAACGATTGAAGAGAACCAACCGATAGAACAAGAAGAAAATATAAGACTAATTTATACTTGTACAAAAGATGATTTATATGGGATTTACTTAAAAGAAGGGGAACAGGTATATATAAAAAAAACTATTTCTACAAAGAAATAGTTTTTTTATCCTAAAGCAACATCTAAAATCATCATAATAGAAAATCCAATCAAAGTAAATAACGCCATCAAGTCTTTCTTTTTATTAGACTGACTCTCTGGTATTAATTCCTCTACCACAACATAAATCATAGCCCCAGCCGCAAAAGCTAATAAAAAAGGAAGCAAAGTCTGTATCTTTAATACTAATATCGCGCCAATTACTGCCGCAATAGGTTCAACAATACCACTCAACTGTCCAAAGAAGAAAGCCTTTTTACGAGAATAACCTTCTCTCCTTAGTGGAAGACTAACAGCACTACCTTCTGGAAAATTCTGAAGACCGATTCCTAAAGCAAGAGTCAAAGCAGAAGCCAAATTAGATCCTTCTAAACTGTAAGCAAGAGAACCAAAAGCAACCCCAATAACAAGGCCTTCTGGAATATTATGCAATGTGATAGAAAAAACAAGCATCAAACAACGCTTTAACTTATGAGAAGTAGTATTATCTTTTTTTCCTCCTTTTTTCTGCATTAAATCATATATCTTATCTCCTAAAAATAAAAGTAATCCTCCACTAAAAAAGCCTAAAAATACAACAAGCCATGAAATCATATTCATACTATTTGCCATATCGATAGCAGGACTAAGTAATGACCAAAAAGATGCGGCAATCATAACACCAGCAGAAAATCCTAGTAAAGCGTCCATAATTCCTTTTTTAACTTCTCTAAAGAAGAAAACAATAGAAGCTCCAAGCATAGTTACTCCCCAGGTAAAAAGAGTTGCTAAAAAAGCTTGCATAACCGGAGATAATTCTAACAATATATTAATCATCCTATCTCACCATTATAACGTATTCTAAAATAAAAAGAGAGTATAGGCGAATGACTAAAAATTTATTTAAAATAATATCAATAAATTTACGAGTAGCAAAATTAGGCAACTGATGTTTAGAAACAGCCATACCAATCTGCCTTTCAGGAATAGAAGTAGTAGTAGGAACGATAAATAATTCTTTATTATCTAATTCTTTTTTTATGAATTCTTTTGTAGCAAAGCCAACCCCAAATCCTATTTTACTAAATTCTAGAACTAAAGTATAACTGGATAAACTCATGGCAGAAGAAAAAGAAATATGATTTTTTTTACAAAAATCGTCAAAAAAATTTCTCAAAGTAGAACCAGGTGTTTGTAAGATAAGAGGATAAGAAGAACAGAGCTCTTCAATAGATATTTTTTTTGTTGCTAAACTTTGATATTTCTTCCCAACCACAAATACATCATGTACTGTAAATATTGGTGTAATTTCAATATCATCTGCATTAGAAACAGGTAGATTAAAAATTGTCAAATCTAAAAGTCCGTTACGTAATTTTTTACATAATTCAAAAGATGGATCTGTTGTTATTTCAATATTGATATTTGGATACTGATCATGAAATTTTTCTAAGATAGGTAATAATAATTGTTTAGTTAAAGTAGTACTAATTCCAATTCGTATACTTCCGGTTTCTAAATGAATTAAATCATTAAATTTATGTTCTGCATTATGAATATATTCCATAGCCTGTTTTAAATAATGATAAAACTCTTTCCCTTCTTCAGTTAAAAAAACACCTCTTTTTGTTCTAACAAATAAAGTTCCCCCTAATTGTTCTTCTAAGCTCTTAATAGATTTACTAATTGCCGGTTGACTAATATGTAATTGTTCAGCAGCCCTGGTAATGTTTTTACATTCAGCAACCACACAAAAAACACGATATAATTCAAAATTAATATTCATAATAACCTCCTGTTATGATAAAGATAATTTATATGTATTTTTATAATAACAAAAAGTCTTATATAATGCAAATAAGAGGAGGTAAGAATATGAAAATATTAGTAGTAAATCCACCTAACAAACCATTTACAAACAAAAGTATCATAGCAGAACCTATAGATATTTTACAAATAGCAACGATTATCCAAAAAGAATATAAAGAGGTCAAAGTATTAGATATGGATGTGAATCAAATGAACAATAATATTAATAAATATTTAGAAGAGAAAAATATTTTAATATTTGTTTTTGACTATCATATCCCCCTACATACAACGGAAACAAAAGATAATATTTTTGAAATTATAAAAAATATCCCTAAAGAAATAAAAACAACAACAATAGTAATTGGAAAGACATCCTCTTATTATCATGAAGAATTTCTAAAAAATGGTATTGATATTTTAATGAACGGAGTAGTAGAACAAGAAATCAATAAGGTAATAAAATATATAGATAAAAAAGAAGAATTATTAAAAATACCAAATCTTGTATTTAAATGGGATGACAAAATATATAAAACAGAAAAGAAAAGAGTAAATTTCAATTTTAAGGACTTACCAATTCCAAATAGAGAATTAGTGGATATCGAAAAGTATATGGATAAAAGAACGATGATAGCATCACGAGGGTGTA
>CALVKW010000084.1 GCA_944333345.1 uncultured Bacilli bacterium | reverse complement strand
CTACTTATGCTGATTATGAAAGTGGTGGTGGTTATCCATATAACTATATTCCAAATCTTACAGAGTTAGCTGAAGATAATCTTAATTTCTCTAATACTGATGATATGGGTGGAGCCCATATGCCTTTTGGTGCTTCTTGGACGATGGGTGGTATAGTAGCAGAATCTGCGGGTATTCCAATAAAAAATGTATATGGTGCAAATAGCGAAGAAAGTTATGAAAATGGACTGGTAATCGGGGCTACTACTATTGGAGATATTTTAGAGAAAGAGGGATATCGTCAATCTATTATGGTAGGATCTGATTTATCTTTTGGTGGAAGAAGAGCTTATTTTGAAGGCCATGGAGATTATCAAGCATTTGATTTGTATACCGCTAGAGAAGACGGAATTATTCCAGAAGACTATTATGTTTTTTGGGGATATGAAGATGAAATATTATATGAATATGCAAAACAGGAATTAGAAACTTTATCAGATAGTGATGAACCATTTAATTTTACTATGCTTACTGTTGATACACATGCATCTGATGGTTATGAAAGTGATTTTTGCCCTAATTATTCTAGTAATCCATACTTAAATGCAATCTACTGCTCTGATATGCAACTTGGGGAATTTATAGAATGGATTCAAGAACAAGACTTTTATGACAATACTACGGTTATTTTAACAGGAGATCATTTAAGTATGTCAACCTATCCATTTGATAATGTTGATAGTGATTATGATAGACGTGTGTATAATGTATTTTTAAATTCTGCAGTTGAGACTGATAATAATAAAAATAGAGATTTTACAACATTCGATTACTATCCTACTACGCTTGCTTCTTTAGGTGTGAAAATCAAAGGTGATAAATTAGGCTTAGGTACTAATTTATTCAGCAATAAAAAAACGTTAAGTGAAATATATGGTAATGATTATATAGATAAGGAATTATCAAAGCGTTCTACTTATTATGATACCTGTATTAATTTAGGAAAATGTGATTAAAGTTAATTAACTTTAATCTTTTTATTTTTAATATTTTTATGCTATACTTTCATTAGGTAGGTGAGCAAATGAAGAAAGGCTATGTTAGTATTGTTACTCCGTGTTATAATGGAGAAAAGTATATTTCTAAATTGATAGAATCTATTTTAAGACAAACATATACTAAAATACAATTTATTTTAGTTAATGATGGCTCTACTGATCAAACAGAAAAGGTTGCAAAAATTTATGAGGAAAGGATGAAGCAAAAAAAATATATATTTACTTATGTTCATACTAAAAATCATGGACAGGCTTCTGCCGTTAATACAGCATTAAAACTTGTCGAGGGAGAATATTTTGTAGAAGCGGATGCTGATGATTATTTCTCAGATGATGCAATGGAAAACATGGTTAACTTTTTAGAAAAGCACCCTTCTTTTAATGCTGTTCGAGGAAACGTAAGATTTTTTAAATCAGACGAAAAAGAAACAGAAGAAACTATTGAAATTCGAAAAAGTAAAAATCCCGAAAATACTGATTTATTTTTAAATTATATTTTAGAAGAAGATATCTATTGCTATCCCGGAGTTATTATGTTTCGTATGAAGACTTTCCTAAAGAATAATAAAGATAAAAATATTTATATTAATAAAGCGGGGCAAAATTGGCAACTAATTTTACCCGCGATCTATCATAGTAAAACAGGATATATCGATAAAGTTGTATATCATTACTTTGTTAGAGTTGGTAGTCACTCTAGAACAAAGGAAACTTTTCTTTCTGTTTTAAAAAGAATGAGTAATCATAGAAAAATACTAAAGAATACAATAAAGAAAATTGTTAATGATACAGATGAAAAGAAAAAGTTTCTAGCTATTATTAAGAATAAATACGATATTCGCGAAAAAAATTATATCTTATATAAAATTCGACATTGGAAAGATTAAAAAAACCACTCGCAATTTTGCAAGTGATTTTTTATTTATTAATTATTTTTCCAACTATTTTAAATATCATTTTAAAGAGTATTATGATTGCAGCGATAATTGATTTAAATAGATATACAATCATTCGTATGAAGCTTTTTATCATGTTTTTTATTGCTCTAAGAAACTCCAAAATATCTTTTGCTTGTTTCCTAGCACGAAATTTATCGAAAAATCTAGCAATTTTTTTATATAGTTTATAATGCTTACTTTGCTGATTAAATAAATCTATCACAATATCAAACTTATTTTCTAAATAATTTTTTATATAAAAATAATTACTTATATAAAAGTCTTCTACTGCTAATTCATAAATTGTATAACCAATATCCTTTGATTTTTCTTTTGTTGCTTTAGATTCATCTATGCAAATTTCATATATTTTTTCCATTCTTTTAACCATTAGATCTAAAGTAAATCCCTTTAGTATTTTTTCTCTACAATTTTTCTTTATTTTATCTAGATTATTAATAACTCGTAGTGTTTCGTTTACATACTGATTTATTTCTTCTTCATAAATCTCTGGAGTTGGATTTTCATTAAAATGAACTATTGCACCTACTTCACTATCAATCAATTCACTTTGTCCACCTGCATCTGTAGAAACAACTGGTACTCCCATGGATAATGACTCATATGAAGTTAATGCTAATCCTTCAAAAGTTGAACAATTTAATGTTAAGTCACTTAATGCATAGATTTCGTCTGTGTTTTTTACCATTCCTAACAATTTAAAATTATCATCTGCTAAAGCTTTCACTTTTGGCATTAATGGACCATCACCGGCAACAACAAAATAGATTTTGCTGTTTCTTTCATGTAGCCTTTTTGCTATTTCCATAAACATTTCTGGTCTTTTTTGGTCTGCTAATCTAGCTACAAACGAAATTATAATTCTATCCTGTGGAACTTTATACTTATCTCGCAATTTATTTTTATCAAATTTTTCTGGATTAAACTTTTCCTCATCTACACCGATATATACTGTTTCAGCATTTTTAATTCCAAAATCTTCTTTTAGCTCTCTCAATGTCGAGTTATTACAACAGTATGTAAAAGATAAATAAGTTGTTACGTCTCTTGAACACCTTGCAAAACCAAATCTTTCATCATCAATATCGATACAGTGAATATAATCAATGAATGGAATAGCTGGGTATTTACTTTTTAAATAAGGAACCATGTAATATCCATATTCTGTATTACTTACCATTACTAAATCTACTTTTCTTGATGAAATTATATAGTCAGAAAAGTTAATAAAATCTTCTCTTTCTAGAAAAGATGCCATATCATATACTTCGGCATAATTTTCAAAATCTTGTCTTATTGGATTGTCACTAGGCGTTGTGGTTAAAATTATAGCTCTATACTTTTTGGGGTCTAACCTTTTAATCAATTCTAAATTAAAAAAGTCTGCTCCTCCTACTACCATCCATGGGAATAAGTATAACACAGTAGTTCTCTTATCCTTCTTGTAATTTGGAAGAATCATATTAGGATAATTTTTAACCATACTGTATTTATTACCAATATGTGGGAATTGAATTGCTTCTACATCATTTTTTATCGTTGAAGCTGTTTCTTTAATATATTTCATGGCTTCCTTGTGATTAGTTGTTGCTCTACTTAACTCTCCAGTTCCAGTTTGTCTATACCAAAATAAAGGTGCACTTACTCTTACTGGCTTTTTACCTTTCTTTAACAATTTTAACCATAGATTCCAGTCTTCATACATTGCCTTATCACGAATATTAAAGCCTCCAACTTCTAATAAGTCTTCTTTTTTCACAAGTGCACAAATAGTAAGAAGATTTTCTTCTTTTTCCTGCTCTAGTGAAAAATACTTCTCCCATAAAAATTCTCTAGTTCCGAAGTTTACAGCAGTTGTATATGCAAAAGATCCCTCTGGATGAGTTTCTAGTGTCCAATATAAACATTCTAACATTGTTGGATCAATTAGATCATCACTATCCAAAAAGAATATGTATTTTGTTTCTTTAGATGATTTTTCTATTCCATAGTCTCTAGCAAGGGCTGGTCCTTCATTTTTTTTATGAAAAACTTTAATTCTAGTGTCCATTTTTTCTACTTCATCTAGAAACTTTAGCGATTCTTTATCCTTTGAACCATCATCTACAATTAACCATTCAAAATAAGGATATGTTTGGCTTAATATACTATTTGCCGTTTCTAATATGGTTTTACCTGAATTATAAAAAGGAGTTACAATACTTATTGTTGCTTTTTCCTTATTTATTATTTCTCCTATTGTCTTTATCTTTTTTCCTGGATATTTGCTATAATCAAAATTCATGAACTTCACCTCTTATTTTCTTTTTAGTATCAAATTTATTTTATTTAAACCTTTATCTATGATTTTCCATCTCTTACTATTCAATATTGAATTTAATTCCCTATATAATCTTATATTTTCTGCCTCAAGTTGTGTTGCCTTTTGTTCTATTTCTTTTTCTTTACTATTTAGTTCTTGATAGTTGTAATAGTATTGTGAAACCAATTTTATGCTATTATTCTTTAAATCATTAAGGGCTTTTTTTCTATCCTTTGGCTTAATAACACTTCTAATTAATACTGGATTATATTTAATCATGTCATTAATATTTTCTTTTTTCGCTTTTATTTTTGAAAATATTTCATTTTTATTTATAAACTCTTTCCCTTTGATAGAATTGATTACTAATGCGGAAACTCCTTTTTCATCCAACATCTCGTTATCTATAACTTCAATTCCCCAGAAGTCTCCCAATATAATATCTGCTTCATTATTATCACTTCGAAATTGGCAATCATAGCAAGATTCTCTTAAGATATAGTTTTTTAAATATAATTTCATTAAATCATTATCTATAAATCTTTCAACTCGAATATTGTCAACTGTTTTATATTCAATGCTTGCTGTTGTCCATTTGTTGCTTTTTGTTCTAAACTTAAATTCATCTACTTGTGTATTTCTATCTTTTTCTATTTCCTTTATATACTTTTCAAATATGGTTTGACTCATTACTCCATGACACAATAATGAAACTAATAATAAATTATCATAATCTTTCCCTAAAAAAGTTTTGATAGCTCCTATTTGGCACGGAGTTCCACAAAATAATACTGGTTTATTACTGTTTAGATCCTTCTTTAGTTTATCATAAATATTTATAATACTACTTTGAATGTATTTCGAACCTCTAATTTCATCTAACTCTTTTTCTTTAGTTACTCTTATATGTTCAGCTTTCGTGCCTTTCATACAAGATCCATATACAACTCCATTCATATTTAAAATAGCATGTGCTAATATAGAGAACATTCCACCAGATGTACTTTTTAACTGCTCTTCAGTATTCAAATTGATTGCAGCATAGCATTCTTTTTTAAATTGATTTTCTTTTTGTGCTTGCTTATTTATTGGGCAATTATTTCTACAAATATTACAATGAGTACATTTTTCTAAATCTATTTTAGGAGAAATGAATCCTTCTTCATTTTCTACCATTGTTATTGCATTGTGTGGACATTTTGAAGCACAAACACTACACCCTATACAACTATCTCTTTTACATATTTCTTGTTCTTCTTGAGTTTTTATCTTATCCAAAACCATGTTGAATAAATCTAAAGATTTTTCTTTTATTTTTGGCATTTTCCTATTTAGTATTTTTCTTATTTTTTCTTGGTTTTCATCTATATACTTAAAACTATTTATTAGATTTTCACTATTCAATTCATCTTTTGAAATTACATAGTTTTTAAAATTATCAAATAAATCTTTTGCTAAACCACGCGATTTTACACTATACCCTATTACTAATGTTGGTACTCCTGTTGAATAGGCTGCTATTGAGGCGTGAGTTCTTGCTGCTACTAATAGCTTACATTTTGAAATTATGTATTTTAATTGCTGACAGTTGTAATTTTCTAATTCTAAATATATTCTATCTTCTTGTTTGTATTTATCTTTTAATTTCTGTAAAATATCTAAATCATTGCAATCATCTGTAGTTACGTGTGGCAATAATAAAATGGAGTAATTTGTTTTTTTTAAAATGTAGTTTATCAATGAATAAATAGATTCTTTTTGATTTTCGTTTTGAATAGTCAATGGGCTTACATTTAATGCTACTATGCTTTTATTCTTGTACCAATTATTCAATTTTACTTCTTTTGGCACTAATGAAAATGCAGGATCAGGTGCAAAGATTATTCTATCTTCAGGTATGTACTTTTTTAAAGCTTCGTAGCTTAAACTTTCTCTAATTACTAGAATATCAAAATTATCTAAATCATTTATTAAGTCATCATCTGTTATTTCATCAAATAATGAAGCTCCCCATAACACTGTTCTTTTTCCTTTTTGATGAGCATATTCATCCAATGTATATAACCAATTACAATATGGGTAACAATAGTTATCTCCTCCAACCGATATACAGATGTCTGAATCATCAATAGCCTTAATAACATCTTTTTGATATAATTTTTCAAAATTATGATAATCAAAAGGTAAATTTTTATATTCTTGTTCCTTTTTTTGTTCTTCTTCTGTTAACTCTTCACTTTTATAATAATGATTTACCTTTGCTATATCTTTATACATTTCTTTGTTATAGTTAAAGTCGTAGGTTGCTAATGTAATCTCATACTTTTTAGTATCAATCATATTTAAGGTGGAATTTATAATTGCTTCAACACCTCTATTTTTAAATGTTCCAATACCATATAGTATTATCTTTTTCTTTTTCATTCTATCAACCTTTTCTTTTGTTATTTATGTTCATTATAACAAATATTACTGTTTATTACAATAAAACAAAAAAAAACAACCAAATGGCTGCTTATAATTCCTCTACCCAACTCTTTTCAATTTTCTTAAATATTAATTATTCTAATACTACCAAAACTACA
>CALVKW010000083.1 GCA_944333345.1 uncultured Bacilli bacterium | reverse complement strand
AGTCCAACATAAACTTCATCTCCACGATACCAAGCAGGAATTCTGTGTCCCCACCATAATTGCCTAGAAATACACCAATCATAAGTGATTTCCATCCAGTGATTCATCGTCTTCTCATAACGCTCCGGTACAAAATTAACCTTTGTATCCTTATTTTTTTGATTTTCTAAAACTCGATCAGCAAGAGGTCTCATCTTAACAAACCATTGTTTAGAAAGAGTTGGCTCAACGACTGCATCACTTCGCTCACTATGCCCGACATTATGAACCATTTCTTCAACACGAATCAATAAATCTTGCTCCTTTAAATCTTCTAGTAATTTCTCACGACACTTCTCACGAGTCATTCCTTCATATCCAGGGGCATTCTCATTCATAGTGGCATCCAAATTCATAACAACAACTCTAGGCAAATTATGACGCATACCTACTTCATAATCGTTAGGATCATGAGCAGGTGTAATCTTAACAACACCAGTACCAAACTCTGGATCAGCATGCATATCCCCAACAATAGGAATTTCCTTATTAACAATTGGTAAAATAACCGTTTTTCCAATCAAATGCTTATAACGTTCATCCTTTGGATTAACCGCAACCGCCGTATCACCAAATAAAGTTTCAGGACGAGTCGTCGCAACATCCAAATATTGATCTGTTCCAGTAATAAAATACTTAATATGGTAAAATGCCCCTTTATCTTCTTTATAAATAACTTCCTCATTAGAAAGAGCTGTCATCTGAACTGGATCCCAGTTAATAATTCGCTCTCCTCTATAAATTAAACCTTTCTCATAAAGTTTAACAAATACATAATTAACAGCGTCATTAAGCCCCTTATCTAAAGTAAATCTCTCTTTAGTATAATCTAAACTTAAACCTAATTTAGCCCATTGTTCATGAATCGTATTAGCATATTCATCCTTCCAACTCCAAGCATGTTCTAACCATTCATCACGAGAAATTCCACGAGGATTAATTCCCATATCACGAAGACGTTTATCAACTTTAGCTTGAGTAGCAATACCTGCATGATCCATTCCAGGAAGCCATAACGCATCATATCCTTGCATTCTCTTATAACGTATCAAAATATCTTGAAGCGTTGTATCCCAGGCATGACCCAAGTGAAGCTTACCTGTTACATTTGGAGGTGGTATTACAATACAATAAGGTGTTTTGTCACTCTTACTATCAGATTTAAAATATCCTTTACTCTTCCATTCTTCATACTTATTTTTCTCAACTTCTATATGATTATATTTTTTATCTAACATAATATATATCCTTCCTCTCTATCTACAAATTATCTTATACAAATTATAAACAGACTCGTACATAATCACCTTTAAATACATATTTCATAGTATCACCTCTTAACAAAAAAACGAGCCTCATCCAAAGGACGAAAACTCGTGGTACCACCTTATTTCATAGAATTAAAAACTCTATCTCAACATCGTAACGTGATGAACGGATATTTCCTACTATTAATTCAGAAACTCTGCTCCACTGCTACCTTCAAAATAGTCCATCAACTATTTTCACCAACCATAGCCTCTCTAAAGATTTTCTATTTTTACTCCTCAGTATCATCGCATCTACGAATGATTATAACGTATATTACAATTTTTTTCAAGAGTAATCTAATTTTAGATTATGATTCTTCAATTTTTTCAACTTCAGGATACTCTTTTCCTTTTAAATCAACAATAGCTTTGTTAATAGTTAAATTATGTGTAAGTTTACCAGAATTAGGATCAGAAATACCTTCATTTCTAACAATACGATTAATATTGTCTTTACCGTCAACAACTCGTCCAAACGCAGCATACTCTCCATCTAGATTTTCGGCATCTCCTAACATAATAAAGAACTGACTACCTGCTGAATCATAATCTTGACTACGCGCCATAGATATAACCCATTTTTCATGTTTCAAATCATTTTCAAAACCGTTTTCACTAAATTCTCCTTTAATAGTATATCCAGGACCACCAGTTCCATTACCATTAGGATCCCCACCCTGTAATACAAAATCATTTACTAAGCGATGAAAAGTATTATCATCATAAAAACCAGATTTTACCAAAGAAATAAAATTATTAACAGTATTAGGAGCAACATCAGGATATAATTCCATAACAATTGATCCATAATTTTCAATATACATAGCTACAACTGGATTTTCCGTATCATACTGATCTAAAGTTGCCTCATTTCCATCAATATTATAAGAAATTCCAAGTAAATCTTCTTCAACAACACATCCTGTTAGACTAAACAAAGTAACAATTGTGATAAATATCAATAAAATTTTTTTCATATTACTTCTCCTTTTCCAAAATATCACGTGCAGCAACCAACCCAGTAGCAGCAGCAACTACAATATTACCAGCTTTACCAGCACCATCACCAATAAAATAAATATCTTCATTTTTTAATTTAAAATGATTATCCGTCTCAATTTCATTACTAAAGAATTTAATCTCTGGACCATATAGTAAAGTTTCATCATTATTAACACCTGGAATAATTTTATCTAATTTTTGTAACCCTTCCAAAATATTAGTAACAATACGATGAGGTAAAACTAACGCAAGGTCTCCAGCAACACAATCTTTTAAAGTGGGTTCTACAAACCCTTGATTAATACGATGCCAAGTAGAACGCCTACCATTTCTTAAATCCTTAAGTGATTGAATAATTGGCTTAGAATCACCTAAAACATTAGCAATCCTAGCAATTGATTCACCATAAAGTCTAGTATTAGTAACAGGTTCAGTTAAATGAACACGACTAATAAAGGCAAAATTACTATTATTTGATTTTATATCTTTTAAAGCATGTCCATTAACACAGATATAACCATAATAATTTTCTTTGGCAACAAAACCACCTGGGTTCGTACAAAAAGTTCTAATTTCATCTCCATAAGTGTCTGTACGAATAAAAATAGTTGGATCATAAATAACGTTAGTTATAGCCTCCAAAATCTCTTTTCTAACTTCTACTCGAACACCTATTTCAATACTCTGTGACAAATAAGGAATCTTATACTTATCCGCAAGTTCTTGAATCCACTTAGCACCTGTTCTCCCTGGAGCTACTATGACTTTTTTAGCTAGTAACTTTTCTTTGCCATAAATAACTTCATATCCATTTTTAGTAGAAACAATATCAGCAACATCAGTATTTTCAAATAAATTCACACCATTTTCTTCCAAAAAATTACTAAAATTATCAATATACTCTGGTAAATGATCACTGCCTAGATGCTTTTGTCTAATTAACAATAATCTAGCACCTTGAATCGCCACTTTTCTCTTTATCTCCAGCGCTTCATCCATATTGCTAGGAAAAACATCACTATCCATACCAAATTTAGTAAATATCATTTCCGTATCATCAATCAATTGATTTGCTTCAGATTCACTCATATATTTAAATAAATCACTCTTACCTAATTTGGGAATAAAATTTAGTTTACCATCAGAAAAAGTTCCAGCACCGCCAAATCCCGATAATATACGACAAGGATTGCAGTTAACACATTTGGTTTTATGTTTATTCATTGGACAAAAACGTGTCTTTACTTTTTGCCCCTTATCAATCAACGCAATTTTTAAGTCTTTGTTTTTTGTAATAAGTTCGTAAGCAGCAAACAACCCTGCAGGACCAGCTCCAATAATTGCAACATCATATTTCATATATATCACCATTAATATTGTAACATAAAAAAATAGTATTTTACCATTTTTATATTGTCAATTATCTAATAAATATTTGCGAATTATTTATACTTTAAATATTTTATGATACAATAACAGTGGTGATAAGATGACGACAAGAACAGAGCGAAATGAAGAAAAACAAAAAGAAATTATAAGAGAAGAAAATAGAGAAATAAGAAAAAAGATTGTCTTAACCAGTCTAAAAGTCATCGTTATATTGATTATTGTTAGTCTTTCTTTTTTCCTTTATACAACATACATATCCTCTAAATTAATTACAGTAAAAGAAGAAAGAATTACTAATGAAAAAATACCAGAAAGTTTTGATGGATTAAAAATTATTCAAATTTCAGACATACATTATGGTTCAACAATCTTAATAGAAGATATTCAAAATCTGGTTACCAAAATTAATAGAAGAAATCCAGATCTCGTTGTTTTCACAGGAGATTTAATTGATGAAAATTACAAAATCAATTCACAGGAACAAGAAAGATTAATAAAGCAACTAAAAAAAATATCATCAACAATAGGGAAATATGCAATAATGGGAGAAGAAGATTCTAACACAACATTCACAACAATTATGAATCAAAGTGACTTTACTATATTAAATAATGATTATGAACTTATCTACAAAAACAGTAATAACCCTATTTTATTAATTGGTATTAGCAGTAGTATAAATAAAAACTCAGACATTAACAATGCATATCGATATTTTAATGAACCAACACACAATTCAAACATATACACAATTACTTTAATACATGAACCAGATATTGTTGATGAAATTACGCCAAGCTATCAAACAGATTTATTCTTAGCAGGGCATTCTCACAATGGACAAATTGCACTGCCATACATAGGTGGATTAATAAGAAAACAGGGAGCTCAAAATTATATAAATGAGTTCTATCAGTTAGATTCATCCCAATTATATATATCAAGCGGAATAGGAACAACAGGAAGCGGATTTCGATTATTTTGCAGACCAAGCATAAATTTTTTCAGACTATCAAGTAAATAATTTTTTTAGCCACGATAAGAAAGAAAAATTTTCTTTCTTTTCTTTTTGTTTATAGATTGTTAATTCACCAATTAAATCATCAGATAAATATATTTTAATAACCCCAACTTCATCTTCTATAGCCTCATCAAAGAAATGGACAACCGTTTTTATGTTATTTAATTCATTAGTAGTTAATGGATAATAAAATGAATCTCTTAAATATACATCATATTCTACAAATTCATTATCAATATCAAAATGATTTTTATCTATAATTTTATATTTACGATACTGAGAAAAAATTCTTTCATAGATTGAACGATGGTTATTATAACTATCACCATCAGAAAGTGTCACAACTGTCAAATTAAGTCCGTTTTTTGATGCAGTAGTTACTAATGTTTTTCCTGCCCTAGGTGTATAACCATTCTTTCCACCAGTACAGTAATCATAACTTGTTAACAGTTGATTTCGATTATACCAAAGATAAGTCTTATTACCTGTAGAAACCTCATACTTATCAGTAGATACAATATTACGATAAGTTTTATTTTGGAAAGCATATTGAGACAATAGTGCCATATCGTAGGCTGTAGAATAATTTTCTGTTTCCTCATCCAAACCATGCGGATTTTGAAAAATAGTATCCTTCATACCTATCTCTTGTGCTTTTTTATTCATCATATTAACAAAATTTTCTTCATTTCCACCTACAGCTTTTGCAATAACAACAGATGCATCATTTCCACTTCGAAGTAATAAACCATAAATCAAATCTCGTAATCGCATCTTTTCTCCAACTTCTACATATATATTAGTTCCATACATAGAAAGAACCTCATTACCAATTTTCACTTTCTGAGTAAGATTGCCTTCTTCAATAGCAATAATTGCTGTCATAATCTTCGTAATAGATGCTATTAATCTTTTTCGATGAGCATTATTTTCATACAAAATTCTACCACTATCTAAATCCATGACTATAGAAGACTTTGCAGAATCAGCAATAACCGGAAATGGAAGAAAAAGCAAAAAAACAATGGTAAAAAGCAACAATCTTTTTTTCACAAGTATCACCTAATTTAAATATATGATAATAAATTAAAATTATATTATTATATTTTGCCAAACAAAAAGTAAAAATGAAAACTGGTTAAAATAAAAACTTAAACAAAGCAAAATTAACCTGTTATATTTAAGGTATTATTCAATCTATTTATTATTATATAAATAAGAAAGGAGAATATTTATAACTATGAATAACAACATCAAAATATTAAATGAGAAATTTCTTAAAGTTAAAAATCTAAATTGGATAAAAGCAACATCTAAAGGTAATGGAAATGTGGGGATAACATTCGAAAATGCTATAGGAAAAGAAAGAGAAAACTTTCCAATAGCAGATTATAACGGAATAGAAATTAAAACAAGTTTAAACAAGAATACCAGACCATACATTACACTTTTTAGCGCAACACCTGATGGACCATATATTTTTGAGACACAAGTTTTAAAAGAAAGATATGGATGGACATCTCCAAAATTAAAGGATTATAAAGTCTTTTACGCTAGAGTTAATGCAAAAAAACTAAGAAAAATAAACAATAAATATTTCATGAAAATAAATGTTGATTATAATAATGAAAAAATATTTCTTGAAGTATATGATTTAAATTATCACCTATTAGAAAAAGAATGTTTTTGGAATTTTAAAACTATAGAAGAAAAATTACAAACCAAACTATATTATTTAGCGTATATAAAAGCAGAAAGAAAATATGAAAATCGCCAAGTATTTTTTAAATACACAGAAATAACTTTTCTTAAAATTAAAAGCTTTAAACAATTTCTATTTTTACTAGATAGAGGCGAAATTAATATATGTTTCAAAATAGGTGTTTATCTTTCCAAAAATAAGTTAGGAAAGAGTTATGATCACGGAACAGGTTTTGAAATAAGAAAAGAAACATTATTAAATCTTTATAGCATAATAAAAACTAGTTAATATCCAAATTTTACCAAAATAATAATTTTAAAATAAATAAAACATCTGAAAATTACGACGTAATTACGACGTACACGATATCAGAGCACAAAAAAACGTTGAAAAAATCAACGTTTGTAAACAAATGGTCGGGAAGACAGGATTTGAACCTGCAACCCCTTGGTCCCAAACCAAGTGCTCTACCAAGTTGAGCCACTT
>CALVKW010000082.1 GCA_944333345.1 uncultured Bacilli bacterium | reverse complement strand
ATGATTTCTTTATTATCCTCTATCTCTTGTACATCTTCAGTATACCAAAAACTCATATATTTTTCCATATTGATTTCATAGATAATAAAGTTTTCTACATATTTTTTCAAGGTTTTATCTTGTACATAATATACTCTTAATGCTTCACTATCTTTTAAGCCATAACTAAAATTAATTTGGATGATTTTAGTATTTTGATTATAATTTTGTCCTTTTAATACATGATGAGAATAAATTCCACATAAATAAGACATATTTCTTGGTCTGACATATCCAAAGTCAGAAGCATTGACTTCTACTTGTATTCTACCAATATCTGTTTTTAAATGAAGGTCAAAATGTTTTCTTTTTACATAAATATTATCTACATTCTGTTCTAAATTTAAGTACTCTACCTCATTAATTTTTATTTTTAATATACCTTCTAGTAAATAAATAAGTAAGTCTTTATTCTTTTCATTCATAAAGACTTCTTTAAATGCTCTGTCGTAACGACAAGTATAAAATTTTGTGATAATTATCACCTCCTACTTTATCATTCGAAAAAAGTAGAAGATTCCGATACAAATTCAAAAAAAACGACTAAACTAAGTTTAATCGTTTCTATCTAGCAATAAAATGTACAACGACATTATGTTCACGCTTATCATTAACAAGTGGAATAACACCATCACTACATTTCTTACAATCTAGAGTAACACTTTCTTTTTTTGCCTTAATGACTTCAATATGATAAACCGTATCCATATAAGTATAATCTAATTTAAAGGAATCCCAAGCAATTGGTATATTAGGCTCAATAGTTAATTCTTCACCATGTTTCTTAAGTCCAATAATTTCACTAACACCAACATAATAATACCAACCAGCTGTACCTGTATACCAAGTCCAACCACCTCTACCAGGATAACGTTCATTAGAATAAATATCTGCCACAACAACATAAGGTTCAACAACATATTTTTCTACCCATTTCTTATCTAAACTACGATTTACAGGATTAATCATTTGATAATAACGATAGGCTCTATCATAATAACCAGTTTGAATAAGTGCCATGATATACCAAGAAGTAGCATGTGTATACTGTCCACCATTTTCACGAATTCCTTTTGGATAATTCATAATATACCCAGGATTATTAAGTGACTTTTCAAAAGCAGGAGTAAGTAATTTAATAATTTTATTTTTATCATCCACTAAATTTTCTTCTACTGCAGTAATCACTTTTTGAATTCTATCTTTTGGAGCAACACCACTTAATATTGAAAAACTTTGTGAAATCAAATCAATTTTACATTCTTTATTCTCATGACTTCCTAATTTATCTCCATTATCGAAATAAGCTCTTAAATAATAATCTCCATCCCAAGCTTTCTTATTCAAACTATCCTTTAATTTTTCATTGAATTCTCTATATTCTTTTAATTTAAACTTCTTATCATAAACTTTCATAAATGACATGAACTGATCAATGACTTGATATAAGAAGAAACCTAACCAAACACTTTCACCTTTACCTTTAATTCCAACTTTGTTCATACCATCATTCCAGTCACCACCACCCATGAAAGGTAGACCATGACTTCCCATAGAATTCATTGCTAGTTGTAAAGATTTTAAACAATGTTCAAGTAAAGAAACTTTCTCTTCTGAATAGTTAAATACAAGACCTTTTTCGTGTTCATAGTTACTTAATTCTGGCCCAACAACATAAGGAACTTTTTCATCTAATATAGAATAATCATTAGTAATTTCTAAATATCTAGCAGTCGCATATACAAGCCACAAATAATCATCTTTATATCTACTACGAAGCCCAAATTTTGTCTTTTCATGCCACCAATGTAAAACATCGCCTTGTTCAAATTGATGAGCAGCATTAATTAGTATTTGTTTTCTCGCTTGATCTGGACGAACCAAAGCAATATTCATAGAATCCTGCAATTGATCACGGTATCCAAACGCACCACTGACTTGATAGAATCCTGCTCTTGCTAAAATACGAGAAGCCATTGCTTGATATAAATACCAACCATTAATCATATAGTTGAAGCTTTCATCAGGACTATCAACATGAACAACATCTAAAGTTCTTCTCCAATAATCCTTTACTTCTTTCAATTCGCTTCTAGCATTTTTAACATTGGCAAACTTAGATAACATCTCAGGAATTTTATCACTATCCATACTACTACCAAGAACAAAGACACAAGTATCACTAGCCTCCGCATCCAAATGTAACTTAGTATGAATACTCTTAACTAAAATTTTATTGTTAACAGTAGAATCAATCTTTAAATCAGTTGACATAAAGACACATACATCTGCAAATGTTGAACTATAAACATTACGAAGTTTTAAATAATTATCATCACCCATAAACTCAGTTAAAATATGTCTAGCAGTCTTCTCCTCAAAGTTACCAAATACAGGATTAATCCAAAAATCAATGTCAACATCTACTGCTTTCTTTAGTTTATTAGTAAGTTTTACCAAATAGAATTTAATAGTATCCTCTTTGGCAACATACTCAGTAATCTCTTTCTTTAATTCATCATTTTCACTTTCCATTATACTATAACCAAATCCATGAGTACATTTCATCGGATCAAATAAAAGTCCATTAAATTTAAAGCCTTCTGACTTATCATTCGCAACCATATCATTTGTCCAAGAAGTAATCTTAAACTCACCTGAATTATAAGCATAGGTATATCCACAACCATTATTCGTAATAATTGTACCAAAATTCTTATTAGCTATAATATTACTCCAAGGTGCTGGTGTATTTGGATTATAAATAACATATTCACTGCCATGATTTTTAAATCCTCCAAAACCATTATCAAAAGTTAATTTTTCCTTAGAAGTAATTTCGCTATGAGCCTCCAAAGAAACTTTCTCATAATCACTAATTTTATTTGTTTTTTGTAGTTTTTCTACTTCTTCTGCTAAAGAATGATGATCTTCAATAGTAAAACTTAATCTAGCAACCATATAAAGAAGACTCTTCTCTTCTCTAGTTAATTCACTACCATCAACCACAGTAACAGAGCCAGGAATATGATAAAAACTATTTAACGTATACATACGGTATAATTCATCATCAATTTCCTTCTTAATGATTTTGGCATATTGACTAGACTCACTATTAATAATAACAACATCGACAAAGATAGAATTATTCTTATAATATTCAAAAGCTTTTAAAATATCATAAACAAAAGTCAAATCAGCAATATCAGAAATCTCTACTACAATAATAGGTCTATCACCACTGACACCAAACTTCCAAAGACCAGACTGACTTAAAGCATTTTTTCTAAGTAAATCCATTCTCTCTTCGGTAACAGAAAGTCTTGTTGTTTGATACAAATAATTAAGCATAATATTAAAGGTTCTCATATCACTACCAGTAATATTCATATTCTTAGTATTAATTACATTCATCAAAGTAGAAACTTTAAATGCTTTTTCAATAGAAGTATCATCATGATAAGAACGAATAATATCTTGAATCTGTTCCATACTTCTACCAAAACCAGTAATAATATAAACAGTAGTAGAACTATTAGGTAACACTTCAACCGTATTTCTAATACTAAGTACAGGATCTAAATTTGTACCCGCAGTATTGCTAAGAGTAGTATGTAATCCTCTAGGATTTTGCATTGTTTGATTACGTCCTAAGAAATTCTTTCTTTCTGTCTCATAACTATATTCTCCAGTAGGATCTTCAATTAATAATCGATGTAACATATAACTATTAATATTAGAATCATTTCTACTCTTTCTTCTGACAATTAATGAATTACTATCTGTATCATACATACTAGTTAAAAACATACTATTAAATACTCTATGGCTAACATCATCCATATTTTCTGAAAGAATTGGTTCCGTATAACTAGTAAGCTCTAATCTCTTAACATCATCACTTTCATTCTTGAATGTAATTTTACGTATTTCAGCATGATGGTTTTTAGTAACAACAATTTCTGTCTTAGTAGTAATTTTACCATCAGTACGTAAATATTTAATCTTATCAGCTGCAAAAACAACTTCATATTTATCTGGTTTTTTATTCATTGGTGCATAAGTATTAGACCAAATATAATTCGTATCTATATCTTTAATATATAGGAAAATACCATAATCTTGTTCTGTAACTTTACGATAACGATTTAATTGTAACGTACGATATCTAGAAAAACTATCTCCCCGGTCATTCATAAGTAGGCAATACTTTTTATTAGATAGTACACTGACCTCAGGTAAATAAGAAATATAATTAAAGGTACGAATATCATTTTCAATTCTTTCTTTATTATAATCATATTTCTTATATCTAGCCATCTTCATATCAATACTAGTACGAACTTGTACTTTTTCTTTCAATAAAATATCAAAAGTCTTAATATTAACATTTTGATGAAAATAATTTTGAATAACTCCAGGTTTCAAGTAATTAGCAAGTCCAACCAAACTCATTCCTTGATGATGCGCAAAAAACGCTTTAACAACACCTTTATTATCATAATCATAAGCTTCATAAAATCCATATTCGCCAAGCATATCTAACTTTTTAAATTTATCAAAATTATCATAAACTTCTTTAGGAAACATAGAAATAGCCATTAAAGAAGAATATGGCGAAAGTACAATCCTATTTTCTTTATCTTCTTTTGCTTTTAAATATGGTGTAGAGAAAGCACGGTACTTATAATTTAGGGAATTATCAAGCTCATTATAAGCAGACTCACTAATCCCCCATGGTAATGAGCGAGACACACTTTCAATGTAGTCTTCCTGACAAAATCTTGCAAAATGATAGCTCTCATCTAATAAAGTATTAGGATAGTTTTTCATAAATAAAAGTGGCATGAAATATTCAAAAGACGTACCAGACCATGAAATAAGTCCTTTTCTCCCTTTATAAGTAGTAAGCGATTTATCTAAACAGAACCAATGTTTACTTGGTGCATCTCCTAAACAGATAGCTAAATAACTAGTTAATCGAGATTCACTAGCAAATTTATTATAATTATAAATAGATAATCTTCCTTCTAATTCATCATATCCAATACTAAAAACATCACGTTTTGTATATAACTTTTTAAAGTTAGTATTTTTAATTAATTTATCACAAAGTTTAATTAAAGTATCTTCCTCGTGATTGTGTAAAAACTCACGAACAACAATCAATGAAGCAACCAAATTACCAGAATCAATAGTAGACACAAAACTAGGATGCATAACTTTCATACTTTTAATATCATACCAGTTATATAAATGACCATGCCATTTTTCCAAAGAATCAATAGAATCTAAAATATGCGAAATTAATTTTTTTGCTTCCTCATAAGAAATAAATTCTAACTCTACCGCACTAATAACACTAAGTAAGGAAAAACCGATACCTGTAGGAGAAGCACGTAAATCTAATTTTTGTTCCCTATTTTCTTGAAAATTATCAGGAATTAAATAGTGATATTCTTCTTTTAAATTATCTTTAAAATAACACCAAGTACGATGAGCAACATCACGAACATCATCAATTTCCTTCTCATTTAATTCTTTTCGTTGAGGATCTATATCAAGACTAACGTAATATAATACAAACGGCGCCGTAAAAAATACTACAGCAAGTAAACAAGCATATATATTAAAGGTTACCAGTCCAACAACTAATAAAATAAAACTAAATACTAAATGAAAAGTAAAATTCTTAAGATAACTCCTAAAACTAGAATTTGTATTTTTAGCCGCATCTTCAGCGGTTACCCAATTAAGTAAATTGTTATGACTAATCGTCAAACGATAAACTGTACGAATAAAAGCATCTAAATAGAGTTTAGAATAAAATGGCAAAGTTGCTAATAAAATATAAGAACGAAGTAATAGACTTTTCCCACCAAATAATAAGTTTTTATAATAGATAGTAGCCTTTTCTTTTTTTCCATCTCTATGATAAACTTTACTCTTTAAAAAGAATAAAACTGGTACAGCAATTTCCAAAACAACAAACCCAATCCACCACAATGAATTAACAACACCAAAGAAAATAGAAACAAGTAAAACTAATAATAATGTTGGATTTAAAAACATACGAACAATATTATCAAATATTTTCCATTTCCCTAAAAGATTGATAGGATTCTTAACTTTCTTACCATCATGATTTCGTACAAAAGGCAAAAGCCAGCCAATAATTTGTACATCCCCTCTTGCCCATCGATGATGTCTTGTAGTATCTGTTAAAAATTTAGATGGAAAATCATCAATTAATTCAATATCACAAACATAACCACAACGTAAATAATTTCCCTCTAATAAATCATGACTTAAAATTAAATTATCCGGAAATACATTAGATAAAATTTGATCAAAAACTTTTAAATCATAAATACCTTTTCCAACAAAGCTACCTTCTCCAAACGTATCTTGATAAACATTAGGAACAATCGCACTATAGGTATCAAACCCCCCAATGCCCGCAAATATTTGGCTATAAAGACTCTTATTTGTAGCTTCAATATCTAAACTAACTCTAGGTTGCATTAACCCATACCCTTTGATTACTTTTGTCCCTTCTTTATTTAATACCGGATAATTCATAGGATGAGCCATAGCACCAACCAAATTTAAAGCTGTATTTAACACTAATCTATTATCTTGATCCAAAGTAATAACATAACGAATATCCTCAGAAAAATCTCCCAATGTATTAGCAAAATACCAATAATCTTGATCTTTCTTACTCATCTTTTTTAATAAAAGCTGATTAAATTGAAGTAAAGCTCCACGCTTTCTTTCATAACCTAAATACATATTTTCATGTTCATTCCAAAAACGTTTACGATAAAGAAAGAAAAACAAATCTTTCTTATACTTCTTATTTAATTTTTCCGCATACTCTATACCATATTGAGCTAAATCACTATCAAAATCATATACTTCTTTATCCCCTGCTTTAACGTCCCCGA
>CALVKW010000081.1 GCA_944333345.1 uncultured Bacilli bacterium | reverse complement strand
CGTGAATTAGTTATTCCTGGATTTCCTAAGATGACTGATGAAGTACTTGACTATGATAAAGTTAAAGATGCTTACTTCAAAATGATGCATGAAGTTGCTAGAATCTATTCTGATGCTATGAATATTATTCATTACATGCATGATAAATATGCTTATGAAGCTGGACAAATGGCATTACATGATACTTATGTAAATCGTTTAATGGCTTATGGTGTTGCTGGTTTCTCTGTAGCAGTAGATTCACTTTCTGCAATTAAATATGCAAAAGTTAAACCAATTCGTGATGAAGATGGAATCACTGTTGACTTTGAAATCGAAGGAGATTTCCCTAAATATGGTAATGATGATGATAGAGTAGATGAAATCGGAAAAGAAATTTTAGATGTATTCTACAAAGAATTAAGTTCTCATCCTTGCTATAGAAATGCTCATCCAACATTATCCGTACTTACTATTACATCTAACGTAGTATATGGTTCTAATACTGGTGCTACTCCTGATGGTAGAAAAGCTGGTGTTGCATTTGCTCCAGGAGCTAATCCAATGCATGGTAGAGATCAAAGTGGTGCTATTGCTTCATTAAACTCTGTTGCTAAATTAGACTGGGCAAATTGTTGTCGTGACGGTATTTCTAATACTTTCTCAGTAGTACCTAATGCTTTGGGACAAACTGAAGATGAAAGAGTTGAAAACTTAGTTAACTTAATGGATGGATACTTTGTTCAAGGAGCACATCACTTAAATGTTAACGTATTAAATCGTGAAATGTTAGTAGATGCTATGAACAATCCTGATAAATATCCATTACTTACTATCCGTGTTTCTGGATATGCAGTACGTTTCAATAAATTAACTAGAAAGCAACAAGAGGAAGTTATTGCTAGAACATTCCATGAGAAAATGTAGATATGAAAGCTAGTATTGATTCGATTGAAACCTTTGGGTTAGTCGACGGTCCTGGTATACGATGTGTAGTATTCTTTAACGGTTGCATGTTACGTTGTAAATATTGCCATAATCCGGAAATGTGGAAGAAGAGAGAAGATAACTATACTCCAGAAGAGTTGTATAAAAAAATTAAGAGGTGTGAGCCTTACTTTAAGAAAAATGGTGGAGTTACTTTTTCTGGAGGAGAACCTTTATTACATAGTGAGTTTATTATTGAGGTTTGTAAATTATTAAAAAAAGACAATATTCATATTGCTATTGATACTTCTGGAGTAGGACTTGGTCACTATGAAGAACTTCTTTCTTATGTGGACTTAGTGCTTTTAGATATTAAGCATACGAATCCAGATGGATATCGTGATATCACGGGATTAGAAATGAAAGAGGTAGAAAAATTTATTGAAGTTTGTAATAAGATGAACAAAAAAATTTGGATTCGTCAGGTTGTCGTACCTGGAATTACAGACACCTATGAATATATGGATAGTTTAGTTCAGTACTTAGGACATATTCATAATGTAGAGAGAGTAGATTTTCTTCCTTTTCATCGTTTGGGTCGTGAGAAATATATTAAATTAAATATTCCTTATCCTTATGAAGAAAAACAAGATATGGATAAAGAAAAATGTAATCAGTTATATGATTATTTTAAAGAAAGATATTTTAAATAATATCTTTTTTTGTTATACTTATTTTAATAAAAGGAGACTTATTATGAAGAAAAGTGTCGTTTCTGAAATTTATTTAACTTCTAAATCAGTTTCTAAAGAATCGTGGCTGGCTCTTTTTTCGGAACTTACTGATTATTTAGGCTCTTTTTCTACTTTTCAGATTTTTGTTGTTTGCAAATTAAATAAAATTCATTATTATGTTCGTACTGAAGAAGTGATTCCTACTGTTTTAGGAGAAATCTCAGATTTTATGTTCCGTGAATCGGATATTAATTGGTCTTTTGTGTATGAAAAAGGTCTTCCTTACATGAATCATTTGTCTGATACAATTATTGATATATTTGATCGAGAATCTTTAAAGAAAAATCGTAAAGTTTCTATTTTAGAACTTGATTTTCGTTTTATTACTGGAGAAAAACTTTTGTCTAAAGGATATTTGTATATTAAGGAGTCTGGCGTTATTATTCGTCGAAAATTATTTAAGACTTTTCCTGAAGTATTACTTAGTGTTGATTTTACCAAAAATAAGAAATATGTGTGTCAAGGTCAGCCGAAGTATTTAGATTTTCAAAAAGCTTTGTCTTTGTTTCAGAGTGATTCTTTACAGGCATTACTTTCTGTTCCAATGTTTCCTTATTTTTCAAAGGACTATTACTTAAACTTATCTAGTTATTCTTTTGACAGACATTCTTTTATTGTTGGAGCTAGTGGTAGTGGAAAATCTAAGTTTATAAGTTTACTTATTAGTCGTTTATCAACGACGTTGGATTATAAATTAAAATATAAAGTGGTAGTAATTGATCCTCATGCTTCATTAGATGGTGATATTGGAGGAATCTCGAATAGTCTAATTGTTGATTTTCAAACTTTAGATAGTAGTATTAATCTATTTTTAAATTCTACAGATAATGTTGTTGTTTCGAGTGAATTGTTACTTTCTTTACTTTCTTCTTATATGAAAGACTTATATAATTCTAAATTAGAAAGAGTTCTAAGACATAGCTTGCTTTTGCTTTTATATCATAATGAATTTAATTTTAAAAATTTGCATCGAGTATTATTAGAGGTTGAGTATAGAGACTCTTTGTTAATAGAGGATTTGCCTGATAGTATTAGTAGTTTCTTTTTGACTGATTTTAATGAATTGAAAAATAAATATTATAATGAATCTATTGCCCCTATTATATCTTTCTTAGATGAGATGGAATTAATTCCTGTTTTTCAGCAAGAAAGTGATAATACTCCTTCATTACAGGCAGTTATTCAAAAAAATTTCTTAACTTTATTTTCGTTAAATAGAAGTGTTTTAGGGGAGTCTTGTGTGAAAACTATTGCTGGTCTTATTATGCAGCAATTAATGACATTAATTCAGGAAAGAAAAATTGATGAACATATTATATTTATTGTAGATGAAGTTGCTGTGATTGAGAATCCTATCTTGCTTAAATTTTTAGCAGAGGCTAGAAAATTTGGACTATCTTTAATTCTTGCCCAGCAATATTTTGAACAAATTAGTGAAGAATTACAAGATGCTATTTTTGCTAATGTTGTTAATTATTATGTGTTTAGAGTTTCAAGAAAGGATGCAATTTCTTTATCTCATAATATTTCTATGAAATTGGCTCGAGATGATAGTGAAGAAAACCGAATTTCGATGTTAGTAAATTTGGGGGATCGTGAATGCGTAGTTAGATTAGGTAATCGTGGAGTGATGCTACCTGCTTTTAAAGGAAAAACAGTTGACTTTATTCCTATTAAAAGAAAAAAAGAAACGAAGATAGCTAAGCCAGTTCCGAAGAGTAAAGTTACCATTACTCCTCCTAAAAAGAAATTTGAGATTACACCAAATATTAAATTGACGGAGATTTTATTAGAACAGTCTTCTAGTAGAAGAAATATGAGAGGTGATAAAAATGAATAAAGTGGAAATAAAAGGAACTCTTGATAAGATATTTTCTAACGTTTTTGATTGTAAAAACCCCTTTACACTTAATGAGATTTTAACTAAATTTGCTTTTGATGTTAAACTTCCTCAACAAGTAAATGATTCTATTAGTGGGGAAGTTACTTGGGCCACTTCTATTAATCCTACAAAGTATATAACAGAAGTAAATACTTGGAAATGGAAGAGTTGGGAACAACCTAAGCAGGAAATTGAAAGTCTTGAACAGTTGGTATCTTTATGGAATCAGATTAATTATCGAACAACAGAAAGAGTATATGATTCTACTAATGTTTCAGAAAGTGATACGATTTATCGCTCTGAAAATGTTTATCGTTCGTGCGATTCTAGTGATTGCAAAAACTTAATTTTTTCAGATGGGTGTCAGGGAAGTGAATATTTGTTAGCTTCTCAAAGATCCAGCCATTGCAGTTTTTGTATTCGAGTGGATGATTCTTCGGGATGTTCCAACAGTTATAACGTTTCTTGTTCTAGTAAAATTAGTAATTCTTTCTTTATTGAAGACTGTGGTTCTTTACATGAGTGTATGTTTTGTGCGCATATTTCTAATAAGAAATATTGTATTTGTAATATGCAATTTGAAAAAGAAGAATATTTCGCAATTAAAAAAGAAATTGTTAAATGGATTATGAATTCATAATTTTGGAGGATTTTTATGAACGCTTTAGTATATAAAACTTATATGAAGGATGAAATAATTCCTAAAACTGTTATTTTCGCTTCTTTATTTGGTCTTACGATTGATTCTTTTAAGACAGCGAATGAACATGGTAAGTATCCATATCGTATTCATTTTTATCATGGAAAAAATATTGTTGGTCATATGGATTTTGTTGTGGATGAAATGTTTGGGGAACTTTATCCTAGTACTGATTATCCATTTCTTCTTTTTACACCAATAGGTAATGTTTCAGGACTTTATTCAAGTGCTAGTCATGATAATTCATTTTCTTATCAATTAGATTTATATGATAAGGACAAAGTTGACTCTGTTTCTGGTTTCTTTGAGATTCGTTCCCGAAATAATACTAACAATAGTGATGATTATTTTATTGCTGCACATGCAACTGCTGTGAAAGGTTCGGAGGAAATAGCAGATATAACTACTAATTATTTTGCTAGTCAGGTGGAGTTTGGGGTTAGAACTTATCATCCTGATGAAGAGGTTACTTGTGGTCATTTTGACGATTTATATATATATCATAGGAAGATAAAAGATAGAGAAGAAAAGCGTCTTACTGCGATATCTATTCCTCATAGTAAAGTTTTTGAGAATGATGCAATTATGTCGTTTGCTGATATGGAGAGTAGCTATGTTCTCCCTAAGGCTGGTGATATTGATGGTAATATTCGTTTTGATTTATTAAATAAAGAGATTATGATTCATGATCCATCCTTTTTTGATCTTATTGACCAAGTAAGAGATAGTTTCACTTTTCCTGTTTATGGTGGAAGTATTTCTTTGTATGATAGACTTGCTAGTTTGTCTTATCAAGATGATCCTCTGCTTTTTACTGTTTCACGAGCAAAAGAAGTTCGAGGGTTCAAAAAAGAAAATCCATTAGTAAAAAAATATCGTCGTAAGAAATGAGATGCAGTCTCCTGACTGTTTTTTTGTATGAATAAATTATTTCTGGGTATGTTATTATTGGTGATATTATGTTTTGGAATGTAAGCTTTCCTTCTATTCCTTTGTTGCAACCGGTAGATGCGATACTTGATGTTGCGATTATTGGTGGGGGAATTACAGGGTTATCTACTGCTTATTATTTAAAAGATTCAAATTTAAAAATTGCTTTGTTTGATAAGGGGAAGATTGGTCAAGGAGTTACTAGTAAGACTACTGCTAAAATTACTTATTTACAGGGTAATATTTATCAGAAGTTAGGAAGTAGAGCGAAAGAGTATTTTTTGTCCCAGAAGATGGCTATTTCTGAGTTGTTACGAATTATTGAGAAAGAGCAGATTTCTTGTGATTTGGAACAAGTTAATTCTATTCTCTTTACTTTAGAAGATGATAACGTTTCAAAAATTACTCGTGAAAGAGAACTAGTAGAGAGTTTTTCTTGTCATACTTTTGATGTAGTCGATTCTAAAATTAAGGCTGGCTTTGGTATTAATGATTCTTATGTTTTTCATCCTCTAAAATATTTATCTGGTTTATCTAAAGTGTTATTATCTAAAGTTTTATTTTATGAAAATACTTTAGTTCAAAATATTAAAAGATGTGAGGACTATTATATTTTAGAAACTAGTTTAGGTGATTTTAAGGCACGGAATGTTGCGGTTGCTTGCCATTATCCTTTCTTTTTATATCCTAACTTTTTCCCATTAAAGACATATATACAACGAGAATATGTTAATGTTTCTAAAGTTGGGTCTAATAAACATTATTCTGCTATTAATATTGATTCTAATCTTCATTCAATTCGATTTTATAATGATTATCTTATTTATGGATCGAATCGACATAAACTTACAAGCAAAATTGATTATGGAAAGAATTATGAAAAGAGTAAGAGTGATTTTAAAAAGTATTTTCATCGAGTGCCAGAATTTACTTGGATGAATCAGGATATTGTTAGTCATGATTTATTGCCTTTTATTGGAGAAATTTTCCCTCATCTTTTTATGGGTACTGCATATCGTGGTTGGGGGATTACCAATGGTACTTTAGCGGGAAAAATTTTATCTGATTTAATTTTGCATAGAGAAAATGAGTTTTCTTCTTTTTTTTCTCCTTGTCGGATGAGTGTTTCTTTGTTTTCTAATTCTTTTTTAGGAGTCTTCCATTATATGAAAGTATACGCTGAAGCTTTATGGAAGAAAAATAATCCGTATTATATTCGAATTAATGGGGTTATTTATGCAATATACGAAGATAAAGAATATAAAATTCATAAAATACGTTTGCTATGTCCTCATATGAAGTGTAATTTGGTTTTTAATTCTTTCGATGAAACTTGGGATTGTCCTTGCCATGGTTCTAGATTTGATTTGGATGGTAAATTGATGGAAGGTCCGGCAAAAGAAAATTTAAAAACAAGTATATAGTTTTTACTTTGGCGCATACTAATAGCGAGGTGAAAAAATGAATAAACAGTGTGAATTAATTGAAAAAATTTATAAGGATGCCGCTATGGGGAGGTTTTCTACTCGTAAATTGTTAGATAGTTTGAAAGGTAAGGATAATAAAATTACGGGTGATGTTGGAAGTATATTTGAAGGATATTCTTCTTTTGAAGAAAAGGCTAAGGAAGAATTACTTGCTTGTGATATGACTCCAGAAGAAGAAGGTAATATTGCGAAAATGATGTCTTCTATGGGAATTTATAAAGAAGTTTTAACGGATAATAGTGATGCTGCTATTGCTGATTTATTAATTCAGGGATTATCTATGGGGGTCATTGAAATGGAAAAACGTATTAAAGGAGCTAGTG
>CALVKW010000080.1 GCA_944333345.1 uncultured Bacilli bacterium | reverse complement strand
TTCTCTTAACGCTATCGCTTTTTCAGGTCTCACCCGCATAGCGGGTGGTTTTATCCTGTTCCTATCCCGGAACATAAAATCAAAAAGAGAAACTATATTTTTTTCGTTTCTCTTTTTTCTTTTTGATTTATAGTAAGTAGTTGTTTATTTTTTTTATCGATTTTATTATTGACATCTGTTTTTAATATACTATATAAGATAGAACAGATTGGTACGCTTAGAAGCATTCCTAATATTCCTGCGATACTTGCTCCTACTGTTACTGCAACCATTACCCAGATACCAGGTAATCCTACCGAGTTTCCTACTACTTTAGGATAAATTAAATTTCCTTCTAGTTGCTGAAGTATGATAATAAAGATAATAAATACTATGGCTTTTCCTGGATCCACCATTAAGATTAAGAAGGCCCCGATGGCTGTTCCGATGAAGGCTCCAAATACAGGAATAAGTGCTGTAAAGCCTACTAATACGGCTATCGTTGGAGCATATGGAATCTGTAGAATTAACATACCTATAAAGCAAAGTATCCCTATAATTAATGCTTCTATACATTGTCCACTTACAAAGTTTCCAAAAGTTTTATTAGATAACTTGCTGATTTCTTCTATTGTTTTTTGTCTTTTTTCTGGTAGATATGCTTTGGCTAATTTTTTAAATTGTCTTGATAAATCTTCTTTCTTTAATAAAATATAGATTGCAAAAACAATTCCTAGGACTAAGGATGTGATGGTTCCTACTACACTACTTGCAACACCTACTGTTGTTTGCATAATTTCATCTGTATTTTCACTTACATAGTTTGTAACTTCTTCTTGAATATTTTTTAGACTTTCATTTAAATTATTAATATTACTTCTATCAATTCCAATTTTTTCTAATACTTCTATACTTTGTTTTCTATAAGAAGAAAAGTTATCTGCAAACAATTCTACTGTATTTTGAAGTTGGGGAATAATTAATCCTAATATTAGAGCTAATATGGCAATAATGATAATAAACGTTGTTATTAATGATACTGGACGTTTTATTTTTTTCCATACTTTACTGTTTTTCTTATTTAATTTTTTAAACAATTTATTTTCTACTACGTTTAGTAAAACATTTAATACAAAAGCAATCATAGCCCCAACAATAAAAGGCATAAATATTTTTATTACATATTTTATAAATACCCAAATATAAGAAATATTTATAAAAGCAAAAATAATTATTACTGTAAAAAGTATTAATTCTATAATTATTCTTTTATTTTTTTCTAAATCCATTGGCTACTCCTTTTCCTACATTCGGCAATATTTGTTTTAATTTTTGTTGATTTTTTTTATCCAATTCTATGATTTCGTTGACAGATTCTGCTACCCGTCTATCTACGTCTCTAAAACTTGCTACAGAATCTAATTTTTTATACATGCCTATTACCCTTTGTTCTTCTACTATCGCTCCATATAAAACTACCACTGTTATGACATTTTCTAAAGTTAATTCATCTTTGGTATCTTCTACTATTTGTAATGCCTGTGGTAAGCAGTCATTCATCATATTTTCTGCTTTTTTATACTCTTCTAATATTGCTATATTATCTCCAAATTGTTTGGCGATATCTCTTTGAATCTTTACTTGTTTTAAACCTTTTTGTACTAATTCTAGAATTCCAACTAATTCCATAGCTGTTGGAGAAGTTGCAGTATTTACTTTCTTTTTTATTTCCTATATTTCTTCTATTATCTTCTTACTCCATAGGTCATTTGTTAAATCTATGCCTGATTTTGATAATTCTTCTATTATTTGATCTAAATCTATATTCATTTTACTCTCCCCCTGTATATGTGCACTGATTATATCATATTTTGATATAAAACTCAACGAAAAGGGTATGATATTTAAATATTTAATTTTTCTTCTATGGTTATTGTTTTATTTATTAAGGATTTAAATATTTCTACATCTTCTTTTGTTCCTACTACTAAGCCATAGTGAATAGGTATCACTGTTTTAGGATTTAGTTTATTCGTAAATTCTGCAGCTTCTTTTTTATCCATCGTATATGTTCCACCGATAGGAATACATAATACGTCACAATGAATCTGTTCATTTTCTTCTAGAGCATCTGTATCTCCCATGATGTAGTATGTTGTGTTATTTAATGTTACTACATATCCTAACCAAGAATTTTCTTTTGGATGAAATTGTTTTTCTTTATTATAGGCTGGAACTGTTTTTACTTTTATACCATCAAAAGATAATTCTTGATATGGTTCTACTAAATAAATATCTTGTTTTTGAAATCCCATATTCAATGATTCTTCTTCGATATCCTTTGGTCCAATTATTTTAGTTTTATCTTTTTTTATTTTTAAAATATCTTCTTTGGAAAAATGATCCCAGTGCGTGTGAGTAATGAATATATAATCGGCATCTTGTGTTTTTTCTACATTTAAAGGATCAAAATATATTGTTTTTTCGTTTGTTATTTTTATACTACTTTGACAATTTATGGTTACCATAACTTTCCTCTTTTCTTTTTGTTTTTTAAATTAAAAGTTTTAAATATAATCCATATTTTAGCCGATTAATTATATTGTTTTCATTATATCATAATTCTTAAAATTTTGATATTTCATCCAATTTTTCATATATAGTTTTTATAATAAAAAAGCCATTATTGGTGGCTTATTTTATTTTCCTTTACATGATTTTGAGTCATCTTTAAAAATACATCTTCCCCTTTTGGCGGAATTAGATATAATCCTCTAGATGAAAATGTTCCTAAAACTCTGTATGGGAAATCACAGTTATTGGTATTTTCTATTGCGATATAAGTTTCTGGGTATATCTCATATTCATTTCTTTTGTTTGTTAGCAAAAAAAAGATTTTTTCTTCTTGGGTTATTGGCACTTGTTCTCTTAATATAGGTGGAACGTTTGATGGTTCTATTAATTTTGAATAAGATTTTATTTTATCTACACTAGCTTCATCTAAGTGATAAATTCTAGTACTGATTTCCCCACAACCATTCATTTGTTCTAGAGGGTCTCCTCGGTATACTATGGTATTTTTATTCATGTTGTACCTCCTTACTGGCTTATTATATCATATTTCCTTTTATTCTTAAAGACTTTCTAGGTTAATTATTGTTCCTGATTCACAATGTTTATAAAATTCTTGTACTGACATATGATATTTTGGTCTCTTATATTCATATAATACAAGATTTTCTTTCTTATAATTACTATTTAGTTCATATTTAATAAACTTATTTTTTATATCTAATAACAGTTCTTTTAATGTTTTATATTCATGTATTCCTTTAAAAGATTCCCAGGCATGTTCTAGCCAATAATAATGATTATTTTTCTCATATGTTAAGAATGTATGAGTTGGACATTTATTTTCATCATAATGGACGAAAAAATATGTTTTTATATTCCAGTCATTTCCCTTTAAATAATATCTTTCTAATTCTACTTGATCCCAACATACACCTACTTTATTTTTTATTACTTCTCTTGGATTCTGTAAAATATAATTGTTAGAATAGAATTCATCTACTATACTATGTTTTTTATTATGTTTGTCTATCCACCCATATTCTATATCTTCCATTAATTTTAAGGTTTCAAATTCATTATAATAATCCCAAATATTTAGTTGGCCTTTGGCTTTGATTGGATTTTTTAATGGGGTTATGTTTTCTAATATCCAGGCATATCTTCCTTCTTTATAGTCTCCACATATATATTCTTGATGATTTGTTTTCCTCATCTTTTCTACATATTCTTTTGTCATATAAATACAATCTACTAAATTACATTTACAAATAATATATCCAAAATTTAATGATGTATTTTCTACTAATGCCATAAATTCTTTGTCATTTTTCCACTCTTTTGGTATTGAAGTAGCACTAGCGTGAATATATAATTCTCCACGATAAGACGTTTTCCAACTTCTTGTTTCTATTTTTTTATTTTTTTCTTTTATTAACGTGGCACATGGTTCTATTAAACTTAGTACTTTCATAATTACTCCTTATAATTTTTGGGTTAATTCCTTTAATTTATGAATTTCCATCGTTGGAGTGCATTCTTTTGGTGCGGTTTCTTGTTTTTTATTATACCAACAAGTATCCATTCCTGCATTTTTTCCTCCTTGCACTTCAGAGTGGAGAGAATCTCCAATTAATAGTATCTTTTCTTTCTCATGATAGTCTAAATATGTTAATAATTCTTCAAAAAAGATTGGATTTGGTTTCGTTACACACTCTTTTGTCATATCAGCAGAGAAAGTTTCATCAATAAACTGTCTACAATTAATTTTTCTTAATTTTGATTCTATGGCTTGATTTGCTCCGTTTGTTGCGACTACTAAACGATATCCCTTTTGATGGAGATATGCTAATGTTTCATAGCAACCATCTTCTGGTACTACAATTTCTTTTAGCCAATCAATAAATTTAGGATTTATTTCTAAGGCTTTTTTCATAGATATATGTGGATGAAAAAATTCTTTATACCGAAGGCTTTGAACATATGGAACATATCTTTCATCTTTCTTGTTATAGGGTACTTTAATTTTCCCCTCGTAGAAGTCTAGCCAAAACTGTTTATCAAATTTTTGCCAATCATTAAATAAATATTGTCTCCCCCCCCAACTTCAATATAATCTAGCATCTTTTCAAATGCATATCGAACATTTTCATTATTATTAATTAATGTATCATCTAAATCGAAAATTAATAATTCATACTTTTTCATATATTTTAATGTCTCCTTGTTGCTCTTTTCTTCCTTTTATTTTACTATTTTTATTGTTATTTTGAAAGAATTTTATTCTTTTTAAATTAAAAAATAAGGACTTGTTGTCCTTAACCTTTGTATTCTCCCTCGTTAATATAAAATACTTGTCCTATTATATAGAGAGAGAGTTGTTACTTTCCTGATATAAGAAAATAAGTGCAATTTCTACGGTTTCACTACCTCTTTTCATTAGAAAGTCCAATCCTAGTGTTGGTATTTTGGATGCTTCCAGGCAAGTTCGGTGTAGAGGTGTCCAAAGGGGTTCTAAGAGGAATCGCGTTACTCTGATATTTTTAGTGGCCATATTCGTTGCTAGTAATCTTGTAAAGCGTACAATTGTCCCTTTACTTGTTATATGGATAATAGATGCTCCTGGTTGTAGCTTCTTTTGTTAAACAACACATTCCATAAACTTTTTGTTCATATCGTCTTCCTGCATTATATCCTCATTTCATAATGGGTATCTAATCCAAACCATTCTACATATTTTCACATCTCGATTTTCATTGAGATAAGTGGAAATTAAATTTGTTTCTGTTTTATTGAGATAATGATGACTAGCGGATACTATTGTGTTATTATTTTCTCTTTTTGTTGTGTTAGAGGTGAGAAGTGTGGATGATATTCCCCATTTTTTAATTGTTCATTTACTTTTATTGTTTCTGTTAATATCCAAATCTTTGCATCTTCATAACGGTTTTCTCTTTCCTTTTCAAAACTATACCATAACGCACTATCATTTTCATTAAAATTAAGGGCAGGTGGAATAATATTTCTTGATAATAACATTTCATTAAATAATGCTTTTGCTGTTCTTTTATTTCCAGCCTCAAAAATTTGAGACATCATGATATCTCCTAATAATTCTACACAACCTTCTACAAATTCTAAATCTCCTGCATTTTCATAGAAAAATTCATATTGGCGTTGAAATCCTGCATATTGGCTATTAATTTTTTCATATGGTGTAGAAATAATATAATCGCCATTTTTCGTAGTGATTCCTTGTCTATCGTATCTTGGTATTCCATAATATAATCCATAAGTTTCTTGTACTTTTTTTGCTTCTTGTAACATGTTATTTATTTTCTTAGTTTTTGTTAGAGAAGAAATTATTCCTTCTGTTAAATCTGTTAAAATTTCTGTTTGCTTTCGATTAGAAAATAATTTTTTTATTATATCAGGAGGTAATGTTAAATCACTATTTAAGGCACTGACTAATTCTTTTTCAGTTAAACTTGTGGTTTGTTCTAACTTTTGAAAATCAAATTGGCTTAAAATCATTTTTCTTAAATATTTATCTATTGGTGTTACCGCTGGAATTAAAAATAATTGATAAATATTGTTTGGGGTGATTACATTTTTTATCTTTTTTGTTTTTTTTCTAAGTTCTCTCGTATCCATTTGTAAGTTTTTAGAGGAGTTCAGTTTATCAAAATAAGTAGTTACATGGGGATGAAATATATCTTTTATTTCTTCTATATCATTTGGAAAGCCTTTATTTTCTTTTGCCCTTAATTTAGAGTTTACCGTCTTTGTTATCTCTCTTACTTCTCTCCAATTATAATTTGTTGTTAATACTTCTTTTATTAACTCTTTTATTTTTTGATCTTCAGGTTCTGTAAATAGAGTTTTTTTATCCTCTTTTCTTAAACCATTTATGTGATTCAATACTATATACAAATTAACAAAAGCAATATAATTTTCTAAAGTTATCTCTTGTACTCTTTCTGTACTATTTTTTAGTTCTTCTCTTTTGTTCTTCCAACTTGCTAGAATATTGTAGGTAATTTCAGGTTCAAACCAATAACCATTTTCAAATAAAGAATGATACTTTCCCTCTATTAATTCTTTCAGCAATTCTTTTGCTTCTTCTTTGGAGAATTCTATTTCTTTCCATGACATATCAGGGTTATGAATATCCTGTAATAAATCTCTTATTAATTTTCTTTCTTCTTCTGTAGTAATAGATTTTTTTTCTGTTATTAGTTCACAATAATCTACCATTAGCATATCTTTCATATAACCTAGAGCCTGTTCTGTATTACTTCCCATTTCTATTTTATAGTTTACCGCATTTCTTAATATTTCTGATAAATAAGGATAGCTTTGATGTGTTTTTAATACTCCTGCCATTAAAAGATTTATTTCGAATTGTTTGTCTAAAACAATAGCATCTTTTTTTCCAGATTCTGAACTGATATAAAATTTATTATCTTTTTTGGTATTTTGATACATTTCTTT
>CALVKW010000079.1 GCA_944333345.1 uncultured Bacilli bacterium | reverse complement strand
CACTATTAAGTTCTGTAATAAGTCCCTTTTTTCCCAAATACTTTACTCTCAAATCATTTAATTTTTTCAAATCATCTACATGTTCGAATTCCTCTAACATTTTCTTTTTTAGTTCATCTATTTTCATAAATCTTCTCCTTTACCTTTTCTAATTTATCTATTTCATATCTATAATCAGACTGACGATGATTAGGATTATAATGCCAAGAAATAATTCCAAAGTTTCTCGGTGCATAAACATCTTTTTTCAAATCATCACCAACCATAAAACATTCCCTAGGTAAATAACTACCACAAGCTGCTAAATAAGCTTCTTCCCGCGGCTTAAAATAATACTCTCCACCATAAACTTCTTGAATATATGGAAGTAATCCAACCAATCTTAGTCTTTCTCTTTGATAAGTAGAATCATCATTGGTAAGAACGACATTTTCAAAACCTTCATTCTGTAAATCAGAAAGCACATGATAAGCACCATCAATAATACTACCAGGATATTCTAAATGAACATGAAACCATCTCCTAAAAAAATCTTCATCAACCAAAAAGCCTACTTTCGATTGACAAAAAGATACTATCATCGAAATATCAAACTTAGGAAATTGATCTTCATATTCCGAAAGTAAAGATATTAATCTAAGGCCTTGTTCAACAGATAAATTTTCTTTAAAGAAATCTTCCTCTGCTTTTAAATCTCTCTTCATTAAAGTATTATCTAAATCCCATATTACTCTTCGAATCATAACACCCCTCCTATGAATAAATACCTTTCAAAGTAGCCAAAGATTTAATTTTTCTACCTGTAATAATGCTCTTATCCTTTTCATAATAAATACTCTGAAATCCTTGCACTCTAGCCGCTTCACAAACCTCAATGGAATCGCTAATAAAAATAAAATTCTTTAAAAATTTCTCTTTTTGAAAAGAGTCATTCCAAGAATATATGCCTGCATAATATTTCTCCCAATCTGTCAGAATATGACAACGCCTCTTTTCTCTCAAACAATCTCTTTTGAAAGTAAACAAATATAAAAAATGATTCTTAGAAAAAGATTGAATAATAATATTATTATCAGTAGTATTAGGGATAAGAGTATCAACATTTGCATAAAAACTAGAAACTTGCATTTGTTCATACGAATTATCAGAATAAACGAGTATTTCACTGTCTTGGGACTTTAAATAGCTCAAAATATCTTTACTAACATTAAAATTATGAAATAAAACTTCATCTTTAAAAATAAATCTTTTTTTCATAAATCACCCCAAAAAAAATAACTACAACTTAAGGGTGTATAAAAACACGGTACCACCTTAATTCATAGTTATGAACTACCTCTTAATCTTAACGCGATTAACGCCTATAATTTTGTTATAGGAACTCCTAAGACGAATTCATAAACTATTCTTATCTGTTTTCACCAACCACAGACTCTCTAAAAAGAACTCATTTACTACTACTTCTTAATCAACGTCGATATGGCTAGTATATCATAAAATACAAGAAAAAGAAAACTATTTTTAAGAAAGTGCATTATTCAATGCACTTATCTAATAGAATAGTTGGATACTTTTTTCTAACCAGAGGTTCAAAATCTGTAAATTCAATATTATCGGTATTAAAAAAGGTATTGTCTTTAAATTGAAAAGAAACCAGACCCCCTGAAGAATTAGTACAAACATGTTCAGTGATACTATAAATATCAACCGTCTTTGTTATTACTATAATAGAAGAAGAAATAAATACAAACCATTTTCTTGTCATAAGCACCCCAGAGGAAGAGATTTCATTAAAATATTGAATAGTTTCTTCTTCTCGCATTTCGCATTCAATATCCCGACAAAAAGTTTCATAATTTGTAACCTTTTCTACTTCTTTTTTAAACTTATGATTAACTCGTTCTATTCTTCTATTAACAATAATATGAATACATAAAAATCTTAATATAATATAAATAGTAACGGGTAAAACCAAACCAAGCAAACAAATAATTCCTGTAATATTAAAAAAGAAAGAACTCCCATACTACAAATAAAAATAAAGCAAGAAAAAATAATACAAAAAAGTTGATATGATTTTATGAAAGATTTTCTCAATACTCTCTCAACAAAAGACATAAACACACTCCTATCCAATTAATTAACAACAAACGGATCATCCTTTGTACCCGTTCCCCTGGAAAACGTAACATCTGATTTTAAATAAATTACAGGTCGCGCAACAGTATTACCACTAGAAGATGCTTTAGAATTCATAAACTTACCCCCATTAACTTTCCATGCCGTAGTAGGTTTATTCGTAAAATAAGTCATCGTCCACTGATAACCATCATTTAACCAAGACGAAACGGTATTTCCACTAATTCCACCACTAGAACTATTTAATATCTCATCATTTCGAATAAGACCTATTGGGCTATCACGAAAAGTCCCAACAATAGTAACTAACGTAGGTCCACTTTTTTTATCTGACTGCGTCAATAACCATTCTGGATTCTGCACAATATTACTAGCAAAAGAGCTCAAATATTCTTGATAAAAATTTTGTAATACTTGATAAATCGTAGTATTAGGCCAATCATTAGCACGCCCATTAGTATCAAATACACAAGCAAGATTTTCATCACGATTTCTTATAATTTTTAGATTGCCTGAACTATCGATAGACAAAATTCTCCACAAATAACTATCCCCAGGAATCTGTATAAAATTATTAACAGAAGCTCCCTCATTTCCTACAAAATTAGATGATCCATCTTCATTCTCAACTAGGCCATCATCTTCATCAACAACCTCCCCAACAAAGTCCCCTCCTGTACTTTCTTTTCTCATAATAATAGCACTTCCTTGTATCACAACATCCTGAGACAGTATAGCATAAGCAGAGGATAGGAACACAAAAAGAAAAGAAAGTGTAATAAAAAGAACAAAATGTATTTTCCTTTTCTGTCTTCTCTTTTTCATATAACACTCCCCTAAATAATCTCTTGCTCTAAATCTTTCAAAGTAAATCGATACATATAATGATCTTTAATAATCACAAAATAACAAATACCCGCCTTTTTCTTTTCATAAAATAAAATTGGAATTCTTAATTCTTCCTCTAAATCAACTAACTCGTCAATCGTCTTAATTTCAAAAATTGTAAATTCTGAAAAATCAATCGCATTATCAATATCCACAATAATAGAGCCATAATCTTTCTTAATTTTTCTTTTAACACGTTCATACTCTGTATTAGAATAAATTTGTAATAACTTAATAAATAAGAACAAACATACAATAGCTTCCATAATTCCTAATATTACCAACACACTTCCAACAACACTTACTGGAAGCGACATATTAGAAATTTTTTCTGTCTTTGAATCACATTCCTCCTTTTGATAATCTGTAGCAATCTCAAAAACATCTTGATCCATTGGAATAGAAATTCTCATACTTTTCACATTGGTAGTATCATTTTCAAAAAAATACTGAATATCCATTACAACATCTAAAGAAACTTCAGTCTTCAAATGATAGGTATTTTTAAAATTGTCAACAATCATCTGATAATCCCAATAAGGAATACTAACTTCTTCCTGAACAAGTAACTTATTTTGCTCAACATTTTTTTTCTCCTGTACCTTCAATGGAAAAACTTGATTCCATATTTCCGTATCTTTACCACTCTCCGTATGATAAGTAGCAGAAAGTTTAGCATAAATTTTATAACTATAAGCCAAAGAAGAGTTTGCTAAAAAACTAGAAGATTGTTTAAAATGAACAGTAATATAATTGACCATAGACGAAATGTAAGCCTCATCCATCCCCAAAGATGGTTGAGAAATAAAATTATTATTCATTAAATAAACACGATAATTAATATCATTAGTATAAGTCGAAGTAGAAATTTTTCTAATATCAGTAGGATTTAATATATGAGAAGAAAATAACACAATCAAAAACATTGTCAAAAGAGAAATCGCCAAAACAAACAATTTGCCTAAAGAAAGTTTTTTAGCAATTTGCTTTATCATAATATCACCTACCCACTTCTACCTCAACTTCTCTATCAGGATATAAAAATTCACTTAACCAAACACTAGGATAACCAATTTTTGGAATAAAGAAAGTAACTTTACCAAGAATTTGATCCATATGCACTACATTAGAATCTGCACTATCATTATTATCACCCTTTAACACAAAAACCCTCTCCCCATCCAATTGATAAGAATCTATAATACGATGCAACACCACTATTTGATTATTATATTGATACTGAATAATATCCCCTTTTTTTAGTTCCATTTTTTCAGAAGAATCCAACTTTTTCACAATTACCGCATCTCCTCGCGTAAAAGTAGGAACCATACTATAAGTAAGAACTGCCACAGGTTGATAAACAAATACCCCTGCAACAAACAATCCAAAACTTAAAACACAAAAACAAAATATAGTATAAAGAAAAGAGTTTTTCTTATCTGTTCTTTTACTATAAATACGCCTCACTTGCCATAAATACTCATTAGTAAGGAAAAAATAGATAACTAACGTAACACCTAATTGTAATAATAAGCGATAAAACCAATCAAGATCTACAACAATAGGAATAAAATAGCGAGAAATTAACATAGGTACAAAATAAGCAAAAATAGTACTTTGAATACCAATATAAGCTAAAAAGCTAAGTAAAATATTTTCAATTACAATTGGCAAAAGAACAGATACAACTTGCGAAAAAAACTCTTCATTCGTCTGAAAAAAGAAAAAAGTAGACCCTAATACCTCACAAATAATAAAAACTATTGTAACAAAAACCAAAGCCATCTTATTTTTATATAATAAAATAAATCGTTTTCGAATTTCTTCCCGAAACAATAAAGGAACCATTAAAAAAAACAAATTAGATAAAATACCAAAAAAACTAGTATGATAGATATTATAAGTAAATCCTACTACAACTCCCAAAAAATAATATAAAATAAAATAACCAATCGTAATAATTAGAACTGTTTTCGTTAAATCTCTATGATAATTCCTAACCAATTCTTTTTTGGAAAAAAACAAAAGAAAAACTAAAAAGAAACTACCATAAATTAAAAAATCTAAAATAGGAATGTAAAAGTCAATCAAAAAACAAACAAGTCGAATAAAAAGTAAAAAGGCTAAAACAACATAACTATATTTTTTATGTACCATACACTAAAAATAAAATAAGGGAGCAATTACTCCCTTATTATGATTTTAATCTCCACCGCCAGACTCTTCTGGTGCTTGTGTATAATTTAGAGTAATTGTAGCTTCTTTACTTACTGGTTCAGTTACTCCTATTTCATCATTGGAATCCCAATAGACAGCAACTACAAACTGAACAGACTCCTCAGGTTCAAGTCTATATTTTCCTTCATCGCCGTCAGCAAATTCTACAACATATTGAATTTGTTCAGGATCTTGTGCATTGATAGTATCAACCTCTGGTAAACCATTTAACATAGCTGGAATAGTACCATTATTAGTAACAGTAATAGTATAATCAGCCTCAGCTCCAGGAACAGGTAAAGTAGCATTAAATGTTGCAGAAGTAGCATCAAAAGTTGGAGTAATCTCTGTCATACCATCATCATCCATAGTATTACTAGCGCCTTCACTAAAGCTTCCTTCAATTCCAGTAATTTCTACCTTCCATTTTGCATCAATATTAGCCGTACCATTAATAGTAAGTTGTTGCTGTAAAATAGCATAACCTACAGCCATAAAAGCAACAATAACAACCAATGCAATAATTACTCTATTTTTTTTCTTTGACTGCACTTTAAAATTCCTCCTATCTTGATATTAAAATATCATAAACACAAAAAAATGTAAACCATCTTTCGACAAATTTCGACAACAATATGTAAAGTAGATTCCCTATTTTTTCATTATCACTTGTAATTACAATATCCTTAATACCTAGATTAATTCCTATTATTTTTCTAGGTCTTAGTTTTGTATATACATTATCCTCTTCTACTAAAATACTAACATAATACTTTAAAGTAAATGCTTGTTTTACCGTAGCATTGATAAATCTTCCAAGTAAATATTCTAAATCTTAATTTTCTTTTATACTTACCTCATTTAACTTAGAAAGTTTTATATGTACTTTTAAATCTTTCTTTATAAACAAGATAACCTTCCTTTTTTCAAATTATAAACAAAAAAGAAAATTAAATAGTCATTAATTCTCCTTCTTTTTCTTTTAACATTTCGTCAATCTTTTTATTATAAGTTTGAACCAATTCTTGAATATCTTTTTCCATTCCTTTTTCAATATCTTCTGGAAAATCTTCAGCTTCTACCATTTCCAAAGCTTCATGTCGATTATTACGAACAGATACTTTAGCATCTTCAGCAATAGACTTAACCTGCTTTGCTAACTCTTTTCGTCTTTCTTCAGTTAATGCTGGAATAACTATACGAATTGTTTCGCCATCGTTGTTAGGCGTATACCCTAAATTAGCAGCCAAAATTGATTTTTCAATAGCTCCCAAACAACTACGATCAAATGGTTTAATTAATAACTGAGTAGCTTCAGGAACAGAAATCGTTGCTAATTGTTTTAGAGGAGTCATACTTCCATAATATTCAACCATTACTCCATCTAAACTACTAGGATTGGCTCTACCTGCACGTACAGTAGCAAATCTCTTTTCTAAATTTTTAAGCGTATTTTCCATGCTTTCTTTTGTTAATTTGATAATATCACTATCCATTAATTTCATCTCTCCTTGCTATAATTATAATATAAAGTTTATGGAAAAGAAAGAAAAAAGTAGAAATAAATCCACTCTTAAGAAATCTTACTACTAGAAAAAACATAATTACCACTCACTGCATCTCTACTAAATACATAAGAGATAGTAGCAGCGCTATCTAAATAATTATCAACATTAATAGATTGAGAAGTAATGTCTTCTATATTAAAAATTAAAGTATCTATTAAATCAGTCTCTCCTGGATGACTATAAATACTATATGTAAAATTAGTATAATCAGGAGATTCAGAAGTATAATAAATCGCACGCTCTGTAACATAAATATAATCATTTAGACGATAAGCTTCTGTTACTTTTCTTGCAGTAATTTGAGGTCCAGGTCCACTAGTACCTCCAACGCCTCCGAAATATACTTGATAAGTGCCATTTTCACTATCATAAGAAGAAATAACCATACCACTTCCCTCTTCAAAATGAACATTCGGCAAAACAACACCACCATGACTATCAACAAGT
>CALVKW010000078.1 GCA_944333345.1 uncultured Bacilli bacterium | reverse complement strand
ACCAAATCCGTAAGAATAAAAACTTTATTAGATGAGTATAAAAGAACATTTAATTTAAAGAGTGTTCATATAGGAGAGGAATTATTACCTATCTTTGAACTAAAATATTCAAAAAGAAAAAATGTTTGGACTCTATATTATTTTGAAAACTATGTAGTAGATAAAATAGATGATTTAGACAAACTACTAAATCAAAAGCTATATGATCAAAAAATATTACCATTAGATAGCAATATAACAAAACTAGATGGAGTAGAATTAACAAGTAATATTCCTTATCTCTTATCACTAAAACAAAATATAGAAAAATTAAAGAAAAATATAATTGAGATGGGTTAATGATAAATCGAAAAAAAGAAAGGAGAAAATTATGTCAGATTTAACTTTTATGAATAAATTTAAACCTAAAGAAAGGTGTATCAAAGAATTTAAACATTGGATAATTTGTATCAGAGGGAAACAAACTACTTTAGGAGCAGCTGTATTATTATTAAAAAGAGAAACTCCTTCGGTAGCAACCCTTTTACCAGAAGAAAGTGAGGAGTTTCCAGAGGTAGTAAAATGGTACGAAAATACCTGTAAAGAGAAATTTGGTGCAATAAAGTTTAATTACATAATAATGATGATGCATGATCCATTTGTTCACTACCATGCTTTCCCTAGGTATGATAAAAATATCGAGTTATTTAACATTACTTGGGAAGATAAAAATACACTGACAAACTTTTCTCAAGTAGAAGATTTAAACGAAGATATATTAACAAAAATAAAAAATTATATGAAGGATTAAATAGGAGGTATTTATGAAACAAAATTACTTAATCATTCACGGGAGTTTTTCCAGTCCATTCTCAAACTGGATTCCATATTTAAGAGGAGAACTAGAAAAGAAAAATTTAGAAGTATATACCCCAGATTTTCCATGTGGAGGGGGGTATCAAACTTACGAAAACTGGTCTAGATTATTAAAAACTTATGTCGATGCAAAAATACTAACAGAGGACACAACGATATTTGCCCATTCGATTGCACCAGTGTTTATTTGTAAGTTTTTAATAGAAAATAAATTAAAAGTAAAGAAATTAGTTTTTGTCTGTGGTTTTAATAATTATCTTGGAATCGATGAAGACTATGATACCGTAAACAAAGGGATGTATCTAGATAACTTAGAAGAAGTAAAAAAATACTGCAGTGATATCGTCTGCTATTACACAGATAATGACCCTTATGTAAAATATGAAGTAGAAAAAACATTCGCAGATACCATTGCTACCAAACAAAAACTAATACCAAATGGTGGACACTTGAACAATGAAAGTGGCTATCAAGAATTTCCTGAATTATTAACAGAAATCTAAATATTGGAGGCACAATGAAAGTAAATGTAAATAATGAATATGATAAATTACAAAAAGTTATTGTTGCAAGTGCAAACTATTATGACCCTACGAAAGTAGCGATGAATAATGAAACAATTAAACATTATAAAGAAAAAGAAAATGTTCCTAAAAAAGAAATCATGTTAGAAGAACAAAAGAAGTTTTGGGAAACTTTAAAAGAAAATAATATTGATATTTTAATAGCTGACCAAGTAGAAGGTGCAAAAGGTCAGATGTTTACTAGAGATTTAGCTTTTGCGATTGGTGATAAATTCTTTATATCAAATATGAGAAAAGAAAACAGAAAACCTGCCATCAATGGTTGGAACCATATTATAAATACAATTGACAAAGAAAATATAATTAAAGTGCCAGATGATATCTATCTAGAAGGTGGAGATGTCTTAGTAGATAACAAAACAATCTATGTTGGAATCAGCGAAAGAACAACTATGGATGGAGTTAATTTTTTAAAAAGTGTACTAGAGGAAAGCTATACAATCATCCCATTAAAATTAAAAGAAAAATTTCTTCACTTAGATGTTGTATTCACAATAATTAATCCTAATTTAGCTATCGTCTATAAAGAAGGACTAGAAGAAGATTCTTACAAATTACTAGATAAATTTGATAAAATCACCCTTACAGAAAAAGAACAATTTGAACTAGGAACCAATGTTTTTGTAATTAATCCGAAAACGATAATAATAAATTCTAATCATAAACGTATCAAAGAAGAAATTGAAAAAAGAAAGATAAAAACAATACCATTAGAGATGGAAGAAACCGCAAAACTTGGCGGAGCATTTCGATGTACCACCTGCCCAATAGAAAGAATGGAATAAAAATTTAAAGGAGATCACCTATATTTTTCTAATAATAAGTATAAAAAGGTGGTAAAAGTATGAACAACAAAATAGAAACAATTTCTAATCTATTTGAAGGAAAAGAAATAAGAAGTATCTGGGATGCAGAAAAAAGAAAGCAAAGTGACTACAAAATGTAGTCAGTTGAAATTACTATCAAAAGGGTAATTTGTGATACTTTAAGAGAAAGGAATAAATATGACAGAACTAGAAAAATTATGGGATAAAAGAAATAAAAAGGCCATGGGAAAACCAATATACGATTTATGGCTAGATAATTATCTTCCACTTCTAAAAGAATACAAACAAGAAGAAATACTAGACTTAGGTTGTGGTGGAGGATGTGATTCCCTATATCTTACAGAAAGAGGATATAAGGTACTTGCGTGCGATATTTCAAAAGAAGCACTAAGTAATACTAAAAAATATATTCCAGGTATCAAAACTAAACAAATGAACTTAATAGAAGATTTTCCTTTCGAAGATGAAACTTATACTCTAATAATTGCAGACCTTTCCATACATTATTTTACAGAAAAAGAAACAATTCATATTATGCAGAAAATAAAAAATATTTTAAAACAAAATGGTATTTTATTAGCCAGAGTACATTCTACTAAGAATTTAAATAATGAAACTTCTCTTTTAGAAGAAGTAGATAAAAATTTATATCGCAGAGGAGAAGAACTGCGTAGATATTTTGATAAAGAAGATGTTGAAAAAATTTTTTCAATTATTGGTGATATAATCTATCAAGAAAAGTGTATGAAAAGACAAGATACAGAGAAAGAAAAAATAGTATTTGAGATAAAGTGCCAAAAAATAGCAAATAAGTAGAAAGAGGAGTACAAAATGAAAGTTAAAAATAATTATCAAGAATGTATCACAAACCTTGCTTGTTCCATAGAAAAATATTTTAATCTAACACCAGAACATAATACACTACCTTATATAGATAAATTATTAGAAGAAAAGAAACCAGAAAATGTAGTGGTAATTTTATTCGATGGATTAGGATCAAGAATATTAGATAGAACTCTAGAAGATAACTCTTTCTTAAGAAAACATAAATATAAAGAGATAACAACGGTCTTTCCAGCAACTACTACTGCCGCAACAACAGCAATGCGAACAGGACGAAATCCTATAGAGCATGGATATCTAGGTTGGAATGTGTATGTTTCTCCAATAGATAAAATAATTACCCTTTATTTAAATACAGAAAAAGGAACAGAAAAAGAAGATGAAGAATTTCTAAAGATTAAAAATCAGTACTATAGTTTTAAATCAATTCCAGAACAAATTGAGGAAAAAGGTCTAGGAAAGGGAATAGAGCTATTTCCATTTCAAAAAGTAATGTATTATGGCTTAGATGATATGTTAGAAAAGATAAAAGAAGAAGTGAGAAAACCAGGAAAAAAATACATCTATGCCTATGATGATGAGCCCGATCATACTATGCATGAATATGGACCAGATAGTAAGAAAGTAAAAGAATTAATCAAAGAAAGAAATGACAAAATAGAAAATTTATCCAATGAGTTAGAAAATACCATAATTTTTGTAATCGCAGATCACGGACATAAAATAGTAACTCATATATATTTAAATGACTATCCTGATATTTTAGAAACATTAAAGAAAACAACCTCTCTAGAACCACGGGCAACATCATTTCATGTAAAAGAGGGACAAAGAGAAAAATTCCAGAAATTATTCAATCAATATTTTAGTAAAGATTTTAATTTATATTCAAAAGAAGAAATCATAGAAAGTCATTTGTTTGGGCCAGGAAGTGAGCATCCTCTATTTAGAAGTTCATTGGGAGAATTTCTTGCAATTGCAGAAGATTCTGATAAATGTATCATAGCCGAGGGTGATACTCCATTAACATCACAACATGCAGGGTATTCAGATGATGAAATATATATCCCATTAATTATAATAGATAAAACAAAAACTGACTAATAATCTCTAATATGTAATGGAAGATATATAGAAAATAAAAAAGCAGAAGGGAAAAGTAATTATGTTAGAAGTAGAAGTTAGAGCAATCATAAATAACCAAGAAGAACTAATAGATATTTTGGAAAAAAAGGGATTTGTATTTTTAAAGGATACAATTCAACATGATATTATGTTAGATAAGGAAGACGCTAGCTTATTTATTTCAGGAAAGAAAATACGAATACGGATGGAAGAAGATAAAGCCACACTTACATATAAAGGTGATATAAATAAAGATAAAAGCGTATCCAAAAGAACTGAATTAGATATTCCTATCAATCAAAAAGATGTAGATAAATATATTATGTTTTTAACGGAATTAGGATATCCTGTTTGTTTTCAAATAAAAAAGAAAAGAAAAATTTTAAAGAAAAATGACGTTATGGTAACATTTGATGAATGGCCAATCATAGGATGCATGATGGAAATAGAAGGACCCGAAAATGAGATAAAGGCCATCGCAAAGGAAGTCGCACCTGATATAAATTTTGGAAATTATCGTCTAAAAGAACTTTTTGAAAGAAAAATGCAAGAAACAGGAAAATCTCTAGAAGAACTTAAAGCGAATTATTATAAAGAAACAAAATTTGATTTAGGACATATTGAATTAATTATTAGATAGGAATATGTTTTAGAAATTTGTAGTAATGATTGAAAATATCTAACAGATAATAAAATTTACTAACACAAAAAAGTAAAAGAGGCTATACAGTCTTTTTTAGAAAATGACATATTTAATAAAGTAACAAGGACTGTAATTGCTCAAGATATGCCAGCAAGAAGAGTGATTGCAGAAATTGCCAGAAAAGAACTATATCCAAGTAAAAAACAAGATGCAATTATTTTAACAGGAGCAACTGGTGTTGGAAAGACAAAATTAATGGAATTAATTGCGAAATAATATATAGATAAACCGTTCATAAAAGTAGACTCTACACAATTAACTATCGCCAGATACAAGGGCAAAGATATTGAAGAAGTACTTTGGGATTTATACGAAAAATGTGGTAGAGATAAAGAAAAGACTGAAAATGCTATTATCTTTTTTGATGAAATCCCATGTAATGAAGGTGTTTATAGTGAAGTCATTATAGGAGAAGAAACAGTAAAAAATCCAACAAAATATCAACTAATAAAAAGAAAAGTAAGGAATGATAAAATACAATGTCAATAGAAGAAAAACTACAAAAATTAGAAATAACGTATGAAAAAGTAGAACATTCTGCTGTCTATACAGTAGAAGAAGCAAAAGAAAAAGTCCCTAAAATAGATGGTATTGGTTGCAAAAATTTGTTTTTAAGGACCCAAAAAAAAGAATGCTTTTTGTATACTTTACCAGAGGATAAACAAATTAATCTAAAAAGCCTATCAGATCAATTAGGTGTAACTAGGTTTCATTTTGCATCCCCTGAAACCCTAGAAAGTGTGTTAGGGGTAATACCAGGCTCTGTAACACCACTAGCGATTACAAATGATAAAGAAAATAAAGTAACTGTACTTTTAGATAAAGAATTAAAAGATAAAAAAGTCTTAGTACATCCTAATAAAAATACTGCTACGATTTCTATAACTTATCAAGATTTAATAAAATTTATTGAAAGTGAGCATCATAAAATAATAGAAATATAAAGGTGGATTTATGAGTTTAGAAAGAAAAACAATAGAGAAAGATGAAGATTATTTAAGACAAATATCAAAACCCGTCGATTTTAAAACAGAAGAATATAAAACTGCTATAAAAGAGCTAGATTATTTCTGTAAAAATGATGATAACGTCATGGCTATGGCATCTGTCCAATTAGGAATTCCATTAAGATTAATTTATTTAAAGAAAACAGACTTAAATAGACTAGAAGAAGAGTACAATGAAGAAAGAGTCCTAATTAATCCTAAGATAATAAAAGAAGAAGGGGTAACTAGATATTGGGAGGCATGTGCTAGTTGTCTAGATTATACTGGTCTTATAGAAAGACCATATAAAATAGATTTGGAATATTTTGACAGTCAAGGAGAAAAACATAGAGAAGTATTTGAAGGGTTTGAATCAACCGTTTTATCTCATGAAATAGATCATCTAAACGGAATCCTTCATATGGATATCGCTTTAAAAATAAAAAAGTTAACAAAAGAGGAAAGAGTAGAATTAAGAAAAAAAGAGCCATATCAGATTATCAGAAAAGAAGGAAAGTATACTCCTGAAAAAAGAAAATTAAATCCCAAAATTTTAAAAGAATTTTTAAAAGACTTCCCAATAACAAAAGGTAAAAAAGAAAGACCCTATATTATTTTATTCGATGCTTACTGTGGTATGGGAAAAACTACAGTAGCGAAAGCTATCGTAGAACAAGATTATTCCATTATATTAAATAACGATGAAGTACGAAGATTTTTAAATGATTATCAGGATAATACCAATTTAAAGGACAATTTACAAAAATATCGACTAGAAAAATTATTAGAAAATAAAAATAGTTGTATTTGTGATAGTTGTTTATGTCATAATTATGAGGATAAATTAGAATATTATCAAAGTTTAGGTTATCCATATTATATTATTCGACTAGAATGTAGCGAAGAGACGGTAAAAGAAAGATTATCGAAAAGAGTAGTAGACGAAAATAATGCTAGTAGCGCAACTTATACTCATTATCTATGGATGAAAGAAAACATAAAAAGAGTACCACTAGAACTAATCGATTTTACTATCAATACAGAAAAAGATATAGCGTTACAAGTAAAAGAATTTTTAAATAAAATTTACTTGTAATTTTTTTAATATAATTATAATATAATAAACACAAGAAATAAATTTAAAAATGAAGAGGCACAATATGGACATAGAAAATCATTTTGAAAAATATACAACAGAAATAAAAAAATTAAATAATGAATTAAAATTAATTCAAAAAAAACCATCAGACAAAAAACAAAAAGAGTTAATAGAAACGTTAAGAACTGCATTAATGTCTGAAATAGATAAATTAACCACAGCCTGTACTTTTGAAACGACCTCACTTTTAAAATTTATTAAATATGTAGTAGAAGTAGTAGAAAAAGAAATGTATCAAATTACCAAAAAGGATAATAAATTTTATATCAGTTCAAAATCTGGAAAAAAAGCTGATATTGTTTTAGATAATCAATTCGAGA
>CALVKW010000077.1 GCA_944333345.1 uncultured Bacilli bacterium | reverse complement strand
CGTGGGGATATTTCGAATGTACCGATTATGATTATACTAAAAAAAGTATTAAAAATCAATACTTTTTTTCTTTTTTATAATTTCTTCGCTATCTTTGGAGCTGCTTCATCTGGACTCATTTGTTGTTGTGCTGACAAAAGTGCAATTCTTTCTACCGCTTCGTCTACTAATTTTTCTTTTTCTTCTTGATTTAGAGCTCCCAATGCTTCTTCTAAATCTCGAAGTCCATTATATCCTCCTGTTTGTGTTATTGTCCAGTTGTTTTCTTTGGCAGCACTTGTAAAATTCTCAGGCAATCCGTGTGTTGCATGATATATCTGTGTTACGGCAGTCGTTGCTACTAATGCAGATGTTGTTGTAGCTACCCTGCTAGGTTCTAGCCTGTTTTCTTTTTTACCCTTACCACGTTTTAACATGAATGCAACTAGTCCCCCTATAGTTGTAGTTGCTCCAATTGGTCCGTTTATTGTGGATGTTATCGATCCACCTTCTAAAAATTCTTGTAATGCCATAATTATTCCCCCTTATTTTTTTATTGGATTTGTTTCTGATATCCTTTTTGTTTTTTCTTGTATTGGTGTTCCTTGTGGTACCATTTCATTTATAATGGCTTCTCTTAATTGTTTAATTGCATCTAAATTATTTAATCCATCTATAAAGCTAGATATATCGTCTTTTGTTGTTAAATCTTTCTTTTGATGTTCTCTTGCTTTTTCAATTGAATAAATCAATTCTCTATTATTATCATAGTCATTCCTCATATTCTGCATCTTTCTATCAACTATTTTCTTCTCTATTGCTTTCATTCTTGATAGATTATACTCTTGAATATTAATACATTGAATATTCTTTGGAATAGCGAAACTTTGGTATCCAATCATTATTATTGGTATTGCAGATAATATTGGTACTCCTATTGTACCTATTATCGGTATTGGTAATAAGAACGGTGTTACTACACTTACCAGTTCTTTTAATAAGATACCACTACCTAATACGATTCCATCGACAATTAAAGCATTTTGATGTGCCACTTTATTTCTTGATAAATAAAATGGAAAGAGTTCTGTTCTTTTATCTACACCTTCATAGTAATTCATGCTCTTACCAATTTTTATTTGCTTTCTTGCTAAGACTTTACTACGCTGATAATCTTCTTCTAGGAGTCTTCTTTCCTCATCTGTTTCTGCTTCCTCAAAATACTTCATATATCTTCTATCAATTAGTTTATCAATTATAGGAAGTACTCTTTTTTCACCTAATTTATTTAATAATTTATATTTTGTATTATCTACTTTCCCAACTACTTTTTGGAATCTTTTTGCCCCTAATTTTCCATGAAGCTTTGCTTTTTCTTCATACATTGTCTTCGTGCATTGTTCTTTTATTATATCAGACCAGTCTTCTGGAACTATTATTTTGGCTTTATTAAATAGTAATCTTACATTATATAATTTTCTTCCTAATATGCTTTTTACTATTTTAGCACTAGACTTTTGTAATTTTTCTCGCTCTTCTGTGGTTTTTCTTACAAAGTCTTCTTTTTCTTCTTTAGAACATTTTGGGACTTTCATTTCTTCTAATAAACATAGTAATTGATAATCATTATTTGTTTTACTTATTTTATCTGTTACAAATTTTACTTGTTTTATTACAGGTTTTTTGGAAAGTCTATCACGTTCTTCTTCCATTGTTCTTAACCATTGTTCTTCTTCTGGTTCTGATAAGCCTTTTGGCATTTCTAGTTTCTCTGGCTTGAACAGTAGATGGTAGTTATAGACTAACTTATCTACAATTCCTTTCTTTGCCATTTTATTTTCCCCCTATATTCCTTTGTTAGGGCATATTATACCACAGAATAAAGAAAAAAGCAACTTCTATTGCTTTTGATACTTAATATTTGTTAAATATAGACCTTCTGCTGGTGCTGTTTTTCCTCCTTTAGATCTATCTTTTTTGTTTAAAAAATTTTCCACAAATTCTGGGGATTCTTTTTCTTCTCCTACTCTAATTAGTATTCCAACCATATTTCTAATTTGATAACGTAGGAACCCATTTCCAGTAAAAGTAAATTTTATTATATCCTTATTTATTTTTTCCACTGTAGCTGTGGAAATTATTCTGATACAGTTTTCTTTTTCTTTATTTTCTGTTACAAAAGATCTAAAATCATGTTCTCCTAATAGACATTTCATTCCCTCTTGCATTTTTTCCACATTTAAGTTGTAGTTATATTGAAAAACATAATTTCTTTCTATAGGATTATATTCTCCTGTATTAATATAATATTCATAAGTCTTTTCTACAACGTTATATCGTGCATGGAAATTATCGTCTACCTGTTCTGTTTTTATTACATGAATATCTTCGGGTAAGTTACTATTCATTGCTCTTTTTAATTTGTATTCTGTGATATTAATATCTAAATCGGCATGTCCACATTGCATCTTTGCATGTACACCTTTATCAGTTCTACCAGAAGAAGTAAAGGTTGTTTTTTTTCCATTATTAATCTTAGTTAAAGCTTTTTCAATCTGTTCTTGAATAGTTACTAATCCTGGTTGTGTTTGATATCCTTTGTAATTTGTCCCATCATAAGATAGGGTTATTAAATATCTCATGATTCCACTCCTTATTTTTATCTAGCTTTCTATTATTGTTTTATACATGCTTATAAATATCTTTAATTATATCTCTAATATCTTTATGATATTCTAACTTAACTTTTTTCTTTTTTATTGCTTTATAAGTAAATAAAACAATTTCTGGAATTTTGTATCCATTCCTTTTTAGATAATCAACACGTTCATATAATTCCTGTGTTGATCCTTCTAAAAATATTCTTTTATTTTTTACAAATAACATTTTTGTAGTGTATTGATATAGTATATCAGCATTATTACTACCAATAATAATAATCTTATGATATTGCTCTTTTAACTTTGTTAATATCATCATTATTTTCTTTCTACTTTTATTATCTAATGATTTAAATGGCTCATCTAGTATCATAAGTTCTGGATTAGATAATAGACTAATTGCAATCTGAACTTTTTTTTGTTCAGACTTTGATAGGGATGTAATATTTCTATCTAATAGAGAACTATCTAGCCCGACAATCTTTAGTGAGTCTTTTTCTTTTTTTTCAATATTTTTTATTTGTAAATGATAATAATTAATTATAAAGTCCATATGTTCTTTTATAGTGTTCAAATAGTTTATTTTTTTTAAGTCTTTTTGGACTAAACTAATTTTTTTATAATACTCGTACTGATTTTCTTTTGTTATTGTTTCTTCATTTATCATTATCTGCCCTTCGGCAATTTCTTTTAAAGATAATATTTCTAGTACTTCTTCGTATTCCGGTCCTGTAATTCCTATTATGTCTTCACTTGATAATGTAGTATTTAACTCCCAATCATTTAATTTTAAATTTTCTAATTTTATTTCCATATAGTATCTACCATCCTGTCCATATTTAACTCTACTCTATCTACTACATTATAATCTTTTAATTTTACAGATAAATCTACCATAAATGGTAGGTCAAGACCTATTTTATTTAATACATTATCTTTTTCTAGTACCGTTAGAGGTTCTCCTTCTAGTAATATGTTTTTGTCATTAATTATGAATAAATAATCACTTTCTAAAGCGATGTTTAAATCTGAAGTTGTCATGATAATAGATGTTTGGTTTTCAAGTTGAAGTGTTCTTAGTAATTTTATAAATTCTTCTTTTTCTTTTTCTTCTAGTTCTTCACAGATATCATCTAAAAATAATATTTGAGGTGTGCCTAGCATTTTTTCAGATAGAAGAATTTTTATTTTAATAAACTCTGGAACTTCATTTGGATTTTTCTTTTGATATTTTGTTAATTTATATTTTTTTATTAATTCTTTATAGGTTTCTTTTTTTTCTTCTTCTGTTTTTTTAAATAGATGAATTGTATAATTTAATTCTTCTTCCACAGTCTTGAATAGAAATTCTGGATTATCTTGGGGAATAATAGCTCCTGTAATTTCTTTCCACAGATTCTGTGGATATTCCTCCGTATAAGTTCCAAACAGTTTTATCATCTTTTCTGTTTTTATTTGACCACTTAAAATTCTGATTAATGCTGTTTTTCCACAATTATTACCACCTGAGATAGTTATAAATTGTCCTGACTTTACTTGGAAAGAGATATCTTCAAATAGATTTTCATATTTCAAGTTATTGACTTCTAATGATTCAACCATATTTTCTCTCCTTCCGTTTTACTTTCTATTATATAATAAAGGTTTTAAAAAAGCCAATTATTTGGCTTTTTTCTTTTGTATTTTATAGGCACAGCGTAATAAGAACTTATCTGATACAAATCTTCCAAAAAATTTAGCACATTTCATTTTAAATCCTGGAATAATTAACATTTTCTTTTTTTGCATCATTTGATCTATTGCATATTTCGCAACATAGGTGCTTTTTAATGGTTTTACTCCAAATTTTACACCAGCGACATTATTAAAGTTAGTATCTACTGGGCCTGGACATAATACAGATATCTGTACCTTTGATTTTTTCTTTTTTTGTTCATACCATAATGCTTCTGTTAATTGGTATACATATGATTTTGTTGCATAATAAGTACTCATTAAAGGTCCTGGTTGAAAAGCGGCGGATGAAGCAACATTTAGAATATATCCTGAGTTTCTTTTTTCCATATCTTTTAGAAATGACTTTGTTAAAATATGTAATGCTTTAATATTAGTATCAATCATTTCTATTTCTTTGGATAATTCTGTTGTAGTAAAGTCTCCAAATACTCCAAAACCGGCATTATTGATTAAAATGTCTATCTCTTCTTTTTTCGTTAATACGTATAATTCTTTTACTTTTTGTTCATTAGATAAATCAGCAACAATAATCGTTACTTTCGTAGGTAATGTACTTTGTATTTCTTCTAATTTTTCTTTATTTCGGGCAACTAGAATAAGCTCATATTTTTTTGTGGCGAGATATCTTGCCATATCTAGCCCAATTCCTGATGATGCTCCAGTGATTAATGCTTTCATACCAACACCTTATCTTTCTATCTATCTCTTTCTTTTATTATATAATAAAATGATAGAAAAAAAAAGAATGTTGACATTCCTTTTACTGTTTTCTTACTGCTCTTTTATTTCATTTTTTCTGACTATTTGGATTTGATTTTTGCTCACTTTGTATACTATTAAACATGGCGTCTAGTTCACTTTTTTGTTATTTATATTCTTGTTCTTCATTTCTTTTCATTTTGATTGCTCCAGCAACTATTGTATAATCTAATACAGCTTCATGTAAATGACTCTCTTTTGTGATAACTAGAGTTTCCTTCCCTGGCGTTAACTCTAAATTATCTAAATATTACATTACAGAAGTATATTCTCTGCAATATTTATTTTGTAAGAACACATTTGATAAAAGCTCTTCTTCTGAAATAAATTTCTTTTCTTTCTTGTATATATTCTTGGAGATTCTGGTATATTTTCTCTTCTTCTCTATATTTTTCTGGTGTATTATTATCCATACTTGTTTTTTTACTAATATTTAAAAACATATTTTATCATCTAGTATTTTTTTATCATAGCAAAAAAAAAGACACAATTGTGTCTTATTTGTCTTCTTTTTCTGCCTTTTTTGCTTTTTCTTTGGCAGGTTTTTTTTCTTCTGGTTTAGCTTCATCTACTAATTTTAAAATTACCATTAGTGAGTTATCTCCACGACGTTCAGATAATTTTAAAATTTGAGTATATCCACCATTTCTATTTTCATAACGTTTTGCTAAATCATGGAAAATTTTATCCACAACCTTTTTGTCATTATGTAAGAATGCTAAAGCTTTACGACGAGAAACTAAATCACCTTTTTTACCATAAGTAATCATTTTTTCAACAAACTTACGAACTTCTTTGGCTCTAGTTTCAGTGGTAGTAATACTTTCGTTAACTACTACTTGCTTTGTCATAGTAGCTAGCATACTTCTTCTATGTTTATTATCTACACCTAATTTTCTCATAGTTATTTCCTCCTTATATTTTAGTCGTCATCACGTAATACTAGACCCATATCTCTAATTTTATCTAATACTTCTTTTAGTGATTTCTTTCCTAGATTACGTATTTTCATCATGTCTGATTCACTCTTATTAACAAGATCTTGTAGAGTATGAATTCCAGCTCTCTTTAAGCAGTTATATGCTCTTACAGAGAAGTCTAAATCTTCAATAGATGTCTCTAATGCTTTTACTTTTGGATCTTCAGTTTTTTCAATCATCATTCCGCTTACATCAGCAATTGATGATAAATCTGTTAAGATTTGGAAATGTTCAATTAAAATTCTTGAAGCTAAAGCAATGGCTTCTTCTGGTTTTATTGAACCGTTTGTCCATACGTCTAAAATTAATTTATCATAACTTTCATCTTGTCCTACACGAGCACTTGCAACTTCATATGATACTCTTTCAATTGGAGAATATAATGAGTCAATAGCTATAACTCCTGCTTTTTTAATATCATGTATTTTCTTGTTGTCTTCACTTCTTACATATCCACGACCATTTGATACAGTCATTTCCATGTTTAGAGAAGCTCCTTTTGATAATGTAGCGATGACTTTATCTTTATTAATAACTTCGATATCAGCATCGTGTTCAATATCTCCAGCAGTGATTTCTCCTTCTTTTGTTGTATTGATACGAACAATCTTTTCTTCGTTTGAATGGTTTTTAAATACTATCCCTTTCAAATTTAAGATGATTGTTGTTACATCTTCATAAACACCTTCAATTGTTTGGAATTCATGAAGAACACCATCGATTTTAATACTACTAATAGCACTACCTGGAAGAGATGATAACATTACTCTTCTTAAAGCGTTACCAATTGTAGTTCCAAATCCTCTTTCTAATGGTTCTAATTCGAATCTACCATAGAAATTGCTTTCTACAGAATCTGTTATTTTATAAATTGGTTTTTCAAATTGTAACATGAAACTAACCTCCCTTATTCATTAATTATACACGTGGACGTTTTGGTGGACGACATCCATTGTGTGGTATTGGTGTAACATCAATAATTGTTGTTACTTCAAGACCTGCTGTTTGAAGTGAACGAATTGCTGTTTCTCTACCTGGTCCTAATCCTTTTACACGTACTTCTACTTTACGCATTCCCATGTCGTAAGCAGCTTTACCAGCAGCTTCTGCAGCCATTCCTGCTGCAAATGGAGTTGATTTTTTGCTACCTTTAAATCCGATAGCTCCAGATGATGCCCAGCTAATTACGTTACCATCCTTGTCTGTGATTGTAGTAATTGTATTGTTGAATGTTGAATGAATATGTGCAATACCTTCAGGAACATTCTTTTTTACTTTTCTTTTTCTAGTTTTGTAAGCCATCTAGTTTACCTCCTTTAAATTTTCCTTAAGTTCTAACTAAGCTTTTTTCTTGTTAGCTACTACTTTTCCTTTACCTTTACGAGTACGTGCATTACGATTTGTTCTTTGTCCTCTTACAGGTAATCCTTTTTTATGGCGACTTCCTTGATAAGAATTGATTTCCATTTTTGTCTT
>CALVKW010000076.1 GCA_944333345.1 uncultured Bacilli bacterium | reverse complement strand
GGTGGGCGATATAGGACTCGAACCTGTGACCCCCTGCTTGTAAGGCAGGTGCTCTAACCAACTGAGCTAATCGCCCATAAATGTCAGTTGACAGTACTAAATATACCAACAATTATATTTTTTGTCAATACTATCAACATAATTTTTTTTAATTTTTTTGCATCTTTCTTTGAATTTCATCCTTTTTCTTAGAAACCCATATAGGTAAATATGCACGTAAACTACTAAACCCTTTCGATGTTTCTATAATTTTTTTATATTTTCGTCTAGAAAATTTATAGTCTAAATTCTTAATACTAAGCTTTACATGGAAAGAATCACTATCGCTATCATCGATTACAATAGCTCTAATAGTCTCGCCAACATGTACATAATCATTTGGATTTTTTACAAAAAAATCTGAAATTTCTGAAATATGAATCAGTCCGCTATAATAATCATCTAAGCTAACGAAAATACCATACTTTTCAACACCAGTAACACAACCAGTAACAATTTGTCCTTTTTTATATTGATTCATTAAAACACTTCCTACTACTAGTATATCATTAAAGATAAATATAAACAAGGATACTAAACACTTTACCTATTGATAAAAAAAAGATATAATAAAAATGGTGATAAAATGAAAAAGAAAACAGAGCAAAAAATCAAAGATCTAATCGAAAAAATAAGACCATATTTAATAAATGATGGAGGAGATTTAGAATTTATCAAGTATGAAAAAAACGTTGTATATGTAAAATTAACCGGTGCTTGTGAAGGATGTCCAATGATGGATATCACATTAAAAGATGGAATTGAAGAACTACTAAAAAATGAAATTCCAGAAATAATAGAGGTAAGAAATGTTTCATGACATTTCTTTTTTTATCCATGAAACTGATGGAATAACAACAATACGGCAAATAGTCTGATGAATATATACTAAGAAGGAATTATACTCATTAACTCGCATTAATATAGTCTTTAATTCTTCTTCCTGTCCACGATGAGCAACAATATTATCATAAATATCAAAAAAATAAGAAGGAAATAACAATCTAGAATACAACAAAACAAAGTCATCATAAGAAAAATTTAAAAACTTAAATAAAGAATAAAAGGAAAAATTATGATAAGAATTAGAGAAAAACAAATATTTTATATATTCAGCAACATCACGAGCACGATAGTCAATAATAACGTTTTTAGGATGAAAAAAAATGGAAGAATCAATTCGTTTATGACATAAATATAAATTCTGCCTACGACTTGAAAATATGAAGTTATATTTTATATAAGAAATTGCATTTTCAGCCATTCCAATATAATAAAAGAAACTTTCATCAATTACAGGATAGTTATTAAATATGTGCTGTAACTGATATTCATAATAATCTACTTTTGCTCGCCATAAAATATCCCATGATATAAATTTATAATTAGAATAATATTCAGAGGGTATTATAGGAAGTCTAAGAATTTCCTCTAGCAACGAAAAATCAACAATAGTATGTAAAAACAAGGCATACCATTGATCATCAATATTACAAAGAAATTCATTATATATATTAGGAATAACGCGAAAATATTTTGATGAACCAACCTCATTTAATATTTGAATAATTTTAACAAAAAAATCAACATTTTGTATTTTTTCAAAAGAATACAATTGTTTACAATAGCGGAAATAATATATTCCTTTAACTTTTGAAAGCTCTATATTATCAATATGATAATAAAACAATATTTGATTTTTCATAATTAATTATATGAGAAAAAAAGAATAGATATTCACCTATTCTTTAAGCAACTCTTCTTTTAACATAATTTGCATCATCTGGAGAAGAAGACATTAAAGAAGCAATTTCATCACTCTGACGAGCAAGAGTAGCAGTTCTCTTCTCCTGAGCTTCGCGTTCAGCAACCATCCGATCTATTTGTTCCTGCTTAGCGTTATTAGCTTCTTGATAAGAAACTATATAAGATTTTACTTGTTCACACACGTCTTTATAACCAGCAAGTGCTTCATTACATTGGTTAACAGCTTTTTCTAACTTTTCTTGCTCTTTTTTTGCTTGCTCATCTAACTTCTTAGAAGTCTCTCTAGCTTTTTCAATATTAGCTTTAGCTTCTTCAAAACTAATGATATCTGCTCCTGAAAATTCATCAGTAACAGCCCCTGAATCTTTAAAACTTTCTTCATATTTCTTTAATTCATTTAAATAATTATCTTCAGCTACCATATTAATAATAGGAGTAAAATTATCAGAAGTACTTTTCTCTTCCGGTTGCTCATTTTGCGATTCAAAAGCAAAACTCCGACTATCAACAATAGGAGGGTTCGAACGTTCAGCTACCACAATAGGAACATCTCTAACAGTTTCAAAATCAACAACAGCATTATCTACAACTTCAGAATTATCAGAAGCAAAAATACTATCATTAATATGACCAACGGTAGGACTTAATTCCGATGGTAAATCATTAACATATTTATCAATTTGAGCTTTTGTATTAGAGGAACCAACTTTTTTAAATTCAGAAGAAAATGCATCATCTATAGCATCTTTTACCTGTTCTGTATCAACACTAGCAGTATCTATCATAGGAGAAACACCAACACTACTTGGAATAGAAATATTCTCTGTAGGAACAAACTGAACAGCATCACTCGTTGAAGAATTAATCTTATTTATAACTAAATTACGTCTGCTATCCAAAGACCTCCCCCTAAAATTATCATACATAGAATCATTTAAACGGATAGGCTTATCACTTCGTCTAGGGAATGTTATTCGATAATCTTCTATATCTTTTTTTTGTGTGTTATCTAAAATCAAATTCTCACTATTGATAGCAGAAACATTTATACTATCACTAGAGTTAGGCATTGTAGACAATCCAACTTCTTTTTTAGTATCACTGCTTATATCACTAGTAACATCAGCTGCACCATTAGAACTAATTTTTTTTATATTATTCGGAATATTTGCTTCTGAGGTTGGTTTTAATTTCAACCTCTTACTAGCGCCACTATTAGCCACATCAGAACCATTTGGAATTATTTTAATAACTACATTATCCATCCTCTATTCCTCCTTAAACACTACTCACTTTTCGCAAGCTCACGTAAAACATCCTTTATTCTATTCCATTCCTCTTCACTTTCAACACCTAACAGTTTTGCGTTTCCATCAGTCCGATCCACATTAGAAACATACACTGTAATATTATTATCTTCATCCCGTTCATTTTTAGTATATATTACATATTCCTTTTTATTATCTTTAAATTCAAACGCAAAAACAACCTCTACTTCTTCTGTCGACCCATCCTCTGAAACTATTCTCATTGTTTTCTTTTCTTCCATAATAAATCCTCCCTTTATTATCCATATAATATAATTATATCGTATTTTAAAGAAATTACAACTCTTTTTTTTGAACTTTTTTCAGTAAAAATGTTTTTGCTCCATAATTACAGTAGTTCTTTTTATATTTTTCTAAAAAATCAATATTATTATATTTTTTTACTTGCTTATGGTGATTATCATAAAAACCTTTTAACCTTACTTTATCACCAGAAAAATCACCAAATATATAATCAAAGGAAATAAAATATTCAGTAACATATTCGCTAATGAGATCCAAATCAAAACAATTATCATCATAAACCAATTCATATATATTATCATGAAATTTGTATTGTCTCATATATTTCACCTCAGTATCATTATAACACATATACTGAATTATTTCGTGAAAAAGTAAGCTTGAGAATACTTATCAATAATCCCTCCATAATATTCAGGAACAACACCAGAAATAATTTTTATACTTAATGGAGCATCTATTTTAATAGTAACATCCTTGGAAGAGCGGGGGAAAGAAATACGTTCTTTAACCTCAACATGAACATATATTTCTAAATATAAATTATTAATACCATAATTAGTTACTTTTGTCTTCAAACTACTATTTACATGACCTAAAAAAGACATTTTTATAGGTACTATAGGGCCTAAATTACTTAGAAATCCATTTCCCGTCAACGATCCCATGGGAATCTCACAGACAAGTCCTGTTTTTACCTTTTTATAATTATTTCCAAGTAAGGATGAAGACAAAGAAAAATCATCTACTTCACCTTCTTCTAACTTGAGTAATTTAGAATAAATATTCTCGTTAATCTTTTTTAATAAACTATTAACTTCTTTCGTATTATAGTCAATCATTTCTATTTCATTATTACTATTTTTAGACACATTAAACAAATCATCTACAAGTTCATTTGACAAAACATCATTAACCGAAACATCAATTACATTAGAAGTAACACGTTCTACCTCTAAATTCAAATAATTAAATAAAATAGGATTTACTCTATTTCCTAAAAAAGAAACACAAAAAAAGGAAATGAGAATACAAAAGAAAAAAACAATTCCCATTTTCCTAATCAAACTCATTTTCTATCAATATTTACCAAAATAACATCTTCCCCTATTTTAGTAATATCCTTCCATAAAATTTTAGTATCACTATCACGATTAAAGTTAAAAAGAGATTTTCCTGATTCTATAATCAATGATTCGATACGTCCGTCCATCATCACATTAACGTCGATAATATTTCCAATATTTTTGCCATCTACAACTGAAACTATACTTTTACTTTGTAATTCAGATAAACGCATGCTACCACCTAATAAACTATATGCATTCTATTTTAAAACTTTCTTCAATTGTTTTATTGCCCCCTTCTCTATTCGAGAAACTTGAGCCTGGCTAATTTGTAATTCATCTGCTATTTCCATTTGAGTTTTTCCAATGATAAATCGCTCATCCAAAATATATTGTTCTCTATCTTCTAAATTTCCAATTGCTTCTTCTAAAGCAACTTTCATAGATATCTCATTACTGTTTGTACTTTTATCTTCAATCTGATCAAATAAAAATATAGTATCTCCACCATCAGAATAAATTGGTTCAAACATACTAACTGGTTCTCTTAAAGAATCAAGCGCTTGTACTACATCAAACGTAGTTGTATCCAAATAACTAGCAATATCTTCCAAATTAGGCTCAACACCGGTCTGACTATAAACTTGTTCTTTATACTTTAACGCTTTGTAAGCAGTATCACGTAAAGAACGACTAACTCGAATACTATTATTATCACGTAAATATCTTCGAACTTCCCCTAAAATCATAGGAACAGCATAAGTAGAAAATTTAACTTCATGAGATAAATCAAAATTATCAATTGCCTTTAATAATCCAACACAACCAATTTGAAATAAATCATCCATATTTTCCACTCTATGATGAAATCTTTTTAAAATAGAAAGAACTAATTTTAAATTTCCTTCTACCAACAAATCACGTGCTTGGACATCTCCATTTTGCATTTTTTTAAATAAATCTTCCATTTCAGCATTGCTTAATACAGGTATACAACTAGTATCAATACCGCTAATTTCAACCTTATACTTAGACATAAAAAGCTCCTTTCACCTTTCTTATGAGACAAAAGAAGCTTTTTTATTCAAAATAAATTAATTTTTTTAACCAATAACCTAAATATAATAATATATCTAAAATCATCTATCATAATTATCCAAAAAGGAATATTTTTTTCCATCTTTTTTCATTCCCAACAAAGTTTCAATATTAACATTTTCAGATGACTTAAAAATATTAGCACCAATATTTGGATTCTTTGACTCAAGTTGATGAATTAAATTTTTCATCTCCAATCGTTTAGAATCCACCTTAGAAGAATCAGTAAATTTACAAGCGCAATTAATAAACGTTAATTGATTATATTTTGCCCATTTTATTATTGAATCTTCACGAATTAAATACAGTGGACGTATTAATTCCATATTTTTAAAATTAGTACTTTTCAGCTTAGGAGGCATACTTTTATATTCACCTCCATAAAAAATAGACAGTAAAATAGTTTCAATTACATCGTCAAAATGATGACCTAACGCAATTTTATTACATCCAAGTTCTTGGGCACGGGCATATAAAAAACCACGTCTCATACGAGCACACAAATAACAAGGAGAAGAAACTTGCTTATCTACAACATGAAAGATATCAGACTTAAATATTTGAATATCAATTCCTAAAATAGTAGCATTCTCTAAAATCTGTTTCAAGATTTCTGGACGATATCCTGGATTCATAACAATATAACAAAGATCAAATTTAACTTTTCCGTGTTTTTTTAATTCCTCTAAGCATTTTGCCAAAAGCATAGAATCTTTACCACCAGAAATACATACTGCCACCTTATCTCCTTCTTGAATCAACTGATAATCTCGTATTGCTTTAGTAAAAAGTCTCCAAATTTCTTTACGAAATTTAGTAATAATACTTCTCTCAATTTCCTCTTTTCTAGATAGCATAAATAAACACCTCACCTGTGTAACAAACATCAAGATTATATCTTAACATATAAAAAAAAGCAAATAAAACTATTGGCTTATTTCTCTAAATAATCTTCTCCTTTATGAGGTTCTGTAAACAATAATCCTGCATAATTTTGCTGGCGCAACACTTCATAAATAACAATAGCAACACTATTAGAAACATTCAAAGCTCTAACATCAGCAGTCATAGGAATACGCATACAATGTTCCAAATCTTTTTGTAAAATTTCTTTCGGAATACCAGTAGATTCTTTTCCAAAAATAAAATACAAGTCCCTTCCCTCAGAATTGCGATAATCAAAGCTAGAGTGTGGTTTTTTACCATATCTTGTAAAATAATAATAAGTACCCGTATTTTTAGACACAAAATCATCGAAATTCTCGTAGACAGTATAATCCAACTTATCAATATAATTAACACCTGACCTCTTTAAATGAGCATCATCTAAAAGAAATCCTAAAGGTTTAATTAAATGCAATTTGGTGCCAGTCGCAACGCAAGTACGCATAATATTACCCGTATTTTGAGGAATTTCTGGTTCAAATAAAACAATGTGATTCATTTTTTCACTCCTAACGAAAAAGAGATTATTCTTCTCTTTGTACAATTTGTTGCATTTCAATAAAGTGTTCTGTTTCTGAAATATCAAGATGTTCATTTTTACCCTCTTGCAAAATACTACGAACTTTCCCATCTTCAAAAGCAACCAATGCTGGATAATTTTTTGTAAGAGTAACTTTACTTGAATAATGAATATTAAAATTCTTTACAAATTCATCTTGATCAACACCACTTAAATTTAAGTAAATAATGCTATCTTGTAAATTATTCTTTTTAATCAATTTCTCAAAATTTCTTTCGAAGTCTCTACAGGACTGATTCTCTGCTGTACACATATAAATAACTGTAGTTGGATTTTCCATAATATAATGTTCTAACTCATCCGATTGAATCTCAGACAATGTATCACGAATGATAGGAATCTCTCTTTGATGTTCATCATAAACATGATATAAATTACATAAATACAAAACCAATATAACAACAATGAAAAACATAATTCCTAGAATAATATAATTTTTAACTGGTATAATTTTTTTCTCTTCTGGATTATTTTTCTTTATCTCTTTTGCCATTTTTTATCACATCCTATCTAAAAATATTTTATCATAAAACAAATAATTTTAATACTAGAAAATAAATTATTAATATTACTTGTGAAATGAAAAAGTAAATTGCGCCTAAAGATTTGAAACTGAAATTTAATCTTTCACTCGTTTTAGTCAAGGACT
>CALVKW010000075.1 GCA_944333345.1 uncultured Bacilli bacterium | reverse complement strand
AGTAAGTGATAGATTATTAGCGATAGTATCACGACTAAAAATGCAAGATGTTAAATTTTATCAAGCAAACGAAGAAACAATAAGAAACCTAGTTTTAGATATTTATAAATATAAATACACATATAAAAAATTACCATATGAAATATTATCTAGCCAATTAATTAAATATTATGAACAGTTTACTCTAGAAGAATTCCCAGAAAAAATAGAAACAATTCAAGATGTCAAAAACCATAGGTATAGTGAAGAAGCTTTAAATAACTATTTTCATGAAAATAAAGAATTTAAAACCAGAGTATTACAAAATGTAATTGCAACACTACCTACAGAAGAGTGTATGCAAGAATTATTAGAAAATGGATATTTTCTAGATGAAGAAAAGATGCAAATTTTCTCCAGTGAAACAGACTATTTAAAACATCTAAAATATCTAAATAGTAACCCCATAGAAACAGATACCAGCAATAATCAAATAGGAAAAGGAAACAGTGCAACGAAAGCTAAGTAAAATAATATATATAATTATTACAAAGCAATCTTTTAAAGATTGTTTTTTTGCGTATAAAAACATCCCAATTTATTTAAAAAAATGTTATAATATCAGTAATTCGAGGTGAGATAATGGATAACATTAACTTTAATTTATTAAAATATTTTTATTACGTCGCTTATTATAAAGGATTTACAAATGCATCCAAACAACTAAGGATCGTACAATCTGCCTTAAGTTACAACGTAAAATCATTAGAAAACCTTCTTGGAAAAGTACTAATTATAAGAAATAAAAAAAAGTTTGAATTAACAGACGATGGTATGGAATTATATGAGACATTAAAGACAGTATTTTCTATATTAGAAAAGACTTTTATACCATTATCTCAAACTAATTTCTTTCATGAACTATCCATAGGTATTAGATATTCTTTAAGTGATTTGATTTTTAAAGATTTCTTTTCTGATTTCATTAACAATAATCCTAATATCCACTTAAATATTAATCTATATTCAAAGTTAGACAACCGTAAGTTTGAAGAAGATTATGATATTGTAATAGATTATGAAGAAAATACTACCTCCATGAACAATCCAAACAAAAAAACTCTCTGTGAATTGTCGAATATAATAGTATGTGGGAAAGATTTATTCAACAGTTATAAAGAGGTAAAGTCCATTAAAGAGCTAGATAACGAAAATTTCATAGCTTTATGTCCAAATAAGAAAAAAGGGAAAATGAATAAATTTTGTTTTGAGAATGATATATCGTTTAAAGATGTAGTATCGATTAATGATAGTATAACCTGTCTTAATTTAATAAAAGAAAATATAGGACTATGTATAATAAATGAAGAAAGTGTTAAAAAAGAGCTTTTAAATGGTAGTATTAAAAAAATAAATATAACAGAAGAAATTTTTAAAGATAAAATAGTAATAATATATAAAGATAATAAGAAAAGTAATTTAATTAATAAATTTATAGAAGAATTATTTAAATCATACGGGAAGGAGGAAAAATAATGAAATGGGATTTATATGATAATAAATTTCAAAAAACAGATCTTGTTATAGAAGAATCCGATTTTAATCAAATCCCCAAGCATTTGTATCATTTAACAGTAAATGTATGGATCATGAATTCAGAAAAGAAAGTTTTATTACTGAAAAAAGCAATGAATTATGATTTAAGGTATCCTGGTTCTTGGACTTCAATCAATGGTAATGTTGAAAGTGCATCAGACGCCATCACAACCGTATATAAAACCGTTCAAGATAAAATAGGAATAAATATTAAGAATGACAAAATTAGGGAGATAGGAAAAGATTTACGAGATCCTTATAATTATATTTATAATACCTTTGTTATATATAAAGAAATTGATACCACATTAATAACTTTGAATGAAAAATATTACTCTAAAGTAAAATGGGTAGATAAAGACGAGTTAGAAAATATGATATTAAATGGTGAAATAGAATTTTCATTAATATCACGAATAGAAAAATACATTTTACCATTATTAAAATCAAAAAAATAGATAGATACTATCAAAAAGCTGAATAATGATATTCAGCTTTTTTATTATATAATAAAAATATCGAGAGGAGCTCATATATGACAAATTTAAATGAATCGTTAAATAGAACAATTGAAAATCATCCAGAACTAGAACACAGTGTTAGAGGATTACCAAATTTAGGAAAACCGCAAAACGAGGATTCGTTTTCTCCAGAAGTAAAAAAAATACAGGATGCGTTTTCATTGTATGGAAATGATTTATATCAATTAGAAAACGATAGAATAAAAGGAAGAAGTTCTAGATCCCTAGGTGGAGGAAGTCCGATGAAGACTGAAGCTTTTCCTGGTTGTAAAGAAGAAATATTAAAATTATTATTAGAGGATGATTTATCCGATTATCCCATGGCAGCAGGAGATGAATATTCTAGACAAAAGATTGTAGAATATTTAGAAAAAGAAGGATTTCAAAGAGATGGCAGAATAACAGAAGATAATGTGATTTTTACAGTTTCAACAACGCAAGCTTTTAACATCATCATGAAAATAATAGCAAGACCTCATGATGTTGTACTAATGACAGGACCAAATTATGGTTTATTTACTTTTGCCCCTGAAAGATCAGCTGGAGCAAGGGTAGAAATATTACCATTATCTAAAGAAGATGATTGGTATGTGAATCCAGAAAATTTAGCTAATAGAATTGACGAAATTAATAAGCAATTAGAAGAAAACTACCAAGGAAAGCTAGATTACGTCCCAAAAGTAGTAGCCTTTTTTAATGAAAATCCACACAACCCATTAGGAAAAGTAATGAATGAAAAGAACAAAGATAGATTAGAAAAAATAGGAGAAGTATGTCTAAATAAAGGTGTATTTGTTATTGATGATATCATATACAGAGATTTAACATTTGATAGAAAAAATTTAGCCAAACCAATGGGAACATATGCAAAATATTTTGATAATACCATAACCATTATGGGACTTTCAAAAAGTTATGGTATGGCATCCATTCGATCTGGAATGGTGGTTGCTAATGAAGTTATAACTAGAGGAATTAGAAATTATATCTTTCAAACGATGGATTCTTCTCCTGTATTACAAGGTAGAGCCCTAGCTGGAGCCTTTAATGCTAGTTTAAAAAGAGATAAAGAATACGATAATTATTTTAAACCTATTATTAGAGAATACCAATATCGATTACAATTATTAAAATCCTTAGTGGAAGGGATTGATTCTATTGAGGATAACAATTTAAGAAATATGCTAGAAGATGAAATCAGAAGATATGCCAAAAACGATTTTAATGTCACAGAGATATTAGAAGGAATCCCTAATGTTAATATTGTCGATAGAACTTTACCAGAATCTGGATTTTTTGTTATGTTAGACTATACCAAATTAAAAGGGAAAGAAAGTGATTATGGTAGAGTCATCAGTGATGAAAAAGAATTATTAAAATATATGTATGAACAAGAAAAAATCAAATTAATTCTAGGACAATCGATATCATGGCCAAACGAAGAAGAGTTAGTTGGAAGAGTAACAACCGCTTTACCAAGACAAGATTTAATAGACCATTTTGGGGCAATGAATAAATGTATAAGAAAGTTGAAATAGGTTATGAAAAAAATAGCGATAGTTTCTTGTGATAAATGGATAAATAGAATTAAAGAAGATCAATTATTAGTATTCCACCTAAATCAAGAAGGGTGTGATGCCGAAATCATTTCCTGGGAAAATCCTTTCAACAGTTACAGTGACTATTCCGCCATGATAGTAAGATCGGTATGGGGATATCAGGATAATTACTCAGAGTTTAAGGCATGGTTAGAAAATATAAAAAATATAGGAATACCACTCTTTAACAATCAAGATATTATTATGAATAATATTAGAAAAAACAAACAATTCGAAATATTGAAAAAAAACAAAATACCATTAATAGATACAGAGTTTATATATAATGTAGATGACTTAGATCAATATATCAATAGCAATTCTAAAAAAGTAATCAAACCAATAATATCTGGCAGCGGTGAAAATACCTTTATCGTAGGTAATGGTAAAATTCCAATAAATCCTTCTTTAGAAGAAATAAAAAAAATCTACAGTGAGGTTTTATCCGAAAAAGACAATGGGATAATGATTCAACCATATATTGAAGAAATACAAAATGGGGAATTTGCCTGTGTTTATATTGATGGAGTAAATACACATAATATGTTAAGATTCCCTGGCGTGTTGTCTAGGAAAGATAAGCCTAAATTTGTACCACATTTACCAGAATCCGTACAACAACTAGCAACCACAGTGTCCGAATTAGAGGAATATAAAGATTATTTATATATGCGCGTAGACATAGTAATGAAAGATAATAATCCAGTGATAATGGAAGTAGAGCTAGCAGACCCAGATTTACTTTTTAAATATATTCCAGATGAGAAATTAAAACAAAATAGCATGCACCATTTTTCAAAACAACTGATAAAAAAAATGGAAAAATAATAATATGAAATATTTCAGCAAGGAGTATTTAGAAACGGCAAAAGATTATCTTGTATATATTACAGACTATAATAATAGCATAAAAGAAGAAAATTTAAAAAAGGGTGTTCAAATAATAATATAATTATCTAAAGATTTCTAAAGGATTCAGAATATTATTTAGAGTATGCGAATAAATTTGCAGAGTTATTAGGATGAAAAGCACTTTCAAAACAATAAACAAGCTTGGGAAGAGGCAAAGTAAAAATGAAAGAAAAGGTATTAAAATTAATAAATAATTTAGTAAAACAAGACACGACACGAATGATAGTATCCCATGAGGAAAAATTTGTGGAGAAAGTCTGGAATAAGATTATTAGGATAGAAAGTACAAAATAAAAATGAAAATGAGGACACACAAATGGAAAAAGCGATTATAAGAAAATTATTTGAACAATATCAGTTAGGAACCATAGATAATTACGCCAATTTAAAAAATGGTTTTAGTAGATTAGTGTATAATATTGATGACAAATACGTTCTGAAAGTATGTATTAACCCAGATAGAGAAGAAGGAATGAGAAATGAAATAGAATTTTATAAAAATAATGCATCTAGTTATACACCTAATCTTATCGTTTTTGATGATTCTAAAACAATTTTACCATATATATTTAGCATCGAAGAAAAGTTAGAAGGAGAAAATTTATTTTCCATTTGGCCAGCCACGGATGATGCTGAAAAAAGATATATTTTAGATAGACTTGTCGATGTATTAAAACAAATTCATAAAACAGTAAATCCAGAACAAAAAGAAATATTAAAAATAGTAAAAGACTTTGATATATCATGCATGAGGTGTTTCGATAGTAAAATTCTTTCTCAAGAGGAAATAAAGTACTTAAAAAAATTAGAAACAAATATGATTGCTTTTTTGCAAGAAGCTCAATTTGGTTATATACATGGAGACCTTCACTTTAATAATATATTTTGGACAAAAGATGGTATCAAATTGATTGATTTTGAAAATTATGGTATAGCTCCTATTGATAAAGAATTTGATAGTTTAAGCAGAATGATAAGGGATCCGAACAGTTTTTTGACAGCACAAGAGTCACATTTACATCAAAGGGAAGAGGATTATCTAAGGATTATGGATTATTTAGGACAAATATACCCAGAAGTATGTAAACAAGAAAATTATGAAAATAGATTACTAATCTATGATTGCTTGAACTCTGCTAGATGGCTTTACTATTATCCACAATATGAAAGATACCATCAAATACTATTTGAAAACAGTAAAAAATTGCTCAAAAAAAAGTAACATGATATAATCAAATAGGAGAGTGTAATAATGATAATTAGTGTAGAAGGATTAGATGGAGTCGGAAAAAGTTCTTTAGTGACTAAGTTGTCGCAAACCATGCAAATCCCCGTAATTGAAAAACCAATAAAATTTTTATTAGAATTAACACCTAGGCAATCAGAAAATATAAAGGAAAAAATATATGGAAAATACTCTGCGGATATACAGGCAATGTATTATTTATTAGGGTACTTAAGTGCCTTAGAAGATGGAGAGAAAAAAGACTATATTTTTGATCGAGGATTTTTATCCACCTATTATTTTTCTTGTTGTGAAGAAAATGCCAAATTATTTGATTTTTTTGCAAACGAGTATGGATTTCCAGAAGTAACAATTTTACTATATGCAACGAAAGATACAAGAGTAAAAAGAATCCAATCTAGGAATAAGAAAGATAAGGATTTAAATAAGAGTAGAATTTATATGGATGATTATGAAAAATTTTTTGATGCCATACAAAGGTATAATATTCCTCACATAGCTATTAATACAGAGCATATAACTCAGGAAGAAACCTGCGATTTAGTTCTAAACATATTAAATCTGTGGAGACAAGGGGAGGAATATAAAGACTTTGTTTTAAATACTTATCGTATTGATAAATTAAGTCAAAATGGAAAAATATCTTATTTAGAACAAAAAGAAATATTAAAGAATGCTTTTAGAAACCCAGAAAAGGCAGTAGAAAGGGTGAAAAAATGAGAGAAATTATTTCAAATGAATACAACTTAAGAGAAATAGACATGACAGAAGTGGTAAAAAGAGTGAAAGTGTTAATTATTAACTCTAAAAATGAAATATTGCTAGGATATTCCCATCATGACTATCAATTTCCAGGGGGGCACGTAGAAGAGAAGGAAATGTTACAAGATACTTTAGAAAGGGAAATACGAGAAGAAACTGGCATTCATTTACAGGATAGAAACTTAATTCCTTTTGCAAAATCTTTAGGGTATTATAAAGATTGGCCAGCTCCCGGTAAGAATAGAAAAATAGAAATATATTATTACGAAGTTCAAACAGATGAAAAACCAAATCTTGCAAATACATCCTATACAGAAAATGAAACAGAGGGAAACTTTAAACTAGAATATATTCCTTTAAAAAATGTAGAAGAAGTATTAAAGCAAAATACAAAAAAATATGGAGATCAAAAAGGGATTGCAAAAGAAATGTTAGAATTATTAGACATATATAAATCCCTAAAAAAAGATGGTAATAAATAATAAATATTTGATAGGAATTGATAGTGATGGAACCTTAAGACATTCGGATGGTACAATCTCTCCAGAAACCAAAAAGATAATAAAAAAAATTATAAATCAAGAAAATATAATTGTTATTTGTACGGCACGGCCAAGATATCATACCAAAAAAATAAGCGAAGAAGTAGGTGCCAATCATTATTTGATTTCATCAAATGGAACAGAAATATTCGATAACAGGACTAACAAAGTTATCTGGGGAGTTTATTTATCTTCTTCTGCTTGCAAAAAAATATACGAAGATACTTTAAAATTAAACCTAAGAGCCGTATTTGTTTGTGAAAATGTAGAATATGCAACACAAATTATTAGAAACGACCATCAAATATTATTAAATGAAAAAAATGTAAAAGAAGTATTATCTAAGAATATAAAACAAATAATGATTATTGGCAAAGAAAAAGAAAAAATAAAAGAATATCAAAAAAAGGTAACAGACGAATATCATTTTAATGTAGTTGATACCTCTAACGATAAGAAAAATGAAATATGGTTTAGTATAATTAATAAAAAAGCTTCCAAAGGAATGGCGTTAAAACAATTAGCAAATTATATAAAAATTCCTATAGAAAATATTATCGCCATTGGAAACGACACCAATGATCTATCCATGATAAAAATAGCCAAGATAAAAGTTGCGATGGCGAATGCCACACCAGATTTAAAGAAAGAAGCCAATGTCATTACCAAAAGTAATGATGAAGATG
>CALVKW010000074.1 GCA_944333345.1 uncultured Bacilli bacterium | reverse complement strand
GGAAAATAGATATCTTTGTATTCTCCTTCTCTCAAGAGGTAAGCAAACTCTACTAGTTTTCCTAATTCTTTATTTTTCAAGTCCATCTTTTTTATCCCTTGCATCGAACATTCCCCTAACTAAAGATTTATTTCATAATTTTCTTCCGGAATAATTAAATTCTTTATAGGATTATTGACCGCTACTTCTCTAGCACTGTTATGCATATGTGTTGCAACAATCATCTTTTCTTGGTACTTATTACAAATCTCTTTAATATCTAAATATCCCATATGAGAGCGATTTCCTTCTGCTTTTAAACTCATATCTAAAATTGAAATATCTGAATTCTCCACTATTTTATCAATCATAGGGCAATACATAGAATCACCAGAAAAACCAACGCTTTTTCCATCCTTATGAACAATATATCCAAACGCAGGTTTTATTTTTCCATGTCTTACTCTTCTAGATTCTATTAAATAATCTCCTACTTGAATTGTACTTCTACCTTTATGTTCAATAAACTCTATATTCGTACTATTCATCACTTTACGAAAATCATAAGGAAAGCCCAAACGAAATAAATACTTCAATTTTTTTACCGTACCATAAGGACAAATAACCTTAATCGGTGTTTTATCATGATTAAAATACTTTCCTAACATTAAAAATGGTAAATCAAAAAAATGATCTCCATGCAAATGGGTAATTAAAATAGTATCTATCTTTAAAATATCATAACCAAGTCTTTTTAAATATTTAATAATTCCATTAGGAACATCTATTAAAATATGATCATCAATAACATAAGAAGCACTCATATATTCAGAGCCAATTGACCCACTACCAACAACATTAATTTTCATATTATCACCTATTTCTTATATATTACAATATTAGTATAACAAAAGACAAATCGAAAATCTAAAAAATTAAATTTTATGTTTTTTTCTCCTACTGATATCAAATTTATAAACAGCAACAACTGCTCCTAAAAGTTCAATAACTGTAGCAAGCAAACCTATAATCGCTAAAACTTTAATATTATATATAATATATAAAGTACAAGATATAATTTCCGTAATACGAATCACTGTTAAATTCCCATTCCATAAAGCAATACTATATAAAATAACAGCTATCATCGGTAAAAGACTAATAATTCCAGTATATGACAAAGAAGAAAAGAGTATCATAAGTATAATAGTTATAATTAGTAAATAAACAGGAGCTCTTGTTTTAGTATATCGATGAAATATAAGATTTCTAATCATACAGATTAAATTCATAAAACATCCGGTGTAAGCATTTAAAAATAAATATTGAAAAGCATATAACAAACTAGAAACACTTTGATACATTAATAATTTGTTTTTATTATTCTTTTGTAAACTAATAATTAATATCGTTAATGCTAAAGCCCCAAATACTTGAGCAATAATAAAATATATCATAACATACCTCTATCTGATAAATCCTTCACAAGCATCGATAATTTTATCTAATTCTAACCCAGTAGCTTGTATAGCATTCCATCCAAATTCCTTCGCAGCAGTAACATTATCTTTACTATCATCTATTAACAAAATATCACTTTTAGAAAAAGGATGTTGTTCCTGTATTTTTTCAAAGATTTCAATATTTGGTTTTTGACAATGCATTTCAAAAGATAAAAATACATAATCAAAATTTTCTAAATTCAACTGTTTATCTAATCGTTCTTTATCTAAAATTGTTAAATTAGAAAATACACCTATATAACACCTAGTTTTTAAACTCCATTCATAATCTCTAACATCCTGATAATAAGAAATATTATCTAAGTAATCTGGATAACTGCTTATAAAATCTTTAAAATCACCCTGTAAACAAAAATCATGTTTCATCTCTTCATAAGTTTTTTCTAATTCAGATAAAGTACTAATACTCGATAAATGGTATTTAGAGAGTTTATGATAAATATCACGAGTAGGATATCCCAAAGAATGAAATAATTCCCCAATCGCCTGAGAAGTAGTATACCCAGTCTCATGAGACTCTACAATATTCCCCCAATCAAATAGTATTAATTTTTGTTTCTTCATAATATTTCTCCTTTAATAGCCACCATCTAATTTAATAACTTCCCCATTCAAATAACTACAAACATCACTTGCTAAAAAAGAAACAAAAGCTGCAACTTCATCCACTTCAGCAAATCTCTTCAAATAAATTTTATCCGTTTCTTCTTTAATTAACTCTTCTGGTAATTGTTTATTCATTTCCGTATTAATCCAACCTGGAGCAATAGAATTAACTAACACATAAGGAGCGTATTCCAAAGCAAAATTATGGGTTAAAGATATTACTGCAGCTTTTGACGCATCATAATCAATACTTGTTGGGAAAAAAGCATTCATTCCATTGGTAGAGGAAATATTGATAATCTTTCCGTGTTTATTTTGAAACATTTCTCTACCAATATATTTACTCATTAAATAAGTAGAAGTAACGTTATTTCTGATGGTGTTGTTGAAAAGATCTGTAGACCGCTCCTCGATTTCCATATCTTCTACAATCGCAGCATTATTAACTAAAACATCAACCCGAGAAAATCTACTCTTAACAATATCAAGTAATTTTAATACCTGATCTTCATGAGAAACATCTGCCATAACACCAATAGCAGAAACAGAATAATTATCTTCAATATATTTTACTACCTTATCTACCTGTTCTTTCCCAACCATATCATTTACAACAATATCATAACCATCTTTTGCTAGCTGATAGCAAATAGCTTCACCAAGGCCACGTCTAGCCCCAGTAACAATCGCAACTCTATGTTTCATCTTATCACCTAATATCAATTATATCATAAAAGAAAAAGCGCTGAAATAATAATTCAGTACTTTAAATTAATTATAATAATATTTCATCTCCACATATTCACTATTTGTATATTGAAAGCCATTTTTTAAATAGATATTCTTTCCATCTTCGGAAGCTCCCAACTGAACAAATGAAATATCCTTATCACTCATCTCATGAATCATCATTTTAACAAGTTCTGTCGCAATACCCCGCTTACGATATTCTACTCTAGTATAAACTCCATACATTTCACCATATCTACAATTTATAAATCTAGGACTAGGAACTTTTTCAAAGATATTCACTATCACAGAAGATACAATCTTTTCTCCATCATAAGCAACATAAACAAAACACTCTCTATTTAAATACTTAATCAAATACTCTTTCATATTTTTCCTAAGAAATGCAATTACCCTTTCTTCTAAAAAAGTATTATATTCTATTAAATATATAATTCTTAAATCAATAATATCATCAATATTTTCTACATTAGCTTTCTTATATTCCATCATTACCGCACTTCTTTCCTATAAATTTCACATATCCAACCGCCTCATCATAATGAAGACCTTCATAAAACTTCTGAGCTATGACATTGTCCTTTTCGGCAAACAAAGCAATAAAAGCACAATGATTTTCTTTAGCAAAAAAATCAATATAGTAAAACATCTCTGTTCCTATTTTCTTCCTTCTATATTCTTCTTTTACTCCAAAATTCCATACAGTAAGAAACGGTTTTAATTCCTCTACTATATCATAATGAATCATAACTGTTGCGAAACCAACAATTTTCCCATCAACTTTCGCAACAATATTATGATATAGTGGATTATCATCAATCTTATCATAAATAGAAAACAACTTATTCATATTTGTTTTTAAATGATGATTTTAATCATAAACTAAGATTGCTTCTTTTAAATCTTTTCTTTGTAATTTTTCTACACTAATTTCCATAATATACTCCTATTACTTTCCTCTAACTGATGAATTATTTATTTCATTAATAGAAATTACAGGTTGATTCTCTCCTGGAATAATATTTCCATCTCTGGAATCTAATACAAAACTAAGACAATTTATATTTTCTACTCTAACAGAGGAAATTCCATCTACTTCTAGTCTATCCATTAATTCCTTTAAATCTTTCTCTATAATCACTCTACTTGGGTAATCTTCTTCTTTAGAAGTAACACCTAAAACCAAACCAATATGAAGTGGGTTTTTAATATTTTCTTTACTTTTTATGATTTCTTCATATAATCTATCTATTTTCTTACACTTAATAGGGATATCAGAGTCTGTAGTTTCAAAATCATAAACACTATTTCCTCCAACAATATTCATATGAGCCAAAAAAGAGAAATTTTCTTCCCAAGCATATAAAGCAATACACGACTGTAATCCAACAGTTAAAAGCATAGGCTTTTCTTTTGTTGCGATTTTATATTCCCACATATTAACAAATTGAACTAAATCTGCATCTATATTTTCTTCACCAAATCCCATAATTTTTAATGCATTTTTTACAAAATCTTTTTCTTCCATACAAAAATACCAAAATAAAATTATATAATTTTATCCCTACCAATATTTCTTTCCAAAATTTGAAATGCATTATGATGACGTAACTCACCAAACATACAAGCACAATAATCTTTTAAAATATAAAAATCATATCCATTTTCAAACAAATCAAAAGACGTTTTCAAAACACAACATTCTGTATCAATACCACATAGATAGATTTTATCAATATTATTTTTTCTAATATAATCCTTTAATTCATCATTCATTGCACTATAGATAGTTTTATCAAACACCGGATAATTATCAGAAGAAATCACAAGAGTCTTATCTTCACCTAGACATCCATCATAATTTAATTCTCTAACATATCTACTATCTGGTGTATTAATAAATCTAGTAAAAACAACGTAATCATAATGATTAGAGTGTATTAACTTTTCTACCTTTTCTATTAAATGTTCTGTATTTTCATTAATAAATGCTTCCTGCATATCAATTACTAATAATAACGAATTCATATTATCCTCCATCTATATTTATATTATCTTTCAATACAAAGTTTTGCAATAGTCATAACCTTTATTTGTAAATATCTTTTATTTTATCACACAAAACTTCTGCCAAATTTCGATGACTCTCTTCTGTTAAATGAACCCCATCTATCCCTACTTCTAGTCCGTCATTACTTAAGAAATAGCAATTATTTCTTTTTGCAATTTCCTCATATATAGAATTTAATTGTCTCGATTTTTCGGTTGCTCCTAAATATTTATTATCTTTCTTACAATAATCTGTAAATTCATTTATTACCGGTGGCGTTACTAATAGCAATTTGGGATAACTTTCTTTAAATTGAGATTTTCTATTAATAATTGTTTTAACAAAATATTTCTCTAATATCTCTCCAATTTCAAATGCTGTTTTATGATAAGTATTTTTCAATTCATTAGTACCAAGCATCAATACCACTAAATCTATAGGGTCGTGTGTATCCAGACAGGGAATTAAATACTCATAGCCATTTTTCCCTTCCTTGCCTGGTCTTAAGTCGCTAGATATTAAAGTTCTGCTATTTAATCCTTCTTCGATTATGTCATAGTTATCTCCTAAAATGTTTGAAAGAACCTTAGGCCATCTTTTTTCATCATATCGCTCGTGATTACTCCCAGAAATATAGCCCCAAGTATTGGAATCACCATAACACAAAATTCTTACTTTTTTCATTGTTATCACCCAGTCTATTATATAATATACTTTCTAACTATTTCTAATATTTGATTATGAGAAATACCATTTGAAATAATGGCGCCCTTTATATCAGTATCATATCGTTGATTATTGCCATATAAATCTGTTACTTTTCCACCAGCTTCAGTCACAATAAGATAAGATGCTGCGATATCGCAATTTCCGTGAACAGTTCCTGGAAATATATCACAGGAAAAATCTCCAGTCGCTATTGCCATACAACTTCTTGCTACGCTTCCGATTGATGAAATTTCTGATAATTTTTTTAATTCTTTTATTACTGCTATCTCATCAATAATATTGTTATTAAACATCTCTACATTAGTTTTGTACCCTAAATCTCCTAACTGTTTTTTGTTTACTGATATTTTAGTGTTATTACAGTAGGCACCTTTTCCTTTTATTGAAGTATATATTTTATCTTCCGTTGGATTATAAACAACAGCAATGATTGGTTCCCCATTATGAACTAAAGCTAGAGAAAATACAAATACTGGAATATGATTTACATACATACCCGTTCCATCTAATGGATCACATACCCAGGTATATTCTGAGTTTTGATTAAAACGTTCTTCCTCACCACTTACGGAATGGTCTTTATATTTTTCTTTTACTTGTTTAATTAAATATCGATTTATTTTCTTATCTACTAGTGTAACGACTGTTTTATCTTCTTTATAATTTAAATCTATGTCATTATGATAATATTCCATCATTACTTTACCTGCATATATAGCAATCTCTTTTGCAAATTCTAAATATTCTCGGTACATGTTTTCTCCTTTAAAATTAATTCTTTCCTAATTAAGATTTTATCATATGTTCTAAGTCTTTGAAATATAAATGGTTGTTTTTTTACATATAAAAAATAATAGTATATACTACTACTTTTTGTTTGGGTTTATTTTTTCAATTAGAATTTTTCTAATTACTTTTTGCTTTTACACATCTTCTTAATAATGTCTATCTGCATAAGAGTCTAAAAATGGAAGGCTTTTTCTTGTAATGTTTCAAAAAAACTATCCATTACCATCTCGGATTCATGCATTTTTTCTTTTAATTATTTAGAATTTTAAATTCTATACCAACAAGCTTTGAGGTTAACACTTTCTCTTTACCAAAGATTTCAAACAAAGAATTCATACATTCTTCCTTGGTATAATTCATTACGCAATTCGAAACAATATTTTCGTTTTTTCACATTTCATCAATGTTTGAAAAAATATATTTGTTCGTCACTTGTACTATTAAAAATAAATCACTATCAAATACTTGAAATTTTATTTTATCTCCGATTTTTATTTTTTGAGACTTTTCATTTAACAGTCTAAATTCCATATTTTTCTTTCCAAAAAGCATTTCCTCATAAACGTTTTTATATATTTTATATTCTATCATATTTTTTATCCTAACTTATTGTATTATTCATCATTTACTGGTTCACACCCTTCATTATGAGCCTCTTCTCCTAGAACTCCCATGGCAATATGACTAAACCAAGAATCTTTCTTTACTCCATACCAATGTTTTACATTTACTAATAGTGAAATTATTTTCTTCTTAATAGGGAAAGAAAATCTAAGAAAGTCAATGGATTAATGCAAAAAATTTAATACTAAATCTATAATAACATCTTTTTCTTTTGGATTTGACTCTGCAATAAGTAATGTTAAAGCTGCTAAAGTGTTATTATCAATTACTTGTTTACCATTCTTATACAAAATATCATAATAATTTAAGAAATAAATAAACAACGTTGCTGCAATACGTTTATTACCATCAATAAAAACATGATTCTTTACTATCATATATAAAAAATTAGTGGCCTTTTCTTCAATACTCATATAAACATCTTTACCATCATATGTTTGATAAATATTCCCTATTATAGATTCGAATCCTCTGTCTCTTTCTATTGCAAAAATATCACTTTCTTCATTAAAACGCAATTTTTTAATAATATTAGTACAATCTTCATAGCTAATCTTCCTGTTATCTTCAGTTCCTTTTGGTCTCGTCAAGGACTTATGATCATAATCGTCTAATAAATCTAATGCCTTCGTATAATTACCAATTATTCTTAATATTTCTTTGGCATCACTATTTTCTAATTCATTATCTACTCTATTTGCTATATCAATTAGGTGAATTGTTTTTTCTAAATACCCTAATCTTTTTTGGTTAACAGCGTATCCTTTTATCATAAAATCTTTTAAAACTTTTGTTGCCCATTTTCTAAAGATAACACCATTTGGTGATTTAACGCGATAGCCAACACTGATAA
>CALVKW010000073.1 GCA_944333345.1 uncultured Bacilli bacterium | reverse complement strand
AAAGGACAGTAAACACCACTTGTTTTTACCTGTTCCATTCCTTTTTCTCCTTTATAATCAAAAACAGACAGGCACTTTTCAATGCCCGTCTGTTCTTAATTTATTCACTTTTCAATATTGTTCCGATAATTGTCGGAAAATCAACCGGCACTTTGGCAAACGCCAGTTACCGTAGATAGATGGACCACCCCCTCATTTTAAATATTCTGCACTAATAAATAAATATTCAAATTGAGGCTCCTTTCTAAAATAAAATTATTTTTCTGTTTCCCAATAACTGTCTAAATAAATTCTATGTTTTTTAATAGCATCTAATAAAGTAGTCATTTTACAGCCTGCAACTTCTCTAGTTGCTTGTCTTATAGAAGAAAATTTATTAATTATATTAAAATCAATATCGTACTGAATTAAAACAAAAGAACTTCCAGGGGGACTTTTCCCATACTTTTTGAAAAATATATTTTCAATAGTTTTTTGATATTCAGCACTGACATTGCTTTCTAAGACAAATATTTTATTAAAATATGATAAAACTGTTTTTCCTTTATTCTTGTACATAATATCTCTTATTGTTCTTTTTTGAGATGGAGTATAAGAATTTAATTCTTCTATATTATTTAAAATATTTAATAATTCTCCTTTTTTATTATAAACATAAATTTTTTCTTTGCTATAATCTATTTTTTCTGGCCTTTCTCCAAAATTTAAATTATAGCCATTAGGATATAAACTATTATAATATTTAATATAATATTTTTCTTTTTCTCTACTTTCATAAAAAGAATTACATTCACATAATAACTCTTTTGTAAACCTTTCCCAACCATATTTTAATATATCGTTATAAATTTGCTTTTGTGCCTTATATCCTTCTCCTTTTTTCCATCTTTTTTCTAAAGAACAAAAAGTAACACCTATATAAATTTTATGTGTATCTATGGAGGTTAATTTATAAATTTTATATACATTGCGATCTTGCAATATATTTGCTTTCCTAATTGCTCCACATTTTGGACAAGATTCAATATTTTTAACAGAGAACAAATTATTATAAGACCTATAAAATATCTTACCGCAAATTTTACATTTAAATTTTAATTTTACTAAAGACGGTTGTATCTTTTCACATTCTTCATTAAAATATTCTTCTGTAGAAAGTAGTTCATATTCTTTATTTTTAGAATTTAAGAAATCTATTATAGTTTGAAAATCAATTCTTTTTCTCATAATATCAATCTCCCTTAAAGATTAAATATTAAGCGGTTAGCCAAGAGTTAAGGGCACTTGGCAAGGTAGCTACTCCCTGTCCCGCTTTTAAATATTTTATGTAATATTAATCACAAATAATAGTTCTTAGACCAGCTATGGCCCACACCACGTTCATAAACTGCAAAATAAGCACTTGGCCTTGCGGCCTTTCTTATTTTCTTTGCATAAGGGTCAATTCCCATAATTGAGCCAACCCTATAAACCGTTTTGTCCCCTAAATCGGAAATACCAACAGCCTTAGATTCCGGCCTATGAAAATGACCCACATAAATTTCATCTATGTCTATATCATAAACATTGTCAAAATAATCCAGGGTGTCCTTCAAATTAACATCTTCCCCATGATTGAACAAAACATTAACGCCTTCAATGCTTTTAACTATCGCTTCCCCAAAAGGCTCAATAGTTATATGCGGATTATTTTCAAAACGTATTTCGATAAATTTATGAATAATCTTTCCTAAATCTTCACCTTCAGGCCGTGGATTAGAGCCTAAAATTGATTGCGTATCATGGTTGCCAGAAACCATAATAACATGAATTGGCTTTTCAATCCTGTCTTGTAAATCAGTCAGCCATTGCACTAAAAACTCAGATAACTTAATTGTAGTATCAATTACTGGTTCTCTCAATTTTGTCAAAGAAGTCATTCTAAGAATATTCTCTAAATAATCCCCAAGAAAAGCCACGATTAGCTTATCATATTCGATAGCATCAGCTTCAATTAAAGAACTCAGCTTCCATAAACGATTTTGCATAATCTCAAAATTATACTCGTTTATTTTCTCACCCCAAATGCCATTAACCGTAAATGTACTTCCTGCATGAAGGTCAGAAATACAAAGCAATCCAGTATTATTTAAAGGCGGATTACTGTGTTTAATATTCTTTATTTTAACAGGCTCGAGGCCCCGAATCGCTTCTATAATTTTTTCTTGAAACAATTCATTCCTGGCGTCAATTCTAAGATTTAGATTATATTCACTATTAACAGTCTGTAGTTTTTTACGTTCTTTTTCTAATTCCTCTTTAACTTGAGCAATGGCCGAAATAGTATCAACATCTTCTTCTGTCTCGTCGAAATTATCTAAAAACATCTTAAAAATGTTAATTGCTCTACGAATATATTCATCAGAATAAATCCCTATAGCCTCTTTGCCAATCACTCTTTCTACCCATTCTTGCTCATTTATCAACTTACAAGAATAAAAGCCTGTTGCATTTCGTACGTCAGTTAAGTATTTTCCTTTATTCTCCTTCATTTTTCCCTCTAATCTCACCACCCGTCTATCAGCGGTTTTATTTTGGGGTGTATCTCCCCTAATAGTACCCCTAGTTTTGATGGTTTTTCAAAAATTTTTCATTAAAAAGCACTTAATTATCAATATTTTTCTTTAGTCCACTATCTGGTAACTCTTCCAATTTTTAATTTGTTGTAAATGTGCGTCAGAATAGCACTCATTACTGCAATATCTTTGATTTGTCTTTTGAGGCTGAAATCTTTTTCCACAAAAATCACAAATTTTTCCTAAATTAACTATATTTTTCTTTAAATTCTCAACAATCACGTCTCCAAAGCAAGCCCAAAGCATCTTTTTTTGCGAGGATGGCCGCACCGTATAAAGATAAGCAACCAAAGTATTCACAATATAATCCAAAGACTTACCTGTTTCGTTAATAATTCGCTTTTTTATCTCTTGAAACATATATAAATCTTCTTGACGTACACCATCTATGCCTTCTGTGTTAAATAAATATTGATGAGTATTCCAATAATCGTAACTTTTTATTACAGAATTATCTTCGAGCAAACTAAAATCAGATTTTAGATTCATCAACATTCGATAATCAAATTTTCCAATATTCTTGTTAAATTTAATCAGTGGTGAAGGAATTAGGGCCGCAATTCTATTCATTGTTGAGTTGTTTGGTGGTTCTACTTGTGATTCTGTTTTATCTTTGGCATAAATAAAAAAATTGGGGAGATTGCCTTTTGTGTGCTTTTTAATAATTTCTTGAATTTCTTTGGGGGGTTCAACTTTCCACAAGGTTTTAGCATAATCAATGACTTGATTGTTTATGTAGCAAAGCCATTTAACAGTGTTTATTTTTTCTTCATCAATATTTTCAAGATTCCATACTCGTGAAATTTGATTACTTATCGGACCAATATTCCCACCAGTATAAGAATTTGACATGCCCTCATATAAAACTTCTGAATTTATAAAATGCGAATTTGCTTTTCCTAATTTATAATCTAAAGGGACTATTTTCTCCATGTTTCGCTTCGCAACTGCTGTTAAATTCTTGTCTTTAATAACTAAAAGTTTATCCCCATCAAAATCGCATTGGACAATTTTAGAAATTAAGTCATAGGTGCTAATATATAAACACTTAGTCCCGCCAAGCCATTTGTCTGTTTCTTCATTTCTATTGTTAGTTCTTATAGGCCATTCTCTATATAAGTGCGGGCTTCTTAAACAAGCAAGCTCAGAACCAGGAGAAAATTCTTTTATATATACTTCACCGTTTTTTAATAGACCAGTAGGTTGTTCAATACCCAAAAATAAATTTTCACAGAAAGCATATAAATCTGGAACTACAAAATAATATCCACCATTAACCCTCAATCTACCAGCCTTAGCTTGTTTAACCAAACTTTTCTTTGTCTGCTTTAATATATCTCTGCAATAATGGTCTTTAAATAATTCTGGATATATCATAAGGGCCTGTTGAAAATAACTAGGATTTTTGTTATAATCAGTAGCACCCAATAATTTCATTGTAGTTTGATAATCGTTACCTATTGTATTTATTTCTTCTATAGTTTTTTTAGTTAAAATTTCTATCTCTTTATCAGACATATCCGTTAAAGTCTGAAGCATTTGATAATTTATACGGCTTTTTGGAATTTCATCTTCTTCTATGTTACAATAACAAGCCTCACAATTATTACCTTTGAATTGTGCTTTGTAGCAATCCCAGTTGGCATAATATTTATTTAATTTGAACATTGACTTGCAAAAGATATATCTAATATCCTCTTTTAATATATCATGCTCTTCTCCATAAATATCAGTTACAATAACACGGCCACCAGGACATTTCTCTTTAATAAATTTATCAAAAGGAAAATATACCATCAAACCCTTTACGAAGGGTAACCGACACATTCTTGTGGGTTTATCAAGCATTATTCCCATGCCATCAGAATGTGTAATTGGAACTTTCATCCTTTTTCGTGTTATTTCATAAGTAACATCATCAATATAATCAACTTCACCCTCAACGCAAGTTTCAAAATCATCAACGACAATAGATTTATCTATATCAAAACCTTCCCAAACATCAGTAGCAGAATTTGCAAGAGCGAGATAGGCTAAAAATTTCTTTAATACCCCCGATTGATTTCTCGGTACTTTAACGCTGATTTAACAGCGGGAATAGACTATATCATCAACCCATAAGGTTGTGTGGCACTTCCAAACAAGGACTTTCACCTTGAATGTACTCCTTCTAAAGGATAGTCGTTTGAGTAAATATACAATAAATAAATTAAATCTTTTGATTGCAAACAAATTCACAAAATTGGTCATAATAATTATTTTCTCTTAGCCAATCTATAGGCTTAATATCATTTTTCTTACAATAACGATAAAAATTAAAATTGATAATATGTCCAAATTTTATATACGCATAGTAATAAGCTAAACCGCCCTTATTTCTACCACCAATTTTATTTATTCTTTTGCCCATTTCGTTTTTTAATTCTTCTTTACCAAATTTGATAGGACAAATTTGCTCAAATTTATTTTCGGTATCGACATACTGTCCGGTTTTGCGAACAGAAGGAAGAACTTCATGTGTTACCCAATGTTTAAAACGCTTGGCTTGCTCTAAATTAGAAGCAAAAATCATAGAATATAATCCCGCTTCGTTTATAATGGTAATTCCTCTATTTGGAATGTTCACACCTTCAATGTGGGTAGATAGACCCCCTTTGAGAATTTGCTTATCTTCTTTGTCTACGTTATCCCTCATAGCATAACGTAAATCTTTATACCCAAGAAGTTTAGCAACTTCTTTACCAATAAACCAAAATTCATCATCAATTATAATTACATGAAGATTATCTTCTGTCTTATAAATAAAATTATAACTTTCCAAATTTTCACCGCCTTTCTATATTTTATTTTATCTTAATTGTTGTATATTCACCACCGGATTACCGTCTCAGGCTTCCCCGGTTAGCAGACTTGCTAATTATCATTTCCTATAATTCCTAACGTCAAGTCCACACCTGGCATTTGCCAGTTCACCACATTTTCGATACATGTTACCATGTAAAGGAACTATTTAATTAATTCGGATTTATCCCACCGCACTCATTTATTCTATCAATAGTCAAACCGCACATAATAGTTTGTTGTATTTTATTATATGCTGCCTCTCTTATAAACACGGCCTTTTTTGTTCTTATTTGTCCAGCGGAAGCGGTTAAGAATATATATTTTTCTCCATTGTATAAAAATCCGTCTCTCACAGCATTATGAAACACTTGAAAGAAAAATACATTCATTATAAATAAATCTGTTGTTAATTCATTTGTTTTTATTTTCAATGCCCTAGTCAAAGATGATTCAAAAAGTGAAATAACATTCTTATCTATCAAACATTGTGGATTTAATTCTCGTGGCCTTTCATCATTTAATCTTTCATCTAAAATCTTAGTCAATTTATTTTTTTCTTTTTTAATTATTCTGTTTATAGCAGATTTTTTCCATTTATACTTTGTGTCTTTTCTAAGTTTATATAATTTTAATAATCTTTTATGTATAAATTGCTCTTTTTCATCATATAGTGAATCAGTCGCTATCGAATACAAGTGTATTTGTTTGGTTAAACTCATTCCACCATTCTCGCTCCTTTTCATTGTATTCTCTATATGCAAAATCAGGTTCGATTTCAAATCGATCAAACCATGATAAATTATATTTGTTATAAGACATTTCGGACCAAATCATTCATTTTCTCACCTGCCTTTTATCTAAGTTTAACATATTTATCCATCTTTGTCAAGAACATTTTTTAAATTTTTTCTCACGCGCGCATTTATAATTATAAATTTTATTTAATATTATATCATTATATTATAATTAAAAAATATTTTTAAATTTACTATTGACAATACAAAATATATATGTTATAATTAAATATAATAATTATATATAATATAATTATTATATAAAGTATATTATATATATAAATATATATAATATATATTATTAATAATAATAATAATAATAATAATAAATATAATAATAATTATTATCTTTTAAATATTAATTAAATTTTTTCAAATTTTATTATATTTATGAACGTAGTGAATAAATATAATAAAATTGAAAAAATAAACAAAATCTTTGATTTTGTTAAAACGCTCAGCAATCAACAAAAATCAAAAACGAAAGGAACTAACAAAACATGGATAAAAACCAACTCTATCAACAAAATTGTAATAACTTAGCCCAAACCCTTATTGCAAAAAACACTGATTATGGCTCTTCTTTTGACAAAACTTTTGAACTTTTTGGAATAATTGCCCCTCTTATTAGAATCAGTGATAAATATAATAGATTGGTATCTTTGGCCCAAAAAGCCGATAATCAAAGAATGGTTGAAAACGAAACTTTTGAGGACACTTTACTCGACCTCGCAGGATATTGTATTCTTACTCTTACCGCCATTCAAAACAATAAAAAAGACCCCAATAATATCCAACTTTATTCTAATTCATAAAAAGTTTACAAATAAAAATTTTTATTTTCCTCTCTAGCCCTTGACAAAATTAAATTTATTGTTCATACTACTCAATATAAAATTTTCTTAAAAAGGATGTTCTTAATGCTTTCAGAAAATAAAATTCATCATTATCTTGACATGGCTAATAATGCGTGTTATTATAGTGACAACCACAGAGCAAGACTTGGTTGTGTTATAACTTACAAAAATAAAATTTTAAGCGTGGGCTGGAATCTACAAGATAAAGAGCATCCTTTACAAAAACAATACAACAAATATCGAAATTATGACCCTGAAGCATCAACAAGTCGAAATACAATTCATGCAGAATGTCATGCTTTAATTCGCACTAAAAATCTTGATGTTGATTGGTCTAAGGCTAACATTTTTGTCTATCGAATTAAAAAAGATGGTTCTAAAGGATTAGCAAAACCATGTCCTGCTTGTGAGGCTATGATTAAAGCCAAAGGAATTAAAAATATTTTTTATTCTACAGAAAACGGCTATGGCTATGAAAAAATAGAATAATGGAGGCTATTATGTATTATTGTATCCCTAAAAATATTGCGTGTCCTTTTGCAAACTTTTCTGGATATTGTACTCTTACTGCTTGTTCAAGACAATTCAACAATGAACAAAAATCTTCAAATGAAATTATTATAGAAATCTATCAAAAATTAAACGAAATAAATAATTTATTAAAGGAGTTAGAAAATCATCAATGAAAGAAACTTGTATTACTAGGCTTGATGATGAAAATTTTTGTGTGGTTTACTCTTGTGAATCAAAATACATACAAGAGTTAAAAAACTTGAAAAAGAAATATCCCAATGAAGTTCTTGTTGTTCATGATTAT
>CALVKW010000072.1 GCA_944333345.1 uncultured Bacilli bacterium | reverse complement strand
CTCTATTGATATGCCTATTAATTTAAATATTGCTTATGCTGAATATATTAATCAGTCATAAAGTTTAACACAACTTTGCAAAAAAAATTAAGACATAGTCTTAAATTCATCAATATCAATTTCTACAAGCTGATCCAAACTAACATTTAATGCTTGTGAAATATTCCAAACAGTTTGAAAAGAAAATGTTTTTTTCCCTTTTTTGGACTCAATTCTACGTAAGAACTCATGAGAAACACCAATGGCTTCTGCAAGTTCAGCTTGCGTCATTCCAGCCAACTTTCTATATTTTTTAATATTTTTAGCAACTTGTTCATAAATATTTACTTCATACATGTTAACCACCATATTTTCATTATGAAACAAAGTAAAAAAATAGTATGTAAACAACTAATGCACAAAACAAAAATTATTATTCAACAAATTTCGACATTTTTCGACAAGAAAAAAACATACAATAAAATAGGTGAGTATTATGTCGATTTTTGAATCCTTAATAGTGAATTTAATTTATTTATTATTTCCTTTCCTAATATATGGAATATATATGAGTTATAGTAAACGTATGAAGGAAGAAAATATAATCTTTGATTTAGTAATATTTTCTTCTATGTTTCTAATTATTAGATATTCTAGTGAAAAAAATTCTATTGCTAATCTAATATTTATTAATTTTCCATTATTAGTTGCTATATTAAAGAAAAGAACAATCTTAATTGTAATTTTATCTGTAATAACAGTATATTATTATCACATCATATTACATACTCCTTTAATATACGGAATAATGGAATATAGTATATATTTAATTTTATATTTCTATATAGAGAAAAGGCAAAAAGAAAAAAATAACTTATTAAATATATTTATTAGTATAAAATCATTTTTAATAGCCTGTATTTTATATTTAAAAGACTTAAAAGAAGCACCTTCAATTACAACTCTTATTTATTTAATCTTTATTATTTTCTTATTTATTATTACAATGACAAGTATTCTATATTTATTAAAAGAAGGAGAAAGAATTATAGAAAAAAATAAAGCTTTACAAGAATTAGAAAAAGAAAAAGAATTAAAATTAGCTTTATTTAAATTAACTCATGAAATAAAAAATCCGATTGCTGTCTGTAAAGGATATTTAGAAATGTTAGATACGAAAAAGAAAAACAAATTAGAAAAATATCTCCCCATTATTAAGGATGAAATCAATCGTACGTTGACTATTATTAATGATTTCTCAGATTATGGAAAGTTAAAAATAGAAAAAGAAGAGATAGATTTAATAATGTTAATGGAAGATTTAGAAGAAACTTTATCTCCATTATTAAAGGAAAATGAAGTAGTATCAGAGTTTATATCAAAGGAAGAAGAATTATATATAGAACTTGATTATAATAGAATAAAACAAGTATTAGTAAATATAATTAAAAATGCAATCGAAGCAAAAGATGAAAAAAGAAAATTAAAAATTAAGATGACAATAAAAAAACTAAAAGAAGAAGTACAAATAAAAATAGAAGATACAGGTACTGGAATATCAAAAGAAAACTTAGAAAAAATATCAAAAATATTTTATACTACAAAAGAAAATGGAACAGGCTTAGGTGTTGCCCTTTCTAAAGAAATTATAGAGCAGCATCGAGGTTCTATTCGTTATAGTTCTATTCTTGGAAAGGGGACTACGGTTACAATTTTTCTTCCTCGAAAAGAAAAAGGCGATATGCCTTAGTAATAATAATTAGTAGTATAAATAGGATAAGGTGTAGGATACATCATAGGTGGATACATGGGGTAAGGTGGCCTATTATTATTAGCAATACCATATCCTAAAGCAGTACCAGCTAATCCGCCTACAAGAAAAGGTGCAAGAAAAAATCTTTCTCCATTACCATTAATACCATCGGTAGTCATTCCAGCAGAAGTCATATTACCAGGCATAGTAGTATAAGGAACACCTTCATATACATGTGTTTCATAAGAAGATGGTATACCATAATTATTAGAATACATCATATTAACACTCCTTTATGATAATGTATGTAAAAAGACCAAATTGGTGTTAGAAATGTGTTATAATAAAACATATCATAGTTTTTTGTATGAATTTATGATATAATAACCAGCGGTGATAATATGACTTTAAAAAATATAAAAATTACTGCTGAACAAAAGGCATATTATGAAGCTCATTACATGGATTTAGGTATGGAAAGTAATATATATCGAAATAGTTCAAATACAATAATTAAAATTTGGAAAGATGAAGTAATTACAAATTCCCAAAAAGAAAATAAAAAAGAAAAATTAGTGAAAATGCATGAAAGAAAATTAAAACATATGCCAACAATTATTAGTACATATAGCCTAGATGATGTTTGCATTGGTTATGAGATGAGCTATGATGAAGATGATATACCAATGTTAATTGCTCCACTAGATAAAAGTGGTAAATTAAAAGTATTAAAAAAAATGAAAGAAATTTTACATTATTTTGCTGATGAAGGGGTAATTTATCCGGATATAAAAGACGATAATATTTTAATCAACTATAGAACAGGAAATATTACCTTTTGTGATATGGATAATAGTAAAGTAGATAGTTTACCAAGAGATATATATCCACATTATGCAGCAAATTTTTTTAAAAGGTATGGACAAGAAGATATTGCTTTACATTCTTATATGCTTAATTTATATACATTGACAGAATTAACCGATACTTGGCAAGATGAAGCAATAATGAGAATTGGCACAGGTGAGTATCAAGATATGTTTACAGAAAAGGGAAAGGTCATTTTAAAACAAATGAAAAAAGTGACACCCCAATATAATGGAGAATATTTGATTGATTATATAAAATAATAAAAGAGGTGATAATATGGAACGACTACAAAAAGTAATCGCAGAAAGTGGACTTACATCGAGAAGAAAAGCAGAAGAATTAATTACTGCTGGAAAAGTAAAAGTAAATAGTGAAGTTGTGACAGAATTAGGGACAAAAGTATCTAGTAAAGATAGAATAGAAGTAAATGGAAAACCAATAGAAAAAGAACAAAAAGAGTATTACATCTTAAATAAACCAAGAGGAGTAATCACTTCAACAAGTGATGAACATCATAGAAAAACTGTAGTAGATTTAATTCCAACAAAAGCAAGAATCTATCCAGTAGGAAGACTAGATTATGATACAACAGGAGTTCTTCTTCTAACTAATGATGGAGACTTCGCTAATATTTTAATGCACCCCAATGATAAAGTAGAAAAAGTATACATGGCTAAATTAAATGGAATTATTAAAGGAGAGCAAATTAATAAATTAAAAGATGGAGTAGAAGTAGATGGAGAAAAATTATCTGCAACACGTGTAAAATTAAAGAAAGTAAATGAAAAAACAAATACATGCATGGTTCAAATAACTATTCATGAAGGAAAGAATCATCAAGTAAAGAAAATGTTTGAAAGTGTTGGATTCCAAGTAGATAAATTAAAACGAGAAAAAGTAGCTTTCTTTGATTTAAAAAATCTTCAATCTGGAGAATTTAGAAAATTAACTCCAAAAGAAGTAGCGAAAGTTTACGCTTTAGAACAAAAATAAAATCTCAAAAAGAGATTTTTTTATGGAAACCTCCTACTTTTTTCGAATGATAAAGTAGGAGGTGATAATTATCACAAAATTTTATACCTGTCGTTATGACAGAGCATTTAAGGAAGTCTTTATGAATGAAAAAAATAAAGACTTCCTTATTTATTTGCTAGAAGGCATATTAAAAATAAAAATTAATGAAGTTGAGTACTTAAATTTAGAACAGAATGTAGATAACATTTATGTAAAAAGAAAGCATTTTGATCTTAATTTAAAAAAAGATATTGGTAGAATACAAGTAGAAGTGAATGCTTCTGATTTGGGATATGTCAGGCCAAGAAATATGTCTTATTTATGTGGAATTTATTCTCATCATGTATTAAAAGGACAAAATTATAATCAAAATCCGAAAATCATCCAAATTAATTTTAGTTATGGGTTAAAAGATAGGGAAGCATTAAGAGTGTATTATGTACAAGATAAAACCTTAAAAAAGTATGTAGAAAACTTTATTATCTATGAAAGGAAAAGTATCTAAGTTTTTGGTATACTAAAGATGTACAAGAGATAGAGAAAAATAAAGAAATCATTATGTTAGATTTGAACTTAGAAGAATTAAAGACTCTATCAAAAAAAGATAGGATGGTGGCCAAGTATATGGAAGAGATTAAAAGAGTAAATGAAGACCCTGATTTTCATGTATTTATGAGTGCCGAAGAAGATAATCGAAAAATAGAGAACTCCATTCGAGAAGAGATGATAGAGAAAGGATTAAAAGAGGGGTTAGAAAGAGGTTTGAAACAAAGAAAAAATATAAATAATTAAAATAGTTCATATCATTTGAACTCTTTTTTAAATAAAGGAAAGTACCAGCCAGCAACCCACAATAAATAGAATAACAATAAGAATTAATATTGCACCCAATGGATTGGTAGGATTATCGTTAGTTTTTAATCTACTTAGATAGTCATTAGGATATTTTTCTTTCATTTTCTTAATACGCAAATTATAAAAATAAATACAGATAAGATTATTAAAACAAACACCAAAAAATCTAGTTAAAAGAAATGCTAAAAAAAGAAAGGGAACAAATAAGCTACTAACCCCATTTACTAGAGAGGTAAAAAGATACCAAAACAAAACCTCTAAAATTTGTCCCATCAAACCTAATAATAAAAATCCACGAATCCAAAAATAGAAAGGTCCTAAAATAAGAATAGTAGTCCAATTATTATTTCTAACAATAGTATCATATTTATCTCCTAAATAAAGCTCTAAATCTGACGGTTCGCTATGACCAGAACCACGAATTTGCATACCATTATCCAAATAGCCACAATAAGGACAAAAGGTATGTCCAATATCTTTCATTAAAGGCATTTTACATTTAGGGCACTTCATACTATCACCTATTATTAGTATAAAGCGGCAATGAAAAAAAGACAATAAAAAGAACTTATGATATAATAGATTTATCAGAGTAGGTGTAATATGAAAAAAATTTTAAAGTTGATAAGAACAAGATGGTTAACATTTTTAATAGCGATAATGTTAGGAATACTATTAATACTGTCTATAAATGAATATATAATACAATATAGTATGATTGATGACTATACATTTTCTGATTTTAGAATCGTATATTTTGATATGCAATCATATACAGGTTTACTATCTCTCTTTTTTCCATTATTTTTAATCATATTAGTAATTGATAAATGGCACAATCTATTTAAAAACGGAAATATAAAAAACTACTTAACCAGGATTTCTTATAAAGATTTAAAAAAGAAAGTAACAAAATCGATTGCTTTAACTGCCTTATGGTATCCCATAATATTATTAATATATTTTATAATAAGCCTAATTCTATCTGGTGGAAGAATAGAGCAACTTACTATATCAAACTTTGATAATCGATTTGAATTTAACTTATATCAATATTTCCCAATATATATGATACTACACTGTATCTTACTGTATATTGCAGGACTAGCTACAGAAACATTTGCCTTACTATTCTTAAATAGAGTAAAAAGTAAAATAGGAACAGTATTATTTTCATACTGTGCTTATTTCTTATCCATTTTTTTATTAGCCTATGCAGTAGACGTATTAATTCAAATGTTTTTAGATATAGAAATAAATACATGGTATATTAATTATTTTCAAATATGGTATCCATCCTCAAATATAAATTACGGACTATATTTAATTTCTAATATAATATTTTGTAGTGTAATCTCACTGGTCATCCATAAGATGTACAAAAAGAAAGAGAAGGTGTTAATGACCAATGAAAAAGAAATGGTTTAAGAATAAGCCCATAATAGATGGAATTACGAAAACAACAAGATTTAAAGTGATTTTCATATTTGTAATTGCAATAGCCTTTATCGGAGGACTAACAAATACTGAGCCAAAAAAAGAACTATTTACAGCCATTCTAAACTACCATAGTAGTATAATTTTTACTGTCGGATTTTTTCTAGTCTTTTTACTAGCAACTCTAAATACCTGTTTAGAATTCTATAAAAATGATGCCTACATAATAAGATTAAAAAATAAAAAAAATCTATTAAAACAATTAATCATATTAGTATTACAAATCAATGGGTTATTATTTTTGTGTTACGCCATTATCTATATAATAGTATTAAATATCAATATGTTTGATTGCTATGACATAGGAGAAATATTCCAATATTCTATAAAAAGTGATATCTATTCCATCTTCTTTGCTGTTAGAGCCTACCTATTTATAATGATGTTTATGATAATAAATACTATTTTATTTGTATTGATAAAGGAAAATAAAACAGTATTAATAAATTTAATTTATTTATTAATATTTCCAATCTACGACCCATTAGTATCCATACATTTTAGACTATTACCATGGGATTATTTTTCAATTATTAATTATGGTTGTTTTACAAAAGAATTAAAATATTCCATATTCTATCTTTTAGTATTAATAATAGTAACAATAATATTATTTTTATTTACAACTCATAAAAAAATAGAAAGGAAAAGCATATGAAAATAGAAATAAAAAAAGTATCAAAAAAATTTAAAGATATAGAAGTCTTAAAAAATGTATCAATGACATTAGAATCAGGTCATATTTATGGTTTTACAGGACATAATGGTTCTGGAAAAACAGTATTACTTAAACTAATTTGTGCTTTTTTAGAACCGACAACAGGAGAAATTTTATTTGATGGTAAAAATGTAATAAAAGAAAATAGTTTTCCACCAAGTACTAGAGCATTAATTGAAAAACCTAACTTTCTATCAGATTTAACAGGATATGAAAATTTAGAATTACTAGCAAGAATTCAAAATATAATAGGAGAAAAAGAAATAGAGGATACTCTAAAAAAAGTAGGGCTAGAAGAAGATAAAGATAAATTATATTATAAATATTCCTTAGGTATGAAACAAAAACTAGGGATTGCTCAAGTATTAATGGAAGATCCAGAAATATTAATTTTAGATGAACCATTCAATGGCCTAGATGAAAATAGTATTAAAAATATTAGAAAAATCTTATTAAAAGAAAAAGGAAAACTAATCATTCTAGCAATACATGATAAAGAAGATATAAAAGTACTATGCGATGAAATTTATAAGTTCAATGATGGTACAGTAAAGAAAGCCTAGATTGACAAAATGACAGTTTTATAGTATAATCTAGCTATATTATTTAAAGGGGGGAAAGATTATATGGAATTAAATAATATGGAAATGGCATCAAACAATATGGATTTGAATGAACAGTATCCAATCTCAGAAATAGTAGAAAGCAAACAGTTGATGAGGCAGGTACTACGCCAAGCTATTGCTATGGAAATGACGGAAGAAAATGTGGGAAAACTAACTGATTTAGTTATAGCCTGTCAGAATGCATCGCTAGATTTTCAAACAGAACAGAGTACTATATGGGATGAGAATGCAAGTATGGATTTAGGTAACCCTGATTACTATCGAGTGATTTATTTACAAACACTATCAAATAATGCTTTAAAAATAAGCGACGATGTACTAAAAATGATGAGAGACAAACTACCAGAATCAAGCTTTGAATCAGTTAGTCAATTTATTAGTGAATCGGTTGATTCATATGCCCAATCAAAAGCAAATCAATCACAATCTAATATGTCTCTCATGGAGCAAAATAAAACCTCTAAAATCTAGAGGTTTTTTATTATTCTTCTACTTCGATAGCACCAGTAGGGCAACTGTCAGCGGCATCTTGTACTTCTTGTTTTTTATCATCATCTACTTCTTCTTTTTTCACAGTAGAAAGTCCTTCATCATCTATTTCAAAAACATCATCACAAATTGCTGCACAAGCACCACATCCAATGCAACTATCTCTATTAACTTTTACTTTCATTTTAATCTCTCCTTCCTCCTCATTATACAAGAAATTTTGTTTGACGT
>CALVKW010000071.1 GCA_944333345.1 uncultured Bacilli bacterium | reverse complement strand
TATTATAAAGTTAGTGAAGTAAAGATTTATGAAAATGGTATCATGAGTTTAAATCCTACTTTTTCATTTAGAAGAAGAGTGACACATACTACACATCCAAGAACTTTATACATAATAAATACAATTTTAAAAAAATTAGATATTAATATAAAAATAGTGAACCCATTTAACTTTTTAACCAAGGCTGAGGTGATCGATTTAATACCAAAATCATGGAATGCTTTAATATCCAATACAAAAACTTGCTCTAAAATGCCAGGATCAAAAGCTTTTCATAATAGAAAAAATTCTGGAATATATCAATGTGGAATTTGTACAGCTTGTATATTGAGACAAATTGGTATGGTAAACTCTAGTAAATCAAAATATGATGACCACTATATTTTACCTTTAAATATTTCTTTGTTAAATTCAATAATTGACTACGAAAAGAAATATGGAGAAAGGGCAGATAAATGTCTTTTAATTTCACGATATAAATATTTAGAAAAGCAATCTTTAATACAGTATTATAAAGAATTTAAAGATAAAATTAACTCTGGAGGAATTTATAGATATTTAGAATTGTCACCAATATTTTTCACTAATAATTACAAAAAAGAATATGATCGTATGCTCTTTAAATTTGCAAAAGAAATTGAGAAATATATCAATATACAAATTTAAGATATAATAAGATAAAATTTGCACTTTTTCATTGTATAAATACTTCTAAGTGCTGGGATTTTGTCAAAAAATATAGTATAATTAATATTGATTGATAATTATTAAAATTTTAACTTTTTATAAGTAAGAAAAGTAGAGGAGGTTATTATGAATTTTGAAACTATGACAAGAGAAGAACTGGTTGAATATATAAAAAGTTTAAATGAAGAACAAAATGGTAAATATGGACTTATTTGGGATAAAGAAAAAGAGCCTGAAAAGATAGTAACTGACTGTGATAAAAAAATTCCAGTATTGAAGGAGATAAAAGAACGTGAAATTAAGAATAATGGACAAGAGAATATTTTAATTGAAGGAGATAATTTTCATTCTTTAACAATCTTGAATTATACTCATAAAGAAAAAGTAGATATTATTTATATTGATCCGCCATATAATACTGGACATAAAGATTTTAAGTACAATGACCACTTTGTTGATTCAGAGGATGGTTATAGACATAGTAAATGGTTAAATTTTATGGAAAAACGATTAAAATTAGCTAGAAATTTGCTAAAGGATTCGGGAGTTATTTTTATAAGTATAGATGATAATGAACATGCACAGTTAAAATTATTGTGCGACAAAATATTTGATACGAATAATTGCTTGGGAATACTGCCAACAATTATGAATCTAAAAGGAAATCAGGATGAGTTCGCATTCGCAGGTACACATGAATATACATTGGTATATGCTAAAAATAAACAGTCATGTGAATTTGGTCAATTTGATGTTGATGAAGAAGAAATAGAAAAAGACTGGGAACAAGATGATATAGGTTATTATAAAAAAGGTGCAACACTTAGAGCTACAGGGACAGATGCTGATAGAGTAAAAAGACCATATATGTTTTATCCTATTTTAATAAAAGATGATTATATTGACATGATAGAGAAAGATGAATATAAAAAATTATATGATGCTAATACTAAAAAATTTAATGATAAGTATTTAGAAGAAATAAAGAAAAAATATGAAGACAAAGGATATTATGTATTAATTCCAATGCAACCTGATGGAGGATATGGAAGATGGCGTTGGGGATTTGATAATATGTATGCTAATAAGCATGAAGTAATAGTCAATACAAATGGTGGATATAGTCTGTATAAGAAACAAAGACCAACACTTGGAGATATTCCATCTAGAAAACCGAAAAGCCTTTTTTATAAAGCAGAATACAGTAGTGGAAATGGTACATCACAAATAACTAATATGTTTGGTAAAAAAGTATTTGATAATCCAAAACCAATAGAATTAATTAAAGATTTTATATATATTGGCTCAAGAAATAAAGATGCACTTATTCTTGATTTCTTTGCAGGGTCGGGAACAACAGGTCATGCAGTTTTAGAATTGAATCAAAAAGATAATGGCAAGAGAAAATTTATATTATGTACTAATAATGAAAATAATATATGTGATGAGGTTACATATCCAAGAATTGAAAAAGTGATTAATGGTTATGTTGATGCTAAGGGAAAAGAAGTAAAAGGAATACCAAGCAATTTAAAATACTATAAAACTGATTTTGTTGATAATACAAATAACCGAGATCAACTTTATTATGATTTAACTGAAAAATGTATTCCTATGCTTTGTTTAAAAGAAGATTGTTTTGAACAAATATCTGTTACTTCTGAATATATGATTTTTAGTAATATAAGTAAAACTAAATATACTTGTGTATATTTTGATATATTTGGAAATTTAGAACAAGATTTTATAAATAAATTAGAGAATATTGATGAAGATAAAGTCATATATAAATTTTCTTTAGGAGATTATGTTGATGAAACACCATTCAAAAATGTTAAAAATTATATAATTGAAGCAATTCCATATAAAATTGTTGAACTTTATCGAAAACTTGTTAAATTAAGCAAGGAGGAAATCTAATGAAGACATTGTTACCATATCAAGAAGAAAAAGTAGACCAATTAATTAAAAGAACTAAAGATTTTTTGAGTGAAAAAGGTCATGAGACTATTGTTTTTCAAGCACCAACAGGTGCTGGTAAAACTTTTATGGCTACAAAATATATTGAAGAAATTGTTAAAGAGATAGATGATGATTTATGTTTTCTATGGATAAGTATAGGTAAAGGAGATCTTCATAAACAAAGTTTGAAAGCAGTTAAACGAGAAATATCAAATGAAATGGAATGCTCCTTATTAGAAGATGAATTTTTTGGCTCAAGAAAAACAATAAATCAAAATGAAATTGTTTTTGCGAGTTGGCAGAAAATAAAGTTGAAAGATAAGGCAACTGGCGAATGGAAAGCAGTTGTAATGAAGGACAAGGAAGAAATTAATTTTATTGAAGTTTTAGAAAACACAAGAAATATTAATCGGAAAATTATTCTTATTATAGATGAAAGCCATGCTGGTGCTAAAACTAAAGAATCTCTTGAAATAATTGATGAAATTATAAAGCCGGAACTTCAAATTGACATGAGTGCCACGCCTATTATAAATAATAGTGATTCTAGAATCGTTGTAGATCCAACAGATGTAATAGAAGCAGGAATGATAAAAAAAGAAGTAATAATAAACAAAGATATTGATGAAATTCCGAATGATGATATTGATTCTCAAGAATTGATAATGTTATCTGCCTTTAATAAACGCGAAGAACTTGCTGAAAGATACAGAAATCAACATATAAATGTTAATCCTTTAGTTTTGATTCAATTACCAAACAGTAATGCTGGTGAGGATCTTAGAATGGAAATAGAAAATTTTTTACGCGATAGAAATATTACAGAAGAAAATGGGAAACTGGCTATATGGTTAAGTGATGACAAAATAAATAATGAATATGAAAAATTATTACCAAATGATGGTAGTGTGGAATATTTAATATTTAAACAAGCAATAGATACAGGATGGGATTGTCCAAGAGCCCAAATTTTGGTTCGCTTTAGAGAAACAAAAAGTATAATATTTGAAATACAAACTGTGGGTAGAATATTAAGAATGCCAGAAGCAAAGCATTACTTTGATGATGAACTTAATACTGCATATGTTTATACAAACATAAAGAGTATTGAAGTAAAGAAAGAAACTTATAATCCTAATATTATAAAAAGTTGTAAAGCAAAGAGGAGAGAAGTATATAAACCAATTAAATTACGTTCTTTTTATAGACAAAGAATTGATTATGGAGATGTAACTAGTGCATATACTCCAATATTTTGTCATTATTTTGCTGAATATTTTATGATTCCTGAAGATGATGTATTACAAGATTTTTATACTAATATGGAAAAATTAAAGCGATTTGGTATAAATGAAAACTTTGATAAAATGGATTCAATAATAAAAAATGGGAAAATTGAAAGTGAGGTAATTGATACAATTCTTAGTGATAAGATAGACGGAGAAACGGTTGATGTAGGAATGAGTGAAATAGATTTACAGTATGCTTTTGAGCAAATTATAAAAGATAATTTAAATGGACTTGCACCAAGACGTTCAGTACCAACAGTAAAGACCGCAATATTTTTTGCTATGAAAAAATATCTCAATCTAAATACAGCACGTGGTGGAATAATTTATATACAAAATTTAGTGGTTAAAAATAGAAATATATTTTCTATAATATTAGACGACTCGATTAAAAAATATAAAGAATATAAAGAAGTAAGTTTGACAAATAAAGATAATGAAAAATGGAATAATGAATGGGAAATTGAAGAAACAAGGAATTATAATCCTCAAACTTGTACTGAGATAAAATCTAAATTATCCTTATATGAACCGTTATATGTTTCTGTTGATTCAAAAGGAAAAGTAAATGAATTAGAGAAAGAATTTATACAATATCTTGATGAACATAATGATTATATAGAATGGTTTTGGGAAAACGGTGCAGAACATATGGAGAAAAATTTCGGTATAAAAGTAGATAATAAGAAAACTTTTCAGCCAGATTTTATAGTTATGTTTAAGGATGGTAGAATTGGTATTTTTGATACTAAAGGTGGTATGTTTAAATCTGATGATAAGATAAAATCTAATGCTCTTCAGAGATATATAATAGAAGAGAGAAATAAAGGGAAAAATATAATTGGTGGATTGGTTATAAAAAACTGGAATCATTTTAGAGTTTTTATGAAGGATGGTTATATACCGTTTGATAATAACCCGGATGAATGGGAATATTTTGATAATTTATTAAAATAGAAGTGAAATATTTACATTAAAAAAGTTTTATAAATGGAATTATACTAACTCTTTTTCTAGAATATAAATAAATTAATTGAAATTTCATATTATATACAAGCACAAAGAAAAATTCCATATAATTAACGAGTTAAAAGGTACAGAACTATTTGTTATAGTTCTTTTTTGTGGTATACTAACAACACCTAATGTAACAATCTATTATTTTTAAAAGCAAATGAATTTATGTGTTTTAAATAAAGATTTTTTAATTTTTAAGTGTAAAAAATTAATATGAATTTTTGGAGGAGATGTAAATCTAATGGGGAGAATAAAACCAGAAGTGGAAATTAAATATATATGTAATGTTATAGATAAAAATATAGTAGCTCATAAAGTATTAAACGATAGGGGGTTATTATCTGAAAATATTTTAGCACAACTAAGAAATTTAACAGAAGATATTGCTATTTTAATTAATAATAGAGAAAATGGACTAGAATTAGATTGCCATTATGATAACGTCAAACCTTCGATGGATTATATTGTGGGTATTAAAAAATTTAAGTATATTCAAAATTTTCATCATTTTTTGCAGTCGACAGTATCACATTATACTCCTAGTGAAAATGATGCAGAAAGACTTATGTTATATTATTTTAGATATTTATGTATGTTTAAAGAAACTTTAGAAGGTGAGTGTTCATTAAAAGTTCTTCATAAATTGGAGGATTTTCCAATTTATGAAGATAATATGACGAAAGAGCATTACAAAAAAATATGTAAAAAAATAGAAGAAGTTCAGGATAAAACTAATAAATCTTTAAGACATGGCAGATTTTATGTTAATAAATGTAGACCTATTTATGCATTCGGTAAAATATACTATGAATTAACTTTGTCTAAAGCAACTAATTATGTTAATAAATTCGAACATATTTTAATGTATTCAAAGTATTATATCCCAGACAATTATTCAATTAAATTATCATATATTGAAAAAGAAGTTGAATTATTTTCTTATAAGTCTAAAGTTAAGGTAATAGATAATTATGTTATTTCTATAAGACCATGTGAGATAAAAAATATAGGCAAAATTTTTGGCATGGATTGCAATATTGCTGCTGAACATAAGGAATATACTAACTTAATGAGAATTTTAAAGGAAGATGAGTTAAATTTATTAGAATTATTAACAAGTGATGATAAAAAATACGATTTATATTTACAAGAAATTAAATTAAATGCTAAGAATAACAATGTTTCAAATGTATTAGAATTGTTACACAATAGGTTAGCTGTTAATTTACCAGGTAATAACATTTTAAAGTATTTATTAGTTAAAATGGAAAATAATATTATAAAAGATCAACTCGATTATACTCCAAATGAGAAATTCGAAAATTTATATTTAAAAAATCAAAGTATTCCATTTGATTCGATGCCGTATGCGATGGCTTTATATAAGCATAATATTAGCTGGATTCACTTGCTAAATTCAATAGATAGTAGTGGTAGAGAGCATGAAATGTTAGGAAAATATATAAAAGATAACTCAGAAAATAATAATATCCTTTATACTGATGTAGCAGAGGTTGAAAAATTTGGAAATGTAGACAAGTTGGTTAAACAATATAATTTGGATTTATTAAACTACGGAATAGATAAAATAGGAAGAAATTCAATTAAAATAGAACATGGTTTATTATATATCAATTCTTATGAAACTAATTCTATTAATATAATAAAAGAAATAAAGAAATACATGATAAAACCATCCGATGATATTATTAAAAGTATTAAAAACAATATATTAAATTATCCTATTACTGATTTAACTGAAGATAAGGTAAAAATTTTTGACGTAATATTTAGAGAAAATTCAATTGCTTTTATTCATGGACCAGCTGGAACCGGTAAAACTAAAATGCTTGAAGTTGTAGCTACTGTTTTTAAAGATTATAGTAAAATTTTTTTATCAAATACAAATACTGCGGTAGAAAATTTACGGAGAAGAATTATAAATTATGATAATGAAAATTCAATCTTTGAAACAACTACATATTATAATAAAAGCGATAATAATATTTACGATATTTTAATAATAGACGAATGTAGTACAATTAGTGATGATGAAATGCAAAAAATATTAAATAAGCAAAAATATAAATTAATTATACTATCTGGAGACATATATCAGATAGAATCCATTAAATATGGAAATTGGCCGTTTTTAACATATAATTTATTTAAAGATGAGTTTGTATATGAACTAATTGAAACTAATAGAACGGAAGATCATGATTTGCTTGAATTATGGAAATTAGTTAGAGATGATGATGATCATGCGATAAATAAAATAAGCAATAAAGAGTACTCATCGCCTATAGATGAGAATATTTTTAAAATAATAAGTGATGATGAAATAATTTTATGTTTAAATTATGATGGATTATATGGAATTAATAATATAAATAGAATACTACAAGAAAAAAACTTAAATAAAGAATATAATGTTGGAGTTGATTTGTTTAAAGTGGATGATCCTATAGTTTTTAATGATTGTCCTAGATTTAAAAATTTATATAACAATTTAAAGGGTAAGATAAAAAATATAGAAATAGATAACGAAAATGATAGAGTATGGTTTACTATTTTAGTAGACGAAGTCTTACTGGATACTCCTATTAATTATGAAGTGATTGAAATTACCAACAATAAAACTTTAATAAAATTTTTTGTAAATAATTTTAAAGATACAAATGATGACGAGAGTGAATATGATCATATTATTCCATTCAATTTAGCGTATGCAGTTTCAATTCATAAGGCACAAGGATTAGAATACGAGTCAGTAAAGATTATAATCACTTCTAATGTTGAAGATAAAATTACAAAAAATATATTATATACAGCTATTACTAGGGCAAAGAAATATTTACAAATATTTTGGAGCCCTGAAAGTCAACAAAGAATATTTGAACAAATGAAAAAGCGAAAGAATTCTAGAGATATATCTATTTTAAAAAGAAAATTGAATATTTGATTGCAAATAACTTGCAACTTTTGTGCAAATAACTTGCAATCATCTTCAAACAGAGCTAACATACAACACAAGGAATCGATTTTTATCTAATATTTTTAAAAGATAATGCTCATCGCCCTACAACACATGAAACGAAAACAGAGTAAAAGGAATGAGAGTTAATTAAAAATAAAAATTTCAAATTCAG
>CALVKW010000070.1 GCA_944333345.1 uncultured Bacilli bacterium | reverse complement strand
CTTTTACTTTAAATATGGATACTGGGAAAATTGGTGTTTCTCCATTTCCAAGTCCGCGTTCAGTAGAAAGTAAGAAATTTTTGATTACCATTCTCCCTTCAGGCGAAGTATCAGTTCCAAAATTAACCGAAGAAAATGGAACTTGTGCACCAGCTCTGGAATGCATCGTATTTAAATTATGAATAAAGGCCTCCATAGCTTGTTGTGTTGCTCGATCTGTTTTTTGTAAAGCCTTCTCATAACTTTTTTTAAAAATCTCATGAATTCTACTTGAACCTTTTTGGTAATCACTAAACTCTTCTACATTTAATTCAATAGAATCTGCTTTATCAATTTCACGAATAATACGATCAATATTAATTACCGGAATAAATCCTTCTAAATCCAAAAAGTCATAAATTGTCTGTTTAAATTGCTTCTTAAACGTTTTTAAAACACCAGGCGCTAAATAATAATCCAGTGCCGGAATAGCCTGACCACCATGTTGATCATTTTGATTCGCTTGAATAACAATACAAGCAAGCGAAGCATACGTAGAAATATCCTGCGGCGGACGGACATAGCCATGACCGGTATCAAATCCATTTTTAAAAAGTTTAGACAAATCTATCTGACAACAAGTAGTAGTACCCATAGCTAAGAAATCCATATCATGAATATGAATAGTTCCATTATCATGAGCTTCCGCATACTCTTTCTTCATTAAATAAGCTTTCGCAAACTCTTTAGAAACAGTACCCCCATATTGTAACATCGTTCCCATTGGACTATTTCCATCGATATTAGCATTTTCTCTTTTCGCATCTTCATCATTAGCTGACTTTAATCCTAAATTTTCTAATGACTTTAAAAACTTATGAGTTTTATTATCACCAAAGAAACTTTCTCTGGATTGATTCCTTCTTTCTCTATATTCAGAAAAAGACTTATAAACATCATCATATCCCTTACTAGAAAGCTCACCCTCAATATAATCTTGAATCTCCTCTATTTTAAAACGATTATTTTTTTCTTTGGTATCTTTTTCTATCTTTTTTAAAACAGCTTGATATACTTTTTGAATATCTTGCGAAGTATATTTTCTCTCTTTCTCAGATTCATCATCATCTACTTCTACACTATCAAACCCTTTTTTGATGGCTAAAGCAATTTTTGCTCCATCAAAAGCAACTTTTTTGCCATTTCGTTTAATAACTGTAACATCTTCTAACATTTCATTTAATTCACTTACATCTGCCATTTTTTACCTCCCACATCACTCTATCTAAATCAATTTTAAGAAACTAAAATCTAAAAATCAATACATAAAAATAAAAAAAATCGGCACATATTTTTAAAACTATTGATATATATAGATTTAGATAAAAATCTTTTTTTGTTCGATTTACGACAATTGACAAATATAGACATTTTTTAATTTTTAGCAAAAATGATTTTTTACTATTTTTAAAAAAATATAATTTATTTTTTAACAATTTCTTTATTTTTCAACAAATTAGTAAAATTTTTTTTAGATTTTTTGGGTTTTCCCAAAAAATGATTTTATATTTTTTTTAATTTTTAGTCTGTAGAGCCAAAGCCACCAAGACGTTCTCCTGATGCGTTATCATCATCTGTAACCAAAAACTTTTGGAATACAACCTGCCCAATAACATCTCCTTTTTTAACCTCTATATCATGGTCACTACAATTAAAATAAGCAAAGTAAAAATGACCATCATTATCAGGATTACCATAATAATCAGAATCAATTAATCCCACACCATTAGCCATCAAAAAACCTTTTTTAGGGCCACTACTGCGATTCAACAACAAATAACACTCATCTTCTCCACAATATGCTTTTAATCCCGTTGGAATTAATGTCGGCTTAATACCAGGATAATATTTTGGAATAACAACATCCTCCGCAGCCTCCACATCATACCCAGCAGAATGACGTGTCTTCCTCACTGGGATATGTATATCTTTATCTTCATAACCTTTTACTACTTCAAAACCTCTAATTTTCATTATTTTCCTCTGACACTTTCTAATTGATATTTATCACTACCATAAAACCTATATGCTTTAACTCTTTTCTTAGCTTTTGGATTATCTTTTTTTAATTGCCTATTTAAATTTTCAAGAGCTAAAATGGCGGAATCACCATAAGAAACTCCTTCTACTTCTAAATACTCTTGTTCTCGATAAGGTAATTCATAACATCTTTTCCCAATCATCGCAACACAATTCCCGCAAGAATAATAAAGTTGCAGAATTTTATTTTCGTTCAATGTAGATAAAATATTAGGAAAAGACTTTACAATCCTAACCTCTTCCTCTATAGATTGCCATATAGGCTGCATACCATAAGGAGTTTTCTTTAAATATCCCCCAGAAATATTTCCATATTCTCCACTTAAAGTCAAAGTATATTTTGCTTTCAAAATTTCATTCATATCTATTCCTCCCCTAGAATATAACTCTTTTATATATATTTCTAAACTTTTATCAACAATCGTTTAATTATTACTTCCTACATAAGATATTGAATATTAGCAAGTGTCAATATAAACCTTTCATCAAGTAATACACAAATAGCAATAAATTAATATGTTTTAAAATACAATAAGGTTAACAGCTGCATTTCTAATAACTTCAACACTAACTATACTCAAAGATTTACCAGTGAAATTAAGCATAACTCTCTCGGCACTAGAGATTATGGCTTTTTAATTCTATCAAATTGTACTAAATTACCATTTTTTTACTATCATAATATCCCTCTTCCTATACTACCTCCCTATCCTATAGATTTCATTCTACTCTACAAAGCAAAAAAAATACTGTTGCATTTGCAACAATAAACAAAATTTGCTAAAATAAAAAAGTATGAGGTGAAAAATATGTCAAAAACTCTAGAAGATTCAAGGATTTCTCAATTTAAAAAAAACTTGTCAAACTGTGTCAACGTAAAACGTAAAACATTTTACAACAAAGATTTAATTCTAAGTTTTGCTCCAATTAAAAAGAAAATCGGTTTTATTACTTATGGAAAAGCAAACATCGTAAAAACCGATAGTAATGGAAATACTACCATAATGAGAGATTTAAAAGAAAATGATATTTTTTCTAACCTATTCTTTCAAGAAACGGAAGACGAAATATATATTATTAGCAATGGAGAAACAGAAGTAATATTTATCGATTACTATACCATACTAAAAAACTGCAATAAAGCTTGTCCCTTTCATAACAAATTAGTGCTAACTTTATTCGACTTATTAATCACCGATAACAAGCAACAAAACGAGAAAATAGAACTATTATCAAAACGTACCGTAGAAGAAAAAATACTTTTCTTTTTAAAACAAAGAATGAACGAGAATAAAATCTTTAAAGTAACAACCTCTTACAAAGCTATCGCAGAATATTTATTTGTAGATAGATCCAATCTAATGCGAGAATTAAAAAAGATGGAAGAAAAAGGAATCATAGAAAAACAAGAAAAAACGATTAAAATCAATATTTAACCGTTTTTTATTTTGGATTTCTGATATCTTTCTTCATAATAATAAGCATTAGAAAGATAAAAATCTTGTTGCAATTTAGAATCGTGTTGAAAAACATCTTCAAACACAATATGATCTAAATCACAAACAACATAATCTCCCTTTTTTAAAACTATTTCATTTTCACCACCCAAGAGTCCTCGAGTAATAGAATCAGGATAAAGTGTTTTTTTATAATGAATTGTATTATCTTTCAAAAGTCTACCAACATTTTCTACTTTTGCATCAAGCCAAATCAATCCCATCAACCGAAACTGTTTATAGATTTCATATAATTCATCATCCGTAATAGAAATATTGGTATCGACTTTTTCAATAACCTCAACCGTTCCCCTTAAAAAAGAAAGCTCATTTAAATCCACTCGAATTAAAGGAGAAACTATGAAAGGATTATTTTTCATAAAATAAGTATATCTCTCATCCCCAACTTTTAATACTTTACTTCCAATTTCTACACAATCAGAATAAGCTCCTCCCATAAGCATTCTAATATCACAATAAGAAAGTTCTTCATGTTCTAAGAGTTCATCTACGATCAAAACCAAAACATCAGTAAGAGTATCTAATTGTTCCATAGAATAAGATAAAGATAACATTTGTCCAAGAAGAAAAAATACGTAATCTTTTTTATAATTAGTTAAAAACTGATTTAACATTTTTTTATTTTCTCCCTTGACATAATCATCAGAAATAGCCATATAAAAAAAACAATCTTTAGGAATACTAGGTATCAATTCAGAAAAATGATTATTTACATATTCTTGTATAGGAAAAGAAGAAAGTCTTAAGAAATCTCCATGAAAATATTTTAATATCGTAGGAATATGATTAATAATATAAGAATACATATCATCATAACAAGATAATTCTTCCAAAATAGAAGAAAAATTACAACTAAAACAACTAGCTAATATAGACTCAAATTGTTCTTTAATAGCTTCCGTCACTGTCGCAGAATCCTTAGCATCTTCATATAAACTATCAAAAAAATAAGGAACAATCCTATGATGATCTACCCGATAAGAAATAATACTAATAATTTCCTCTTTCTCCATAATATCCCCTTCTAATTTAAAAATATTTTCATAAAACATCTCGTATAAAGAAATCTGACACTATAATATCACAAAAAAAGAAAAAAGAAATTAAATTGTTCTATTTATCGCCAATAGCAAGTATTTTCTAATCCATAATTCTTTTTGATAAATTTTAATAAAAAAGCGATGAAAATCAACATCTAATCGTTTTATAGTAATTATTATTTTTTTATCATTAAAGACATACTTTTATTTTTTTCATTATCAGAAGAAATCTCTGTAAAAGAACAATTAATTTAATCTTTAAATAATTGAATTGCAACATCAGAAGAAACATTATCATAACCAATAACATACTGGTTATCTACCACCTCATAATTTCCTAACTCTGATGGCAAATAATATTCATCAGATTCTCCTAAAAAATAGACACCACTTTTATCTAAATCTAGGGCTGCATAAGAAACATCATAAGTATTATCATCTTTTTTTGTGCAGAAAAATAATCTCCTATAACAATAGAATCATAATTTTCATCAAAAACTCGTTTACAGAATCCATCTATTTCTAACTCCCCAAAATATACATCAGCAGATACATTTTCTTCCGAAACATAAGTATAAGATATTCCAATCAAATCATCTTCAACAATTCCCATCCCCTTACTAAAAGGGCCAAACATAAAATCAACTGTGCCATTTTTTATTCAAACTTAGCTGCTTCTATAATTGCTTCTTAGGTACCATCTTCATCAGTAAAATAGGTTACTTTTCTATCGGTATTATCAGCACTACATCCAGAACAAGATAATACCATTGCTGCCAAAGCAGCTGGAACTAATTTTTTAGAACGCATAAACCCTAAACTTCCTTAAATAGTTGACAAATACACTATCATAAAACAAATAAATATTATTTCTTTTATCATCCAAAAAATTGAATTATTTGGACTTCAATTTTCTTACCTCGCCTCTCAATTTTCTAATGCTATAACTACCTTCTTCTAACTGATTATAAGGACGAATACTACAACTATCAACAAAACAGTTACCAGTTCTTACTTGCGAAGCGGAACTAGAAAGAATTACACCATTATTAGGGTTATTTTTATTAACAATACCACTGCGAAGTAAGAATGGTCCTATATAAGGGTTAAAATCACGTAATCTAATAAAGTGACTCTCATTATAACGAAGTAACAATGTATCCGCCTCTTCTAAACAAACTCTCCCCGGCTTAATATGTCCAATATAGTTTCCACCAATAGGAATACCATCTTTCATTATAACATGTCCAAAATCAACAACATATTTCTCAGCTTCTTCAACTTTCATAATATTTCCTATAACAACAGCATCACTCGGAATATTTTTAAAATCAAGCATAAAATACCCCCAAATTTATTCATTATACTAACACACAAAGCACCTAAAAGCAAGAAAAAACAATTAAGATGAATGCTTAATCGTTTTTACTGTTTTAGCGAGGAAGTAAACTCAAACTAACCTTTCCTTTTTCTAAATTAATATCATCCACATAGCAATCCACAATATCTCCAACACTAACAACTTCACTAGGATGTTTAATATATTTATCCGTAAGTTTAGAAATATGGGCAAGACCATCATTATGAAGACCAATATCAATAAATGCACCAAAATCCACAACATTACGAACCGTACCTTGCAATTTCATACCAACAGTCAAATCTTTAATATCTAAAATATCACTACGAAGTAATGGCTGAGGCATCTCATCTCTAGGATCCAAATTAGGCTTTTTCAAAGATAAAATAACATCTTCCAAAGTATATTGATCGGTACCTAATTTTTCTTGATAACTAGTAACATCAATCTTATTTAATTTATCGATTAATTCTGAACTACCAATATCATTAATAGTAAATCCTAAATCTTGAAGTAAAGCTTCCGCAACACCATAGCTTTCAGGATGGATAGCTGTCTTATCTAAAGCATTATCGCCATCAGAGATTCTTAAAAAACCAATTGCTTGTTCATATGTCTTATCAGTAAATAATTTCTTTTTACGTATCTCATCACGCGACATAATTTTTCCAACCTTTTCACGATATTCAATTAATTTCTTACAGGTCTTTTTTGTAAGTCCAGAAACATAACTAAGTAAGGAACTCGAAGCTGTATTTACATTAACCCCAACACTATTAACACACTTTTCTACAACGAAATCCAAAGAATTCGAAAGTTTCTTTCCATTAACATCATGTTGATAAAGTCCCACTCCAATTCCTTCCGGTGGAATCTTTACAAGTTCTGCTAAAGGATCTTGGAGTCTTCTGCCAATGCTAACAGCACTACGTTTTTCAATCGCTAAATCTGGAAACTCTTCGGCAGCAACCGGAGAAGCACTATAAATAGAAGCACCAGCTTCCGATACAATAACATATTTACATTCTAGATGATATTCTTTTATCATATCCGCACAAAATTTTTCAGACTCTCGAGACGCGGTACCATTACCTATCGCAATAATATCTACATGGTACCGTTTAATCAATTGTACAACAACTTCCTTAGATAATTTTATTCTCTCTTCACTATTATTATTTAAAAATGGCTTAATCACAGTAGAATCCAAATACTTACCATTCTTATCAACAACGGCTAGTTTACATCCATTAACAAAACCAGGATCAAAAGCAAGGACTACTTGTTCTTTCATAGGAGGAGTAAGTAATAGTGCCTCTAAATTCTTTCCAAAGTTATCAATCGCTGCTTCTTCTCCTTTTTCAGAAAGCTCTGCACGTACTTCACGTTCAATAGAAGGAGCAATAAGTCTCTTATAAGAATCTTCTATCGCATCTTTAACACTACCAACAACAAAAGATTTATCATTCTTAATAACTTTCTTTTCTAGAAAAGCAAGAATTCCATCTTTATCTACATCAATACCAACAGTAAGAACTTTCTCTTTTTCACCACGATTAAGTGCCAAAATACGATGCGGTTTAATCCATTTTACAGGTTCTGAATAATCATAATACATTTCATATACTTTACCCTCATCTACCGCATTCTTCTTTACCTTAGAAGTAATAATTCCATTTTTATAAAAATAACTACGTATCCATTTACGATAACTAGCATTATCACTAATCCATTCCGCAATAATATATTTCGCTCCAGTAATTGCTTCTTCCAAATTTTTTACTTTATCTTTTACAAATTTACTGGCCATCTCTTCTAAACTTCCATTCATCGGAAAACTCATCATCATTTTAGCAAGAGGTTCTAATCCTAAAGCAATTGCCTCTGTTGCCTTGGTCTTCTTCTTTTCTTTATAAGGTCGATATAAATCTTCTACATCTACTAATTTCGTACAACTCATAATCGAATTTTTCAACTCATCAGTAAGCATACCTTTTTCATCAATCAAACGAATAACATCTTCTTTTCGTTTTAATAAATTAACCTGATATAGATATACTTCATTAATAGAACGTATCGTCTCCTCATCCAAAGCCCCTGTTGCTTCTTTTCTATAACGTGCAATAAAAGGAACAGTATTTCCTTCACTAAGTAAAGATAAAACAACTTCCACTTGCTTATCTGTAATATTTAAATTATTTGCTATTTCTTTAATTATAAAT
>CALVKW010000069.1 GCA_944333345.1 uncultured Bacilli bacterium | reverse complement strand
ATCAAAAAATACGTTCATTGGTATAACAACGAACGTATTCAAAAGAAACTTGGATATTTATCACCTGTACAATACAGGCTTAAATATTCATAAAATAAATATTTTTATTTAGTGTGTACTTGACAGGTACTAGTATCAAATGATTTCTTTTTATATTATAATTATCCTCTTTATACAGATTATCTTTCTGAGTATTTAAAACTTTCTATTTTTGCAAATGAAATGATAGATCATGCTATGAGAATGGGGATTTTAAACTTTCAACGTCCCTTTCCTGAACATACTTTATCCCTTTCTTCTAGTTTAGAGTTGTGTGATGAGTTTATAAAGACTTATTTATCTCCTTATTATGATAGATGGAAGGAATACCTTGCTGATGGCGTTATTGATTTTTCTGATAAAGAGCAAATTCTTTTAGATGGAGAGACTCTCAAGGGAAGTTGGTCTAGAACTAGAAGAGAAAATTCTCAATTTTTTAGAGAAATAGATGTAGAATTGAAACATAATTATCAAGATCCACCAGCAATTATTCATGAATTTGTTCATCAATTAAATATATTGAAGCCACCTGTTGATGCAGAAGGAGAAGAGACGGTTTCGAGGTCCCTTTTTACTGAGGTGGTTTCTATTTATTTTGAAACATTGATGTATCGTTTTATGGAAGAAAAAGGGTATTCTAAGGAAGAAGTCGCAAGAGCACAGGTTTCTAGAATTCAAAATTTTTCAAGGGCGGTAATTGACTCTATTGATGGGTTAATATTGCTGCGAGATTATCAGCTTTTTGGAAAAGTATCGAGTGATAATTTAAAACAAGCAAGAGCACTACATCTTATATCTTTTGTTAATGAGAAAAAGTATCGAGAAGTTGCTAGCCGTTATGATAAGAAAATTGCTAGTCGCTACGATGGAAAAATTGCTAGTCAAAAAGAAGATGATAGCAATGAAACAAAGCTACAAATAGACTTCTTTACTCCTTTTAGATATGTATTAGGTACTTTACTTGCTTACTGGTCAATAGAGCAAGATGATCCTAATATGCCATGGAAGTTTATAGAGTTTAATGAAGATTTGGCTAAGGATAGAGATTTAGAGTATACGTTAGATAGATTTCATCTCAATTCAGGAGAATTTTCCTCTCTTGTTACTGCTTGCGAAAAAGAGTTTATTAGATGTAGTAATCATTTAAAAGGTCAAGAGCAAAAGATGCGGTAAGATGAGGTCTAATAGAAAAGTGGTCACATAGAAAGATGTGTACCACTTTTTGTTTGTTGATATACTGATATAATATATGATAATTATTACCTATCAAGTTATGTATTAGTTTGTAAAACTTTATCAAGTATTGAACTTAACTAGAGTTCCAAAAATTCATGTTAGTGTAAAGAGTTTTGGAGATTTTTTTGTATGTAATCCTCAAACTATTTTACACTATCTCGAATAATAAATTATTGACATTTTGAGTGAAAAGGCTTATAATATGTGCCAATTAGAGGGGGAAATATAATGAGTTATACAATTAATGACGAAGTATATAAAAGAATCAGTAAAAAAGTGGAAGATGGGATATTTAAAAAAGGAAAAAAACTGAAACAGCGTTCCTTTAGAGAAGAATCTATTACCGATTTTCCAGTTAGTGAAAGGACACCAGAAAATCCAAGAACTAGAGAATTTTTTATTTTTGAATTTACAGAACCGGAAGTATTTAACTATATTAAGAATCATATAGAACAATTTGATAGAGAATTTTTTAAAGATTTACTAGCGTCAGATAGATATGCAACGATTTTTAGGAATAACTGTTTTGCTATTATGCCTTTAGAGTATATAGATGAAGAAATGTGTTCACTAGCCATTTTAAATGCAATAGACTATGGAGCTGATGCTTGGTTTTATTCTACATATGAACGAAAACCAGAGGCATTGACTGCTGATTTATGGAAATTAGGTGCAAGATTATATGAAACTGATGAAAATAAAATTTTAGATATTACTCCAGAAGAATATAAAGATGTGGAATATTACAAAGAAAGATGTTGCACTAATTATCGCTATTTTGGTAGTGAAGTAGTTTGTCGGACAGATAAAATTATGGACTCAATACCACAAGAAATTTTAACTCCTGAATTTTTAGTAGGCTTATTAGTGGTTAGTCTTGAAAATATAGCTATGTTTAATGAGAAAGCGTTAGAAACAAAAATATCATATTCTGATACTAGTTCTGGAGAAATAGTGACAGAAACGATTTGGCAATTTGTTGTTAAACTAAATGGTAATCTTATTCGAAATATTAAACTTAATGATGAGAGAATTGAATATTTTTTAAACCATTATGATAAAGATAGTAAAGAATATAATTATGCTTTTAAAGATAAATATAAAAAATATAAAAAGAAGAAAAAAAATCCTAAAGCATATGCCGAGCAAATGGCAAGAACAGGAGATTATTATAGAAATGCTGCCGAAGAAGCAATGTTAAGGATTCATGTTAATGTGTTAAATGGAGAAGAACCAACTCAAGTATTTGATGATATGGCTAAAGCAACAAGGAATGTGCAGCAAGCATTTCTTCCAATTAAATATAGGGAGAGAGTACCTGCAGAGCTTTGCAAACAATATGACTCTGAAGAATATCTTGAATTGATGTATAATTTGTTGGGAATTGAAATTATTGAAGAGCGTGATGACCTTTTTTATAGAGTTAATATGCCAGAAGAATGGACAGTTACAACTAAAGGTTATTGGAATTATGTAAAAGATAAAGATGGAGGAGATGTTCTTACTTATTTTTCTCGTAGCCTATTTTATGATAGAGATGCTTATGTAAGAAGTATTAATATTCCTGATGAAAAGAAGGATGGCATCAAGCGATTAATTAAGCAAAGTGAACAAAAAAAGGAGAATAATTAGTTTAAAATAGTATTTTTATTTCTGTTATACTATGGAATTTATCTTGCTGATAAGAGTATTTCTGGTGATACAAGAGAAAAGGTAAAGAAGAATTAGTTCTTCTTTTTTCTGTGGTTTCATATATTATATTGGTGGTAATTATGTCGAAAGAAAGTTTTAAAACTTTTGCTAGAGGTCATACAGAACTTGCTAATTACGTGATGAATGGTAAGACTAGTTGGCAAAAGTTATATGAGTTATATGAAATATATGGTGAGAATAGTAGTATTTGGAATGATTATTTTTCTTCTTCTATTCCGACTACTGTAGGGGATTTATCTACGCTTCCTAATAATATAAGAGATTTAATGCAAAATATTAAAAATATTGATTTAAATTCTGTACAAAAAGGGATTACTAATATTCAAAAGGCTCTAGGACTTTTGCAAGATATTGGTCTTGGTAATAGTAGTAATAATTCTAATACCTATGAGCCTAGACCTATGTATCAGCATTTTGATGATTAGTTATGGATATTAATACCATTCATTATATTAAGAGTAATCCTCTTGTTTATCAATATTTGAGAGCTAATTCTTCTTGGTATCAGAGATTAAATAGAGATCCTGATAGTATTCATGAATTGGAAAAAGAAGCGAAGGCATATTATAAGTTAACGGTAACAGATCGAATTGAAAAATTTAGTCATAGTATTGATATGCTTTCTACTTTTATGGATGTTTTAAAATAATTGTGATAAAATATAGATATGGAAGAGTTAATAGATAAATTAGAACAATTAAAATTAGAAATTTCTAAGAGTAGGGAAGTTCGTCTTTTTTTAGAGAAAAAAGACGAAGTTTTTGGTGATAAGGAATTAGTTTCTATGATAGAGAAGTATAAAAATTATCCTGATGATAAGTTAAAGAAGAAGATTTTAGAGTCGTCTTCCTTTTTGGAGTATAAGAAAAACGAAAATGAAGTAAATTTTATTATTTTACGAATAAATCAAGCTTTTAAAAAAATACGTGGGAATTATGATTGTAGGTAGTGTGATGTTATGAAAGTTATAAGTGGTAAATATAAAGGTAGAGTTTTAGAGGGATTTGATATTTCGGGTACTAGACCTACGATGGATAGGGTAAAGGAGAGTATCTTTGGAATGATACAGACCTGGGTTAATGATTCTGTTGTTTTAGATTTATTTGCTGGTAGTGGAAATCTTGGAATAGAAGCATTGAGTGAAGGGGCTAAAACTATTTATCTTGCAGATAAAAATAAAAAGGCATGTCAAGTAATTAATCGTAATTTAGATAAGCTTGGTGCACTAAATAGTTTTGTTTTTTGTGGTGATTATAAGAAGGCATTAGCTTATTATTCTAGCTGTTCTTTCGTGTTTGATATTATTTTTTTAGATCCTCCTTATCAGAGTGATTTGGTTGCTCAAAGTATTGATATTATTGTGAGAGAGGGATTACTTTCTAAGGGAGGTATCCTTGTTTGTGAAAGTGATAAATTGGAAAAAATTATTTGTCCTGATTGTTTAGAGGTTGTAAAGAGTAAAAAATATGGTGATAAATGGGTAGCTATCTTACGTCAAATATGATAAAATACTTGTAAGATAGGTGATTATAATGAGAAGATTAAATAATCGGGGTTTTGCTATTACGACATTATTATATGGACTTATGATAATGTCTTTATTGATTGTTATTGCGTTAATTACTAATTTGAGTACGAATCGTCAGAATACTACTACTTTGGTGGATAAGGTTGAAGATGAACTTAATCGTTTAAGCCTTACCCAAACTGGGGGAGATTATCAAGGTGGAGAAATTGATGAGAATGGTCGAGAATATATTGCTCAAACTTCTGGATGGTATAAGATAGAATTATGGGGTGCTGCAGGCGGTGGACCTGATGGTGGCAATGGAGCTTACGTGTCAGGTATGATTTATTTAGAGGCCAACGACCATTTGTATTTTTATATTGGTGAAAAGGCAAATAAGGCTGCTACTTTCAATGGTGGCGGTGCTGGTTCTTCTATTAACTCCTTATATTTTGCTGGCGGTGGTGCGACAGATGTTCGTTTAGTCTCTGGTTCTTGGGATAATGCTGAGTCTTTAAATAGTAGAATTATGGTTGCTGCTGGTGGCGGTGGACAAGGTGGCCCTTCTCTTGGTGTTCCTGGTGGAAATGGAGGAACTCTAATTGGTGGTGCAGGGTCTACTACTAATACTTCAGTTGCAGATCCTACTCTTGCTTATGGTGGTACTCAATCTTTAGGAGGAATTCATGGTACAGGATCTTCTAATTCTGGTAGTTCTGGTAAATTTGGAGTAGGAGGTGTTGGCGGCAATTATTTAGCCGGCGGTGGTAGTGGCTATTTCGGTGGTGGTGCTTCTGGTGTTTCTTCTACTGTTGGTGGCTCTGGTGCTGGAGGTTCTTCTTTTATTATTGGAAGTGCCGGTGTGAGAGCTTATAATGGTTCTGCCACGAGATCTACTAATCGAACGTTTTCTATTCATCGTGGGAATTATGATGAAAGTGGTAATCCGGTGCTAGAAGATTATACGCCTGTTGTTTATAATGGAATTATGATTCCTGGCGTTAATTCTGGAGCAGGTAAGTTTGCGGTTACTCAACTGGATGTTTTAAATATGGATTCTACTAATCCTCCAAGAAGTGGAAGCAATCAAAGACTTAATCAGGTTCGCTATATTCGAGATTGCGTAGATGGGAATAGTGTTGATAGTAACGGTTATTGGATTGAACTTCAGGCTATGCAAAACGGAGTTAATGTTGCTTTAGATAAGTCTGTTTCCCGTATTGGTGGTAGCTCAGACTCTGATTTGGCGGTAGTGACTAATGGTATAATGGATGATTCTTCTCAATTTGGAACGGTATCAGGTTCTGGTCAGAAATGTGTTCAAATTGATTTGGGGAATTCCTATGATTTGGATGAGATTGCTGTTTGGCATCAATATAGCGATAACCGTTCTTTTACAGGACATGTTTTATCTGTTAGTACGAATGGTAGTACATGGACGGATATTCGTACTAAGAGCTCTGATAGTAGTTCTACAGGATTGATGAATGAACCAGAAACTGCTTTTGGTATTCGCTACAATGCTTTTCAAAACGATTCTCTAATGGAAATCGCTGAAGGTAATTACTATCTTTTCTCTGCGGATAGTGATAATAAGGTGTTAACTTCACGTCAGGAATCTGATAGCACATTTGCGGTTATGTCTGAATTTACTGGTGATACTACTCAAAAATGGAGGGTTTATAAAGTCACACTTTCTGATGGAAGTTCTTATTACAGAATTGTAAATATTGGTAATGGTTTAGCGTTAGAAGTTTCTGATGGAAGTAGCAATGCTGGGGTGTTGATTGATTTATATAGTGATAATATTAATAATACAGCTCAAAACTGGAATATCTCAGCTTTAGGCAATGGATATTATTCTATTACTTCACAATCTGGAGTTAGAATGGGGTATGGCGATTCGGTTTTAGGTGATTCTTCTATTGTACTTACTCAAACCGTAACTCAAGAAAAAACACAACGCTGGAAGTTTATTTTGGCAGATTATTAAAAATCTGCTTTTTTTTATCAAAAAATTAGCACAATCTATTGACAAGTGCTAAAAAATTGTCATATAATACTTTTAGCACTCGTAGAATAGTAGTGCTAGCAGTAGGAGGATGATGGAAATGTTGACGAATAGACAATGTAAGGTCTTAAAGTTGATTGTTGAAAAGTACATTAATGATCCGATTCCAGTTGGCTCTAAGACAATATCTAAAACATTGAAATGTTCCAGTGCAACTGTTAGAAATGAAATGTCTTCTTTGGAAGAAGCTGGTCTCTTGGAGAAAACGCATACTTCTTCTGGCCGTGTTCCTAGCGAGGAAGGTTACCGTTATTATGTTGATCATTTAATGGAACCTAAGAAAATGACTGGAGAAGATATGTTGAAGCTTCAAACTGTATTTCATAATCAGCAGCTTGCTTTATCAGATGTTATAGTAAAGAGTTTACAGGTAATTTCTGATATGACTAATTATACTACCGTAGTACTTGGTAGTACTTCTCATGAGAATCTTCTTAAACAAATAGAAGTAGTTCCGATTGATGAAGGTAGTCTAATTGTAATTGTTATTACTGACCGTGGTCACGTAGAACATAAAAATATTCGTTTGCAGGATGTGTCATTAGAAGATATTAAAAAGACAGTTAATTTAATTAATAATTTAATTGTTGGTACTCCTATTGATGAGGTTAGTGCAAAACTAGAATATGAAGTAAAACCTATTATTGGTAAATATGTAAAGCAACATGAACAACTATATAATGCCTTCTATCATGTATTTAGTGATTTTACTAATCAAGAAGTAAATATTGTTGGTAAGAATAAGTTCTTGAGTCAACCAGAATTTAGTAATGTTGATAAGATTCGTACTGTGTTTAATAAATTGGATAGTCCAGAAATTATTCATAGTATAGAAGAAGATGATGATAACAACATTAAAGTATATATTGGTAGTGAAAGTAAAATCGATGATGATGTTACTGTTATTAAGACTAGATTTAAAAATGGTAATCAAGAAGGAACACTTGCGATTATTGGCCCTAAAAGAATGGAATATGATCGAGTTGTTGCTATGCTTGAATACATGAAGGAAAATATAGAAAGGTAGGTAGTTATGGAAAAAGAAAAAGAGATAAAAGAACAAGAAAAAGAGCAACCTGTAGAAAAACTTGAAGAAGAAGTACCTGTCCCAGAGGGACATGGTGAAGATAAAAAAGTAAAAAAAGAAAAAAAAGATAAACATGGTAATTCTAAATTAAAAGAAGAAAACCAAAAATTATTAGAACAGATTAGTAAATTGCAAGAGGATAATCAATCTTTACTTGAAAAGGTTAAGTTAGCTCAGGCTGAAGTAGTTAATTATCGTAAGAGAAAAGATGAAGAAACTCAAAATATGTTGAAATTTGCTAATCAAGATTTGATTACAGAATTAATTAATATTGTTGATAATTTTGAGAGAGCTATTAAACTTGATGATAATGATTTATCTGATGAGTTGTCTAAGTTCTTAGATGGATTTAAGATGATGTATGCGAATTTAATGGAAATTCTAAAGAAATTTGGAGTAGAAGAAATTAATCGTGTAGGAGAAGTTTTTGATCCTAATCTAGAACAAGCGTTAATGACAGATTCTATCGAAGAGATGGATGATGATGTTGTTACAGAAGTATTATTAAAAGGTTATAAATTAAATGGTAGGGTAATACGTCCTGCCTCAGTAAAAGTAAATAGTAAATAAAGGAGAGATGATATATGAGT
>CALVKW010000068.1 GCA_944333345.1 uncultured Bacilli bacterium | reverse complement strand
CTATCTTCTAAATAATTTGAATCAATATATTTATTACACATTTTTCTTAACTCTTGTATTACAACTTCTTCTATTTCATTATATTTAACGCTATGTGGTGTGCATACATTTTGTTTTTTTCTTTTTGCCCAATAATTACAATTACCATATATTCTTGTAACCTTACCATACTTTTTAGTTACTTGATCTTGTGCTCTAAATCCAAAGGTATGTCCACATTCTTTGCAATATATTAAACCTCTAAGTAAAAGTTTATCGGTTATACCATTCCCTTTACCTCTATTTTTATTGCTTTTAAACATATCTTGAACTAAATTAAATAAATCATCATCTATAATTCTAGGAACTACGTTTTCCACAATAATCCAATTATCTTTTCTATTGTGGATTCTTTTTTTAGATTTATAACTTATTTTCTTTTGCTTACATTGAGTTAAATTACCAATATAATTTGGACTTTTTAAAATATCCCCAACAGTTCTTGTTGCCCAAACACCATAATGAAGATTATTTTGTCCAATATTCATATTTTTAGATATGCTTGGTGTAGGTATTTTCTCATCAGTTAAAGTATCACATATATTAGTTAAAGAATAACCACTAGCAAACATTTCAAATATTCTTCTAACAACACTTGCTTCTTCTTCATTGATTACTAATTTATGTTTATCTTCTTCTGATTTATTATATCCGAAAGGCGCGTAAGCTCCAACAAATTGTCCATTTCTTTTTTTTACATATAACGAACTTCTTTGTTTATTAGATATATCTTTAACATACATATCATTAAATGCACTTTTAAATACCAACATATCATTAGCACTACTATTAGATTCAGTATCAATACCATCATTTACTGCAACATAACGAATTCCGTGTTCGGGAAAATATCTTTCAACATAGAATCCAAACTCAATATGGTCCCTACCTAATCTTGATGTATCTTTTGTAATAATCATATTGATTTTCTTTTCTTCACAGTCTTTAATCATTCTATTAAATCCCGCTCTATCAAAAGTTGTTCCCGATACTCCATCATCTACATATTCATCAACAAATATTAAATTATTATCTCTTATATAATTTAATAGTAAATCTCTTTGGGTAGATATACTACCACTTTCACCCAACCTTTCATCTTCTCTAGATAATCTTAAATAAATTCCTACTTTGTATTCTAATCCGTTCATTAGTACTCCAATCTAGTTATTTAAGATTGTATCTGATTTAATTATACCACTAAAATCCATAAAATTTAATTCGTTATCTAGAAAATTTATTAAAAAATTACTGATTATTTCATCTAAAGTTTTACCACTATCATTATATATATTATTTACTTTGAATTTATTCATAGATTGCCTCCGTTAAAAGATATGCAATGAATAAATAAATAATTTGTGTTATTTTGTCTAACCCCATTAAATTCCTCCCCTCTTACTAAGTTTTAAACAAATTCAACATTATTTCATTCCTCTTTTCTTAATCTTCTTTCTAATTCTTCTAAAGATAGTAATTCGCTTTCACATCTTTTACCATTCCATACCATTACACCATCAGGATCATATCTAATATAAGGTTTACTTCTTCTATTCATTATTTCTTCATAATTATTAGATATTGCTGTAACAGTTATAAATGATTTAATGTTTTTATTTTTATCTATATATGAATTGTTATATCCTTTTATATAAATAATACTTCCTTTATAATAAAAAAATAAAATTGTGTTGACGATTTTATTTATCCTTACTTTTGCATAGCAAAAGAAAAATAACCTTTTTGATTTTGTCGTTTAGACTTAAGCATTAAGGTTATTTTCATTTAAAAGATACGCTATATAATTTATCACATCATTGCGTATCTTTTTTTAGGGGTTTCAAAAGGGATCACCCTTTGCATACCGTTATTGGCTTTGCCAATAACGTAGTATGTTACTAACTCGTCCAAAGAGTTAGTTTTAAATATTATTTTGAATTTTTGCAGATTTCATTTCTGTCTTTTATTTTTTCAATTAGTTTCTTACATTCATTTTCAGATGTTTCACAATTAATTCTTTTCAATTCTTCTAATATTTCTTTTTCGATATCTATAGTTTTATCATTTGAAATTGGATCCATATATTTTATTAATTCAATTATTTCATTATTTTCAGTTTTTTTAGCCAAAATCAATGCTTGATTTTTAAATTCATCAATATTTTTAACATATCTATCATAATTACATAATCTATTTTTTATAGATAATACTGAAATAACTATTATTACATAAACAATGGTTATTATTATTGATAAACTAATTAGATTGTTATTTATATTATAAGCAATATAATTCATTATCAATAAATATATAAAACTTAATATGTACAAAGAGATTACATATATAATTTTATTTTCATTATTTTTTTTGTTTAGTACAGACATAACTAATAAAATCAAACATAATGTAATGATTTGAACAATTAATGATATATAAAGTTCTTCATTTATGTTTTTCGTTGTTATTCCATTAATATTTTCCACAGTTGTTGGTATATATATACTTGTTGGCATATCTGGCATATTTAAAGAAACTGTAGTAATTTTTACACCATTTACTGTTTCTGGGATAATTAAGTATTCTCCATTTAATTTAGTTATTTCTATCTCGTTATTTATAATATTATATTCAAAATCAATAATATTATTTTTAAAATTAGTATGTTCTGAATCATTTAGTATAGTAACTTTTAGTTCTTCATTAGAAAGCAATTCTTCACAATATTCATTTCTATAACATTTAATTTCTATATCTTTATGATTTTCTAGATCTATATTTGTTATATTCTTCGATATAGTTATTGATTTTACATTTTTATTCAATTCTTTTATAGATGTTACTTTTTTTTCGCCGATTTCTTCAGGAATAATCAAATTGTCACTTATTCCACTATATCTAGTAATTTCTATTTCATTATCATTAATTTTATATTTAAAATCATTTAAATTATTTTCAAAATCAATTGAATCTGAATCATCTAATATCGTGACTTTTAAATTTTCGTTAGAAAATAACCCTTCACAATATTCGTTTCTATAACATTTAATTTCTATATCTTTAATACTTTCTAGATCTATATTTGTTATATTTTTTGATATAACTATTGATTTTATATTTTCATTCAATCCTTTTATAGATGTTACTTTTTTCCCATTGATTTCTTTAGGAATAATTATATTTTTGTCTTTACCATTATATCCTAATATTTCTAAAGTTGAAATATTATTATAATCAAATGTTTCAATATATAAGCTATATTCTTGATTTAATTTGAAAAATTCACTATCTGACAATGTTTTATAATTATACTTGTTTTTTTTAGCAAAATCTTCAATATAATGGTTATTATAGGATTCTAATTTTAAATCATAACTTTTATTATTATCTAAATAAGTTTGGGTTATAAAACATAAACTTATTAAAACAACTATAATATAAATTATTTTTTTCATTTTATTCACCTATCTTTCTTCCACATTTTGAACAAAACACATCATCAGCAGACATTTCAAAATTGCAAGAAGCACAACGTCTATTTAAAACTGAGCCACATTTTGAACAAAATTTACTTGAAATAGCATTTTGATTTCCACATTTTGCACAAGTATTATTTGTATCAACGTTAGCCATTACTCCACTTACTTGATTTCCTATTTGATTACCTAAAGTTGTTCCAACTCCACTCATGACACCAAGGCCTACTCCAACATTTGTTAGTTGTCCTATCGATTCGTTTTCAGCAATTTTTTCACTAACATCGTAAGACCTTTGGTCTTGATAAGTATAGCCTTCCTGTGCTCTTTTGGTAGCTTCAGCCCTTGAAGCAATAATTTTTTGCTTAGCTTTAGTTTCTTCATCCATTATATTTACTTTTTGTCTTAATTCAGCTTCAGCAATTGATATAGTTTGTTTATAGAACAACTCTTTAAATTGTAAATATTGCTTATCTTCTTCTGGTTTTACTACAGTTGTTATAATAAATTTGTTTAATTTTATACCATAATCATTAAAATCTTGCTCTAGTATTTTTTTTATTTCTTCATTAAATAATTCTAAATATTGATCAATTTCAAAGATACAAATCTTTTTTTCTATAATCATATTAGATATGTAACTTTTTACATTAGTAAGAATATAAGAAGCAAAAAACTCATCTATATTAGTATTGTCAATTGTTTTTTTGATTCCTACAAGTTTTATTAATAATTTTCTTGAATCTTCTATTATAAACCTTATTTCTCCACAAGCTCCAATCTGAATAGGGAAATTATATTTAGGATCTAAATATTCAATTTTACTGTTTGTACCCCATTTTGTATTCTTTTCAGTTTTATCAATAAAATAAACTTCACATTTAAAAGTACTTTTAAAACCAGTTGTAATTTCCAATACTCTTCTCAATAATGGTATATTATTAGTGTTAAGTGTATATTTACCTGGTCCAAACAAATCTAATGCTTTTCCATTTGAAAAAAATAACGCTTCTTGAGATTCGTGGACAATCAATTGTGATAATGTGTTAAAATTTGTCTTAGGATATCTCCACACTAAATTATTATCTTCTTTTTCTTTTTTTATAACTTCAAAAATTGCCATAAATACCTCCTATTTTTTCTCTAACAATTCTAAATACTTTTCATCTCCTACGCTTTCACAAATCCATCCTTCCAATCCATTAGATGTTTTAATTTTATACCAATTCCTTTTCTCAACCACTACTTCAACATATTCTAAAAAATGAGAAGAATATATATTATCGTAATCTTTATGCTTTTTTCGCTCAGTTATTTCTTCTATATAAGTGTCAATAATAGTAAAAATATCTCCACTTTTTAAAATAGCTAACAATTGACTGTTTCTACTGTGTTCACTTCTTAAGTTTAAGGTTGGGTTGGTTATCATCACTTGTTGTACATTTTCATCCCTGAAATTTGAATAGGAAAACTTGTTAAAACATTCAATATCATTATAAGCACATATAAATCTATAATCTACATCAGTACTATCACCATAATCGCTCCCCAAATATAAATAACCAACTATATTCTTATTTGTTTTTATTTTTACGAATCCATATGGTTTTAACTTATCATTCACTTTTACCTCATGAAAATTTAATACATTATAATATTCAAATGCACGTACTGTTAATAGAACTTCGCTATTTGTATTGCTATCTGAATATAGTCTTTTATTTGCAAGAGTCTGTATTTGATTAACTGAATTGTTTTGTGTATTAGTTTGATCAAATGGTAATATCTTCCATATTTTAAATACAGTTAATAGAAAGAATAATACTAATGAAACTACTAATATAATATTTATTTTACTAGATAATTTATTATCTTTGTTTTTTTCTTTTTTCTTAAAGTTTTTTCGTATATAATTATTCTTTTCAATTTGATTATTTTTTTCTTCTATACTCATAATTGATTTAGAAGATGTATCTAAATTCCAAGTAGGTGTTATAAAATGTGAAACCAAGATGGCAATTATATCTGAAACATAGAAAATCATTGAATACACCACAATATTTCTAATTCCTTCATAAGAAATTATCATGTAATTATTAAGAAATAAAACAAATCTAAATAACGGAAGAACAAACATAATTGGAAATATTTTTTTAGAAAGTTTATGTGTTTTACGATTTATAAACAAACATATAAAATATATAAATAAAATAGCAACATATAAAATTTCTAATACTATCAAAAAAGGAACATCCATAATTTTTATTTTTTCTAAAGTAATTATTGATGTAAAATTTATTTCCAATAATAATAGCCTAAATAACGGATAAAGAAACATTGATAAAATACATATTGCATAATACCATATTGGCAATTTATCTTTCACAATGTTTACTTCATATTGTCCATTTCCAATATTTTTAGCTTCTTCTAAAGCTTTTTGCACTTTAGCTACCGTTTCTTCATCTACGTCTTTTAACTCTGGTGTTTTATATTCATTTACTACTTTCTTAACACCTCTAGCTAAATCTTGTATAGCACCGACTTTATCCATTGATTGAGCTTGTAACATAGCAAATTCTTCGGGCAATTTATATGCATCTATTTTACTATACACCGGAATTAATATTTTACCTTTATCATGTTGCATCATTTCTAAAAATCTATTCCATTCATTTTTTACCCATACTGCATTAAAATATTCTTCTTTAGTTCCGACAACCAACATAACTTTAGATGATTTTAATGCTGAATATATATATGGTTCATATTCTTGACCTAATTTATCTTCCAAAGTTATTCTTGCAAAAAACACTTTAAAACCTTGTTCAGTTAGTTTTTCGTAAATATCTTCTGCAATTACTGAATCATGGGTTCTTTCACCTTTATCATCTGTTTCTTTATAGCAAATAAATACATCATAAGGTTTTTCTTTAGTCGATATCGTTAGAATTCTTTTTTGAATCTCATCAATTTGCTTAGCTTCTTTTTCATATAATGCTAAAGCATCTCCATACGATTCTTTTTTTATTATTTTAAAATTTGAATCAGCCAATATTGGTTCTTCATTTGTTCTATGACATGTAGGTATTTTTGACTTTGTTTTCGGGTCATCTACATATTCAACACCATATTTACATAACAAAATCCCCCAATATGCTTCAATTTGCTTATTATCTAATTGCAATATACTCTCATATATTTCTTTTGCTTTATCAAAATTATTGCTTAATCTCAAATCATTTGCTCTATTATATAAATTAAGTATTCTATCATTATCTAAATTAGGTAATGTCATTACACTCTTACAATATAAACATTTACCAGTATTATTACTTATAGGTTCTATATCCCCACCACACATCTTACACTTCAAAACCATAATTCCACTCCTATTTATATTATTATATCATACTTTTCATTGCAAAACTAAAAATATTAAATGTTTTTTATAAATTAACTTCAAAGTCATCATCCTTTTGAAAAGTTGGTTTATATTTTATCATATAACTTGGTATCCCAACGTAATCAAATAACTCATCTTCTTTTGTAGTTTCTTTAGATATATCATAAACATCATTAACACTAAATTGTTTATCATCAAAATAGTCTTTTATTTCGCTTGTAGTGGTTGCTTTTGTTAGTTCGTTACCACTTAATAGTAATTGTCTAAAAAACGTCTTAATTGCCTTTAAAATGGATTTTAAACGTTCTTTTAGAGTATTATTTTCTTTTGTTAAGTTATTAACTCTATTTGTTAAAACTTTATTTTCTTTTTCTAAAGTTTGATGCCTTTTTGTATAATCATTAACTTCATCAAATAATTGTTCTAATTTAGGTTGAAATTCCATTACTTTTTTAGTTTCATTAATTACATTATTCATACTATCAAATGTTTCTTTTTCAACTAATACGTGTGTTTTATTAAAAGGTATATTTTTAGTAGTTTTCATTTTTTCTTCAAATTCATTTATTGCATAGTCCATTTTTTCATTTAGTTTTTTTGATTTGTTTTCATAATATCTTGTAACTTTTTTGAATTCTTTTATTTTTAAATTTTTAGAATCACTACCTTTTATACCTCTTTCTAATTCAAATCCTTCATCAGTTAATCTTTTATGGCATTTATCTTGTAGTTCTGATAGATGTATATTGTCTTTAATATATTGTTTTTTAGAAATTGTATATCTTTCACTATTAGTTCTTTTATCATATTTTTTAACAAGTGGTACAACAACACAATGAATATGTGGTGATTTTTCATCTAAATGAATAACACTATGTAGAACTTGTTCTTTTTTATAACCTAAATCGTTATAAACAAAATCCATACAAGTATTTGCCCACTCCATTAAATCATCATTATTCATATTTTCAAAAAATTTTGGTGAATCAGTAAATAATAATTCATCTGCTACACAATTTCTTGATTGATTAAGCATTTGGGTATAACTTCTTTGTCTTTCTTTTCTTTCAGTTTTTTGTTTTTCATTATGTTGTTTTTCATACTCTTTTGTTATCTCTTTAAATCTTTTAACATATTTATAATTTAATGGTACTAATTCTAAATTTTTATAGCTATCTAGAGTCCTTATATCGGGATTAGAATTGTATGCTTTCTTTTCTCTTTGATTATGAGAACCAATCCCAGCTAAATCGTGTGTAGTCATAATAGGTTCACTTCTAAATATTGCATAATTTAAATTCATTTATCGGGTCTCCTCTCTTTTTTAACAAAATAAAAAGAATATGCATTCAACATATTCTAGTGTTTATAAGATACTAATTAAATTGATATAACCTCAAACTTATTTGATTTTAAAAGTTGTGTACTTTTGTGTGTCATAACATATACTCCATCACTGTTTTTTAAAATAATCTGTTCGTGATTGTTCGTTTGATTTACTAATGTAACTTTGTAAAA
>CALVKW010000067.1 GCA_944333345.1 uncultured Bacilli bacterium | reverse complement strand
GGCCGTCTCGTTCGACTTGCATGTCTTAGGCATGCCGCCAGCGTTCATCCTGAGCCAGGATCAAACTCTCATAAAAAATTTATTTTCATTTGTTTGTTTTTTTGTTTAATCCTAACTGTCTCAAAGTTGACGTTTTGCTTAGTTTTCAAAGATCATTTTTTCGTGTTATTTCTGAGTTGCATTGTTAATATATCAAATAAAAATCATAAAGTCAACATAATTTTCACATTTTTTTCACTTTTTTTAAATTTCTTCCTCTTCCTCTCTTTTTTTGTCATATTTATTAATATTTACTAACAAAAAAAGACTGTTTACTCTATCTCTTTTTCACAATTTCAGTCTTTCTTTTTCTCTTTATTCTGATATTTTAATTCATTATATATTTGATTATATTTTTCTACATTATTCTTATCAAACATTATTGCTTTTTTGCGAACTAAATTTATTAATTCCGTTAGCTCTGATTTTAATATCATGTCTAGGTCATCCGAATAATGCATTATTGATTTATGATATTTGTATTCTCCTCGATCTAATACTTTAAAACTACCGTCTGGAAATACTCTTAAATCCAAATCATAATCAATATATTTAATTGTCCCTTCTTCAATAATATATGGAGAAGCAATATTACAATAATAATATATTCCGTTCTTTTTACATTGACCAATTATATTAAACCATTGGTTTTTAAAAAAATATAACACCGCAGGCTCTTTTGTATGCCATGTTCTACCATCTGACTCAGTTACTTTTGTTTTCTCATTGCCGAAAATTAAATAATTATCTGTAATATCTAATAAAACTGCTTCGTCCCAGGAACGATGAATTTTACTATCATGTTTATAACTATGAATTTGATACTTTTTTCCGATTTCTAGTTTTTCTTCCTCCATTTTTTACCTCACTTCTTTTGTATTATACATTCTTTTTTACGCTTTTTCAATAAAATAAAAAGAATGTAATCCGTATTTACATTCTATTTTTTGGTAAAGTATGATATTGCCCAACATCCAAAGACAAATATGATAATTACTAAAGCTGCGCCTACCCAAACATTATCCATATATTCGGCAGCAAAGGAATTTAATCTCTCATTCCAGTCTTCAATAAGTTTTGAAAACCACGCAATCCATAATATTTTGTGCATTATTTATCGCCTCTCTTTTTATTTTGCTTTCTTATGTTTCCTTTTCTTTTTAGAAGTATCTTCTTTTATAATTTCTGCATCAGTAATTGTTTCTTCCATAGCTTTATGAATTTTTGTTACACTGCTTTTAATTGCAATGGTTGATGTTATATCCAATATTGCATATATAATGATAAATACACCTATTATTTTCATTATTCCTAGTGCAGCAGTGAATGGATTAAATAGCAATATTACACCACAGATTGTACTAATAATAGATATTACCATAGTTGTTTTCCATATTGGATTCTGAGTTGCCTTTAATTGAAAGGCATAATTTAACTTACCTGCACTGCTGATAATTATACCAATACCGATAACTATTGGTATAATGCTAGCAATTGCTTGATAATTTTTGATAATTATCATTCCAAAGATAATCGTTACAATACCATAGATGATATCCAATTCATTACGATATTCTGGACCTTGTCCATTTCTTACATATCGAATTAGTGCTAATGCACCAACGGCTACTAGAATTCCTCCAATAACATAGGAAATCGTCATTATTGTTGTTTCCGATTGAAAAACTAATAATATTCCCAATACCATTAATATTATAGATGTTATGATTGAAGAACGTAAAAATTGTTTCATAAGTCTTTCCATATTTTTCTCTCCTTATTCTGTTCTAAGTGCTTCTACTGGATCTTTTTTAGATGCTATACTTGCTGGTATTAATCCTCCTATTACGGTTAATGTTACACTTACTAATACTAATATTATAGCATGAATTGGATTTAATTGTGCAACATTTGGTAAAGCTGATAAATTTTCTATAACTTGGTTGATTGGAAATGTTAGTAATTCTGCAATAACGATTCCCAATAAACCAGAAAATATACCTACTAAGAAAGTTTCAGCGTTAAATACTCGTTTTATGTCTTTTTTTCTGGCTCCTAAAGCACGTAAAATTCCAATTTCTTTCGTTCTTTCCAAGACAGATATATAAGTTATAATTGCAATCATAATGCAGGAAACTATTAATGAAATAGAAGAGAAAGCTATTAAGACATATGTAACAGCATCCATAATACTTCCTGATAATGAACTAATCATGGCTGCATAATCTGTGTATAATATCTGGTTGGCATCTTTTTTATCTTCATTATATTTATCCAAATAGTTAGTAACGTAATCTTTTGTTTCAAAATCTTTTGGATATAGATAAATAATCGATGGAGTCACCTCTGCTCCTAGTATGCCTAAAATATTTTCTTTTGTAACCGTCGAAGATGTTTCATCAAATGGTTGACCTGTTAAAATATTATAATCTACTTCTTTTTGTCTACTTACAATATCACTTTCTTTATTTATATTAATAACTTCATCAACTAAAGCAGAGTTATAGTAAATTCCTGATTGAGTCAATTCACTTTTATCTTTTTTTCCACGAATAATTGCTTGAATCTTTATAGTAATCGCTTCTTCGCTCTCATACATTGCTTGATAGTCTTGGCTGGGCACAAAATAATTATTTACTTCTTTATAATATATATTGTTAGGAATTACTTTAAATTCTTTATTTAAAATTTCTTTAAATGGCAATTTTTCATTTATATCAAAGCCTAATTGTTCTAGTGTTGCAGCGTCTAATTCATTTCTGGAATTAACTGCTAACACAATACCTGGTTCTTCCTCATTAATCTCCCCAGCTAATACATCATAATCTTTTTCCAATGTACTTTTATTATCCATACTTTCTGGATAGAGACTCCACCCCATTACTCCAGTTAATGATGTGGTTGACATTGAATAGTTTGTTGCGGTTGGGACGAGTGTGTATGTATCATCTGTATTCTGAGTTACTACATTTAAAGTAGTTCCATATTCATATCCAATAGCATTTAGTTGGCTTTTATCAATAGATTCTATGTAGTCTACATATGATTGATCAATCTTATTAATATGCATCATAGTTTCTAATTCATTTTCTCTTGGATAAATTACTTGAGCGTTCGAGTATTCTTTATGTTTATCCTGATTTTTGACAATCTCCTGCATTGTTTCTTCATTCATACTCATCGCTTGTGTACTTACTGTTATTGGCATTTGAGATAAAGTGTCTGCTTCATATTCATCTATTTTTGTTTGAAATCCATTTGATAAAGAAAGAATTAGAGCAATTCCAATAATTCCAATAGATGAAGCAAAGGCTGTTAATGCCGTTCTTCCTTTTTTTGTCTTAATATTATTAAATGATAATTTTAGTGCAGTCCAAAAGCTCATAGCAGTTTTCTTGATTGTAAATCCTTTGCTTTCTTTTTCTTCTTTTTCCACAGGATTAGAATCTTTGATTAACTTTCCATCCTTTAATTCCACAATTCTTGTGGAATATTTTTCTGCTAATTCTCGATTATGTGTTACCATGATTACCAGTTTGTCTTTTGATATTTCTTTTATCAAATTCATAATCTGTTCACTGGTTTTTGTATCTAGAGCACCTGTAGGTTCATCTGCTAATATAATATCTGGATTGTTTGCTAATGCTCGTGCAATTGCGACACGTTGCATTTGGCCACCAGATAATTGATTTGGCTTTTTATGTGTATGTTCTAATAGTCCTACTTTTTCTAATGCTTCTTTAGCTCTTTTCTTTTTTTCTTTTGTTCCAACGCCACTTAACGTCATACCCATTTCCACATTTTCTAAAATAGAGATATGACCAATTAAATTATAATTTTGAAAGATAAACCCTATACAGTTATTACGGTAAGCGTTCCAATCATTTTCTTTGTAGTTTTTAGTTGATTTACTGTTAATAATCAAATCTCCTGTATCATAGTGATCTAGACCTCCAATAATATTTAGTAACGTTGTTTTTCCACTGCCACTTGGTCCTAAAATACTCACAAATTCATTTTTTCTAAATTGCAAACTAACTTGATTTAAGGCTTGTTGAACAAAATTTTCTGTTTTATAACTTTTACTTATCTTTTTTATCTCTAGCATCTTCATCCTCCTTGGCATTTTCTGGTTCTTCCTTTTTTGTTTCTTCATATTCAATTGTTGATTTATTTTCTGTTTGAGTTAGTTTTTCATATAAAAATCTTTTATCCTTTTTTACAAAACTAATAATAATACTAAGTATATTTAACCAGAAATATAATCTTAGTATATTAATGCTTCCATTTTTAATTATCCATGTTCCTTGGTTGTTTGTAGAGATATTACTAATTATATCGATAATTACGAATTGATAATAAAATAGTATATAACTAAGAATATATCTTAGTACTATTTTTATTTTATCATTTTTTGATTCTTTTTTTGATACAATTTGTAATTTTAGTATCATTTTTCCAACTGTTTTCCCATTTGTTAATATCGGTATTAATAGAAAATATAGTAAAACACTAATTAATAAGGCATATTGTGATATTTCTGTATTATATGTAATGATACTTACTATTGCAATCATTATTACAAGGAAGAAGAAATCGATGCAGTAGGCTAATGCTCTTCTAAAGAAAGTTACTTTTTTCCCTTTTTTAAAACTTTTTTCGTCTAGTTCTTTTCTGGATGGTAAAATTTTAGATACGATTGGTGTAATTAAACATCCTAATAATGCTCCCGTTGTATTTAGTATTAGATCATCAATATCAAATAAGCGATAAGCACGTGGATATATACCATATAACCCCGTTAATTGTGTCAGTTCAAAAAATAAACTTAGTAAAAAACTATATAATAGCACTTTATACCATTTGCATTCAAAATAATATCTTAAATATATTCCGAAAGGTAAAGTTAATAAGATGTTAAATGCTGCTATATAGAATGAAGGGTTTTTGATTAGTGTTATATATGAGGACCAATCATTCCATTGGAAGGATATAGAATGATATAATTGTCTAATAAAATCGAAAGGAATTAATTGTGGTGTTTTTAATGGTATTGTTTTCATTTCTTCCATTGATGGTAGTGGTAAAATCACTAAAAAGTATACACATAATAAATACAAGATAAAACTATAAAAAATTACACTTCTTAGAATTGGAATAGATCCATATTTTCTATATTGATATATTAAGTATGGGATTGTGAAGATAAAAGCTATTACAGGAAATATGATGAATGCTGTTATTAATGGGATTTTGTATACTGACATATCTTCACTCCTTTGACTTTATTCATTATAACATGTTTTTTCCACAAAAAAAGTGGAAAAAAATATTTCCTTATTCTTTTTCCACAAGAAATGTTAATAGTACTTCCGGGTCTTTACCTTCTACTGCTATATCGTAGATTAAATCTATAATAGGGATGAATACCTTTTTATTTTTTAATAATTTATATATAGATTCTAGTGTATAGAAACCTTCTACTGTTGTACGAGATAGATATTCTTGTATTTCTTCTTTAGAACGTTTTTCTCCAAGAAGTTTTCCAAAACTAAAATTTCTACTTTTCACAGATGTGCAGGTTAATAATAAGTCTCCAAATCCTGCAAATGATAAAACTGTTTTTTTATCACCATCGAAGGCATCAATAATTTCTCTCATATCGTGTATTGCTTCTGTTAATAACATTGCTTTTGTGGAATCATTTGCTCCAAGGCCTTCTAGCATTCCTGCAGATAACGCTATTACATTTTTTATTGATCCACAGATTTCTGTTCCAATAATATCTTTTGTTGCTCTTAATTTAATGTAACGATTAGCTAAAGCTTTTTTTACAAGATGTTCTGTTTCTTCGTGTTGTGTTGCTAAAGTTAATCCCGCTGGCATCTTTGTTACTAAATCAACGGCAAAAGATGGTCCACTGATTACTGCTATATTATCTGTATCCAAGTATTTTTCTAGAATTTGATTGATAAACAAACCTGTTTCTTGTTCGATGCCCTTGGTTGCAATTAATATGTGATTGTCTTTGATAAAAGGTTTCATTTCTACAGCTAGTGAATCAATAAATGCTGCCGGTATAGCTATAACTAGCAAATCTTTATCTTTAATGCATTCTTCGACACTAGTTGTTAATTTTATATTTTCAGAAATTGAAAAGTTTGGAATTAACTTTTCATTTTTTCTAGTTTCTTCTAAATTTTTCTTTTCTTCTTCAAATTTAGTCCACATTGTTATATCACAGTTGTTTGCACTCATGATACTACTTAGAGCCATACCATAGGCTCCACATCCAAATAATCCTACTTTCATATGTATTCCTTTCTAATTAATTGTTGGTGAAGATGAAGTTGGCACAATTTGTATAAATGTATTACCATCATTTATGTCTGCTTCACTTCCATCTATATATGTATATATTGTTTTAGCACTTCTTCCCGATTTTGTCCAGTAAATTGGAAGTGCATACCCATTGGTAATGTAATAACCTTCTCCACTTCCAGTGGTATCTAAATCTTGTCTCCCAGCACTATCTAACTGATAATTTCTAACTTGCTCAATAATAATATTTTTATAATATAGTTGTTCTCCAGTTGTTTTATCTAGATGAGGGGTATTATTCATATATCTTAAATATACCTTTCTTTCAGAATCATATGTGTAGTTTCTGGTTTGATAGTATGAGTATGGAATTGTGATGGAATTTGCTGTTAATAGTCCATCTCTTGTTACAGGTATTTCTTCTTCCACTCCTGTTTCTGGATTTATTTGTGTTGTAGTAGAAGAAGGCTCGTTTAAGTTTACCTCTTCTGGTGTATAATTTAATAATTTCCAATTTTCTGTTGTAGTATTGTAATTTTTATTTGTTGCATCTGCATATAATCTATCTGTAGAAGTAAATACATTGTGTGGTGCAGCTATTGTATTGTCTCTCCAAAATGGGTCTTCATCATATAAACCATTTATGTTATTTACTCCTAGATAATTAATGTCACTCTGTGCGTAAGTACTCCATCCATAGTGTGCATAGATAGCATCACTTTCTAATGCATAGTCAAGGAAATAATGTCTTGAACTTCTTACTGGTCCAATTAATGATACATCCTTATCCTTAAATAAAGCCATAATTCTGGTTAGACCACCTTCTACGATGATTTCATAGTTAATATAAGATTCTTGTAGACCTGCATGTCTTCCGTTACCAATATTGTTGTCTATCATTACAGCGATTGGTCTAGCGTTACTATCTTCATCTACAACGGTAAGCTTTTTTTCTGGCTCTTCTATTACTTGTGGTTCTTCAGATTTTTGTTGCTCTGGTGAGTTATTATCAAATACAAATATCCAAAGTAAGGCAGCGATAGTTAGACCTAATATTACTATAAAAATGGTTATTATCACTTCTTTTTTAGATATTTTTCTCCTTTCTTTTTTCATCTGCAACACTCCTTTATAGCTTTATTTTATCATATTTCTTCTACTATATATATTTCATATGTCTTTTTTTCGACAAGTTATGTCAAGCTTTTTGACTTTGGACGGTTTATTTACTATAATTTTAATAGAGGTGATGCTATGATTCGGTTCAATCCTGAAAATTTTCCTGAGGAGAATGTGAAACTTACGAAAAAATTGAAAGGTACTATTCTTGCTGGTACGATTGCTGCTAGTGTTGCTGTGTTTGGAAGTCAGTTATTATTTAATTCTAACGATCGACTTACGGACCAACCTGAAGATTTGTTATCTTCTAATACTATCGAGGTGGCTTCTGATGATATCAATGATTTAAACTTAATTATTAATGATAATGATTGTGGAAATGCCTTTTTTGAAGATGTGTGTGATTCTTTGGAAGAACAAGGAATTAAGTTTGAAATTTCTAGACAGAATGATAACTTAAAACGTGAAGATGCTACTATTATTACTTTAGATCAGCAAATGGTTTCTGGAGAAGGTGTTACATTAATTGGCCCACAACAGGATGGTACTGCTAATCATTCTGAAGCTTTATTAAAAGCAGCTCAAGTAACATTTCATCAACGTGCTTGGGATACTAATTCCATTGCTGGTATCGCAACTTATAAAACAGATGATAAGGGGGAAATCGTTTACACTACTGTTCCTTCTCCGACAGAACAAGAAGTATTAGATGATAGTGCTTATATTACTTTTGCTTTTGGAACAATGAAAGAAGGATTTACACCTGAAAAAGTGGCAGAAGATTTAGTTCTTTCTTTGGGTAGATATCATTATTTTTTAGAAAATGATAGTAAATATATTTCTGAATTAGTTACTCCAGAATCTTATCATATGAGTGGTGATAATTCTTATTATTTTAGTAAAGAAATTAATGGTGCAACAGCTTTTAATCCGGAACTTGTGGTGAAAGTTCAATCCTATGAAAACACTAGTAGTCATTCAAAATAGCCCTTTGGGCTTTTTTTATTTTAATTTTTGTGACTTTCTAAGTTTTTACAAGTAGTTTTTGTAATTTTTTTAAAAAGTTGTGATTTTGGCTGAATTTGTAGT
>CALVKW010000066.1 GCA_944333345.1 uncultured Bacilli bacterium | reverse complement strand
CAGAAGTTAAGCCACTTAACGCCGACAATAGTGAAAGCGAAGATAGGAAGTTGCCAAGAATTTTTTTTGTTTATAAAGGACTTATATTGGTCCTTTTTTTTTATCGAAAAGTATCGATAACAATTTCTTTATATTCTACATGATACATGCTATACTAAAGTAGGTGATATCGATGAATAAAGAATTATATGAAAAAATAATTAATATGTGCATAAATCACGGATGCGATTTTGCCGAAGTATATTATGAAAAAGGAAGACGTACCAAATACACAGTATTAGACAAAAAATTAGATGATATGAATTATGGTCAAACAGAAGGTGTTGGAATTAGAGTCTCAAGCAATAGCAATATATACTATATTTCCACTAATACACTGACAGAGGAAAATATACTGAAAATAACGAAAATAATGCTTGATAGTATAAAAAAAGAAAAACCAAAATTAAAAATGGTTAAGTTGGGAAAAATGGAAGAAAAAAAAGCACCAATAAAAATAAAACATAATGACTTCCCAGCAGAAAAAAAGAGAAAAATATTAAAAACAATTGACAAATCTGTCAGGAAATTTTCAAATCTTATATCTCAAGTAACAGTTTTTTTTATCGAAGAATATAAGGAATATGAAATTGCTAACAGTAAAAGGAAATTTATAAAATCAGATGAAATACAGACTCGACTTTTCTGCCTTGTTAATGCACAAAAAGATGAAAAAAAAGGAAACTCTTATAAGTCAATTGGAGCTAGTAAAGGATATGAATTTTTAGAAGGCGTAGATATAGAAAACTTTGGAATTGATGCTGCAAAAGAAGCAATAAAAAAACTTGACTCAGTTCCTTTTAAAGGAGGAGAAATGCCTGTAATTCTAGGAAACGGCTTTGCCGCTGTAATATTTCATGAAGCATGCGGTCATGCCTTAGAAGCAACTACAGTAAGTGATGGAGTAAGCATCTTTTCTAATTGCTTAAATCAAAAAATAGCAAGCGATAAGGTGACCCTAATCGATGATGGAACAATTCCAGGTGAATGGGGAAGCACAATAATCGATAGCGAAGGAAATAAAACCCAGAAAAATATACTAATAGAAAATGGAGTATTAAAGAAGTATTTAATTGACGATTTAAACGCTATAAAGATGAACTTACCAGCCACGGGATCAGGTAGAAGAGAAAGCTATGAATTTCCTCCGACATCTAGAATGAATAATACCTATTTAGCCGCAGGAACTGATAAATTTGAAGATATGATAAAGAGTATAGATTATGGACTATATTGTAAAAAGATGGAGGGTGGAAGTGTATATCCACAAACTGGAGAGTTTAACTTTACTGTGGGAGAAGCATATATCATTGAAAAAGGCCAACTAAAAGATGTAGTGTCTGGTATTACTTTAATTGGAAAAGGACAAGATATTCTAAAAGAAGTTGAAATGGTTTCAGATGATTTATACCTGGAACCAGGTTACTGTATTAGTGCCAGTGGGGGAGTACCAGTAACGGTAGGAGAGCCAACAATCAAAGTTAGCAAAATACTAGTAGGAGGAACAGATAAATGAGAATAGAGGAGTTTATTAGTAGTTTAAAAGATGAAGTAGAAGCTCTACAAGTAACAGAGTTCAAAACGGAATCCGTAGAAATAAAAGTAGTAAATGAAAAATTAAAAAAATCCGTCTTTTCTGATAAAACTTCCTACGAAGTAAAAGCCAAAATAAATGGAAAATATGTAAAAATTAACACAGAGCATCTAAATCCTGACTTATATGAAATTTTAAAACAAGAAAGTGAAATAATAGAAAGCAAGTATAAAGATAATTATATAGAAAATAAGAAAAAGTTAGAATTTAGAGCTAAAAGGTCTGACAATCAAAATATAAATGAAAAAATAAAAACAATGATTAACTTTAATCAGTTAAGAGAAAATCATACTTCGATAAGTTCTATTACTAGTGAATATGAATGGACTCATTCACAAAAGAGAATTGTAAACACAAATGGTGTAGATTTATTAAGTACAAAGGAAAATTGTGCATTTTATGTATCAGCAGTAGCGAAAAGCAAAAAAGATGCGGTTACATATAACGATATTGCCTATACAACCACAGATGAAGATATTGATATGAAGCAAATATGTCAAAACGTCATCGAGAATGCTGAAAAATTTTTAGTAAAAGAAAAAATAAAAACAGGTACCTATAATGTTATTTTATCATCTAGATTTATGTCTAATTTATTAGAAAACATAATGGGAATAATCTCTTATGAAAATGTAAGAAAAAAGTTATCATTTTTAGAAGGAAAAGAACATAAAAAGATAGCAAATAGTATTGTTAACATAATAGAAGACCCTAGAAACGAAAAATTTCCTGGATATGCATATTTTGACAATGAAGGAACAGAAACATATAAAAAATCAATTTTAAAAGATGGAATATTACAAACATTTTTATATAACAATCAAGAAGCAGAGTTGAAAAAAATAGAAAGTACTGGCAACGGCTATGAAAAAATTTCTGCTAGAAATCTATATTTAATTCCAGGGAAAAAATCTGAAGAAGAATTAATCAAAAAACTAGATAACGGATTATATATCACAAACTACATGTCTAGTGGCGGTGTATTCTTAAATAATATAGATGGAAAAATTTCTGCTCCAATATTTGGCTTTATTATAAAAGACGGTAAAATAACGAATGCCTTTGAAACTTGTATTATGTCTACAAACATTATTGATTTATTAAAAAATATAAAAGAAATTGGTAATAATTTAGAATTCAAAACAGAAATTTCTGGATCACCATCTGTTCTGGTAGAAAATATGTCAATTGCCAGTAATTGACAGAAAAGGAGTTGTATAACTCTTTTTTTTTGGTATAATAAAAAATGGGTGAAGAAATATGGATTATAAAGTAACAACATACTCAGAAGAAGAAACTATTGAATTGGCACAAAATATTGAGTCAGAAAAATTTCCAAATATGGTAATTTGCTTACAAGGGGATTTAGGTAGTGGAAAAACAATATTTACTAAAGGATTTGCCAAAGCAATGGAAGTAGAAGAAGAAATTACATCTCCAACATTTAACATTATAAAAGAATATACATCAGGAGAGTTACCTTTATATCATATGGATGTATATCGTTTAGATGGTAAAGTAGAAGACTTAGGAATTGAAGAATATTATACAAAAGGTGGTATTACTATCATTGAATGGGCAGATATGATTCCAGATTACTTACCAGAAAAGAGATTAGATATTAAAATAAAAAACTCTAGTGAGGACGAAAACAAAAGAATAATTATCTTAACACCTCATGGTAATAAGTATGAAGAAGTATGTGAGGATGTATTATGATTTTATATATAGACACATCTTCAAATTACTTATATGCTGGCATAGTAAAAGAAGGAAAACTTCAAGCGGAGATAAAAAAAGAATATGGTCATCAACTATCTCAAGAAGCTTTACCAGAAATTGTATCAATGTTTGAAAGCACTAGAATAGTTCCAAAAGATATAACCAAAATTATAGTAGTAAATGGACCAGGTTCTTTTACTGGAATTAGAATTGGAATAACAATAGCCAAAGTATATGCTTGGAGTCTAAATATTCCAATTACAACCATAACTTCTTTAGAGGCAATGGCAATAACTAGCAAGAATGATTTAATAAGAGTACCAATTATTGATGCTAGAAGAGGTTATTGCTATGCAACAATTGTAGATGAAAATGACAATTTTATTTTAGAACCAGCATATATAACATATGAAAATTTAAAAAAAGAACTAGAAGAAATAAAGAATTATAAAATTATTACAAATGATCAAGATAAAGTAGAAGTAACTGCGAAAACATGGGAATCATACAATCCAGATATTGTAAAAATAGTTGATAAATATAAAAATAAAGAAGAGTTAAATCCACATGCTGTAAATCCTAATTATCTTAAATTGACAGAAGCAGAAGAAAGTAGAAATTCATGTTAATTTTAATAGAAAATCCAAATGATATAAAAAATATAACAGCAAAAGACAGCATCATTGAATTAGAAAAAATAAAAAAAGATATAGAAATCAATCCCTTTGGTCGATACTTATTAGAAATAGAAGATAACAAAATTATTGCTTATTTATATTATAGTGATATTTATGATAGAGCAGAAATTAATCAAATAGAAGTAGATGTTTTCCACAGAAACTGTGGAAAAGCTTCAAAATTATTAAAAAAAATGATTGAAGTTGTGGATAAAAGCATCACACTAGAAGTAAAAAAAGATAATTTTGTAGCAATTCACGTATATAAAAAATTTGGTTTCAAAGAAAAAGCAATCAGAAAAGGTTACTATCAAGGAATAGATGGAATATTAATGGAAAGAAAAAACGAAGACTCTTAGTAGAAAAAAAGAGTCTTTTATGTTAAAATAAGAAAGAAGTGAAAAGAGTGGTAAAATGAAAGAGAAAAAGGATATGATTATATTAGGAATAGAAAGTAGTTGTGATGAAACAAGCGCCTCTATCGTAAAAAATGGTACAGAAGAAATTGCAACAGTAATATCTTCTCAAATAGATATTCATAAAGACTATGGAGGCGTTGTTCCAGAAATCGCTAGTCGTCATCATGTAAAAAATATTACCATTGTATTAGAGGAATGCTTAGAAAAAGCCAATATGACTATGGACGAAATTGATGCTATCGCCATTACCTATGGACCAGGATTAATAGGTTCCTTATTAATTGGTTTAGAAGCTGCTAAGACACTAGCCTATCTATATCAAAAGCCATTAATACCAGTTCATCATATTGCAGGACATATTTATGCAAATAGTCTTGTAAGACCATTTAAATTTCCATTATTAGCATTAGTAGTTAGCGGTGGGCATACAGAGTTAATTGAAATGACAGATCATTATAAATTTAAAAAATTAGGCGGAACATTAGATGATGCAATTGGTGAATGCTATGATAAAGTAGCTAGAGTAATAGGATTAGAATACCCAGGAGGACCTAAGTTAGATAAATTAGCAAAAAATGGTAAACCTACTTACAAATTGCCAATTCCTCTTCATGATGATAGTTATAATTTTTCTTTCAGTGGTCTAAAAAGTGCAGTAATTAACTTAGCACATAACGAAGAACAAAGAGAACATGAATTAAATAAAGAAAATTTAGCAGCATCATTCCAAAAAGTAGCAGTAGAATCAGTAATCAGTAAAACAAGAAAAGCAATCGAAGAAAATAAAATAAAATATCTAATTGTAGCAGGAGGAGTAGCTGCTAACCAAATATTAAGAAAAGAAATAGAAAACTTAGGAGAAGAAATGAATGTAGAAGTATCTATCCCACCAATGAAATATTGCACAGATAACGCAACCATGATAGCAGCAGCAGGATACTATGCGTATTTAGATGGAAGAACAGCTGATTTAAGTCTAAATAGTACTTCTACAGCAACATTAAAATAAAAGTTGACAGAAAAAACATCAAATTTGATGCTTTTTCTTTTTTTATATACAAAACTATTTTTCTAAAAAATAAAAATATGGTATAATTGTTACGATAGGGAGGCTAGTAAAATGATAAATAGAATCGTATTAAACGAAACATCATACTTTGGCCGTGGAGCCAGAGAAAAATTACCAGAAGAAATAAAAGCAAGACAATTTCAAAAGGTTCTAGTAGTCACAGATAAATCATTACTAGAAACAGGAACTGTCGCTTTAGTCACAGACAAATTAGAAAAAAATCAAGTTAACTATGTTACATATGATGGAGTAAAACCCAATCCTACAGTACAAAATGTACAAGACGGATTAAAAGTTGCAAAAGACAATAACGTTGATTGTATTGTAGCAATTGGTGGGGGAAGCTCTATTGATACAGCAAAGGCAATCGCTGTAATTATGACTAACCCAGAATTTAGTGATGTAGTAAGCTTAGACGGAACGGCTGCTACAAAAAACAAAGCATTACCATTAATCGCTTTACCAACTACCGCTGGAACTGCAGCAGAAGTAACGATTAATTACGTAATTACCGATGAAGTAAGAACAAAGAAAATGGTATGTGTAGATGTTCATGACATTCCAGTAGTAGCAATTATCGATCCAGATTTGATGCAGGGAATGCCACAATCAATTGCAGCATCAACTGGAATGGATGCACTAACACATGCTATGGAAGGATACATTACAAAAGCAGGATGGTTAATTCCTGATATGTTCCATATTAATGCCATGTCATTAATTTATAAAAACTTAGAACGCGCAGCTAATGACAAAGAAGAAAAAGCAGTAGAAAAAATTGGTTATGCTCAATATATAGCTGGTATGGGATTTTCAAATGTAGGTTTAGGAATTGTTCATTCCATGGCACATTCCTTAGGTGCATATTTTGATACTCCACATGGAGTTGCAAATGCTCTATTATTACCACATGTGTTAAAATTCAATGGACAAGTTTGCCCAGAATTATTTAGAAACATGGGAAATGCATTTGGAATTGATATGAGTAACACAACGGATGAAGAAGCAGTACAAAAAGTAGTAGATGCAGTAAAAGATTTATCAGTAAAACTACATATTCCACAAACATTAAAAGAAATTGGAATTCCAAAAGAGATGTTACCAACATTAGCAGAACAAGCATTGAATGATGCATGTACACCTGGAAATCCAAGAGAAGTAACAAAAGAAGACATCCTAGCTTTATATAATGAAGCTTATGAATAAAAAAAGAAAAGAGGTAAAAAAATGTTAAAATCAAAAGTAGGATTCAGTATTGATGTAGACAGTTTCAAATCAGGAGAAGAAACTGCCAGAGTAGCATCACATGACATGAAAAATGCTAAATTAGGTATGCTTTATACTTCTGTACTATCTAACGTAAAAGAGGTAGTAAAAGGAGTAAGAAGTGTAACTAATGCACCAATCATTGGATGTACAAGTAGTGGAGCAATCATTGTTCCTGAAGGTGTAGTATCTTCAGACCATGGATTCTCTGGAATGATGATGTTAGATGACAAAGACATGACAGTAGGAGTAGCTTGCCACGAAGCAGGAAAAGATGCACGTGCCATCGGTAGAAAAGTAGCTATCGAAGCAGTAGAAAATGCCAAAACAACAAGAGCACCAGCATATTTCTATATGGTAGCAAGTCCAAAAGAAGAAGAAGATTACTTAATGGGTATCCAAGATGTTATTGGAAGAGTTCCAATGTTTGGAGGAAGTGCTGCAGATGATACCGTAGAAGGAAAATGGCAGATCATCTGTAATGATAAAGTATTTAATGATGGAGTAGCAGTCGCTTTCTTCTATACAGACAATGAAATCGTAACATCTTATACAGGAGCATATAGAGAAACAAATAATGTTGGATTAATTACAGAAGTAAAAGATAACCGTACTCTAGTATCTATTGATGGAGTATCAGCATTAAAGAAATATGCAAGTTGGATTAATACAACTCCAGCTCAATTAAAAGGACAAAATCTTCTAGTAGCATCAATTACTCGTCCTCTTGGAGTAAAAGATCCACTTGGAAATCTAACTGTAATTCGTCATCCGATGTTTGGTAACGATATGGGAACAAGAACAACATCAGATGATACGATTACTTTAGGAAATAAAGCTGTTCCAGGAACTGCAATTATTCAATTAGAAGCAACTGTAGACGAGTTAATTGACTCTACTGGAAATACAATGAAAGATGTAAAAAAACAACTTTATACAGAACCAGCAGCTTATTTTTTAGTACACTGTGGTGGAAGAAAATTAGGAATTGGTGATCGTATAGGAGAAGTACATAAACAATTATTGAAAGAAGCAAAAGACGTACCATTTATTACTATCTTTACCTTTGGTGAATATGGTTATGATGAACATTCCGCTAATATCTGTGGTGGATTAATGTTATCATTTACTGCATTTGGTAAAAATTAGGAGGTAGTATGAAGAATTTAGTAAAAGGAATGGAGATGGACGCTAGTAACCATCAAGTAATTGAAGTAACAAACCCAGCAACAGGAGAATTTATTGATACTGTACCAAATTCTACAGAAGAAGATGTAGATATGGCAGTAACTGCTGCAGTAGAGGCACAAAAATCCTGGGCTAAAATGCCATTACATGAACGTGGTCGTATTTTAGAAAAATTTGTTGACTTGGTAGAAAGAGACAAAGAGGATTTAGCACAACTTCTTTGCAAAGAAACAGGAAAACCAATTAAAGAAGCAAGAGATGAAATCGGAAATACAAGAACATTCGTCTATGCTTATGTGGAAAGAGCAAAACATCTATATGGAATAAATATACCTACAGGTAATGAGCCTGGTCATGAAAATGATGTTCAATTCACAATCAGACAACCATTGGGAGTAGTTGCTTGTATTATTCCATTTAACTTTCCATGTGACTTGTTTGGTCAAAAAGTACCAAGTGCTTTAATCATGGGAAATGCAGTGATTGTAAAACCATCCACCTATAACCCTTTAACACTTCATAGATATTGCTTATTATTAAAAGAAGCAGGAGTACCAGATGGAGTAATCAGTTGTTTATCAGGAGATGGTCCAACAACAGGACAAGC
>CALVKW010000065.1 GCA_944333345.1 uncultured Bacilli bacterium | reverse complement strand
ACATTCATTTATCTAATGTTGTTATATATATAATTTGCGGAGTGTCTATTTTTCATTATTTATTATTTGCTCCAGCTGATACAAAAAAAAGACCTCTTTCTAATAAACGGAAGAGGTTTGTTCGTAAGGTTATTACTATTATAACAGGATGTATTTATACTTTAGCTATCATTTTATTAGATAGCAATTACTGGACTGCTATTATACTTTCAGCACTTATTATACAAACTATTGTAGTAAGTCCACTTACTTATCGGTTGTTTCATCAACCATATAATAATTATAAGATGTTAAATACAAATTAGTATTTAATATAATTTAGGTAAAGGAGATGGAGTATGAAAAAAAGATTATCGATGTTGTTGGCAGGTATTGCAATGTTACTCACTGGGATGGCAAGTACTGGATGTATACTATTTCTTATGGAAGATATAGATAGTTGCGGTATATTTTATGATTAGAATATTTTAAATATTCTTTTTATTTATACTAATTTCTTGAATATAGTATTTTTCAATTATATCTTGTCTACTATTTATCCATTTATTTTCTTTTAATAATTTAGAAGCAAAGTATAGTCCATTACCTCTACCTTCTCCTTTAGATGACACTCCTTTTTCATTTCTATCTTTTATATTTCTATGTTTTTTAAAAGTATTAGAGAACACAAAATTCACTTTATCCTTCAATTCATATATTTCTATTGAAACTATTTTCTTCCTACTTTCAGCTGCGGCTTCTATGGCATTATCGAAATATATTCCAATTAACTTACATAGTATTCTGACTTCTTTTTCTGACAGTTTTGTTAATACACCTTTATTCTCAATACTAACATCTGTAGTTAAATTTATTTTTTGTTTTTGAGCTATAGCTGCTTTATAATACATTAATCCTTTTATTCCTCCTTTTGGAAGATTCTTTAGATTTGTTACGGCTTGGCTTTCAATATTTATATTATCTTCTAATATTTCATCTATTTTATCTTTTACCTTCTTTTCTTTTGTCAAACAACGTAAAACAGCTAATTGATTTTTATATTCATGACGGTTCAACTGTTCTTTTTCAATCCATTCTTCAAATGTTTGGATGTAATTAAAGAGAACATCATATTCTTCCTCTAACTTTTTATATTTATTTTGGCTTTCTATAAAAATATAGGTAATTATAGTAAATATTATAAAAATAAGGAAGTTTAGAATATATTCTTTATTAAAAAATTTAGAGAATCCTATATTATATATTAAATAACTAAATCCAATTATCAACAATGTAAAGAAGAGAATATCTGTTATAGATTTTTTTGGTAAAATTGTATTATAAAATTTATTTAGAGTGTTTTTTACGCATTTTATATTTATAAAAAGAATAGTTATAAGATTCACTGTTACATTTGATAGGAAAAATATTATTTCGTTTGTTCTAATTTCTTTAACTGAAAAATTAGCCATGAAGATTAATGATGTTATTATATCGCTAAATGCTATCATTAACATAAACATTGCAAAGCTAATAATACTTTCTTCGAATGTAAATTTGTAAATGTATTTAAATGTTATAACACCTACAAGAAAAAACACTAAAGAATTCAGTCCTTTATATTCAATTTGATATGTTAGTACTAATCCAGCAGTTAATGTTAAAAACAATATTAAATTTTGATAAAATTGTGGCTTTCTAGTAGGTTTTACTATTTTCTTTATAATATAATTTGCATTTAACGACATTAAAACTGCGCATATTATCCTAATCAATACCTCTAACACGATTATACAACTCCCTTCTTTTACTTCTTGATATGTCTTGGAATTCTTCTCCATTTTTTAGAAGCGCTACGTTTTTAGTAAAATTGTAACTTTGTACTTGTTCTATATTTAGAGCTACTCCTCTGTTACATTTGAAGAATCTTTTATCTAGTCTTTTTAATACATCATTTAATGAACCTTGAATGTACTGTTTCCCTTCTTCTGCATAAATTGCACATCTTTTACTATCAATTTCTTTTTCTATTTTTATAATGGTTCTGAATTCAATATTATAAGCTACATTTTTATATGTATATTTTAAGCTTTTATATTTATTGTCATAATTTTTTAGACATATTAATAGTGCATCTTGTAGTTTTTGTTCTGGATGATCTAATTTGTTAATAAAATCTACTAACATTAGTCTTTTTCCTAAAGCTTCATAACGATATTCGGGAAAACCCGATATCATAATAATCATAGATACCCAGTCATCATATTCTTCTCTTATCATCCTAGCTGCATCTATTCCAGAACCATCTTCTGTTCTTATATCTAATAAATATATTTTAAATCCTTTTATCTTTTTTACTGCATTTTTCCATTTATCATCATAACAATCAAATGTATCACATTTATATTCAATATCGTACTTCATCATGAATTTATCAATTTGGTCTTTATATTCTTTTAATAGCTCTTTTTTGTCTTCACAAATTATAAAGTTAATCATATATCTACCATCCCTTTGATTTCCATAATTTTCCAATTTATAAATAAAGAAAAACTGCTGTTAGTTAGCAGTCTTTTTCTTTTTTGTTTTAGGTTTTTTCTTTCTGAATATTGAAAACTTCTCCTCTATCTTTTTTGTTCTCGTTGGTGTTTTATCAGAAATAATTGTTGTATGTAATACAAACCATAGTACAATAATCAGAATAATAATATATACTATTTTTCCTAAAACTGGATCTTTAATTGTATAAAGAATAGATGCTGCTGCAAATAATAGATTTATGCCATATATAATTAAAACTGTTGTTCTCTGTGAGAAATTCATACCTAATAATTGATGATGTAGGTGTTGTTTATCAGCTTGAAATGGAGGTTGCCCTTTTAGTAATCTCCTTATAATTGCAAATAATGTATCTAATATTGGTATTCCTAATATCATCAATGGTACAAAGAATGATGTTAAGGCTGGTCCTTTAAATTCCAACAACGTAATAATTGATATAATAAATCCCATAAATGTAGCACAGTCTCCTGCGAATATTTTTGCTGGATAAAAATTATGTAATAAAAATCCTAATGTTGAACCAAGCATTATGAAGGTTAGAATCATAACTAGGCTTCCACTTCTTCCTTGATAGAACCCTATAATTCCTATCGTTAGGAAGAAGATAGATGCGATTCCTCCACTTAGCCCATCTGCTCCATCTATTAAATTTATAATATTAGTACATGCTACAATGAATAAAATCGTTATCCATGGAGAAAAAGCGCCAAAATCTAGAGAAAATCCAAATGCTGTAATATTATCTAATGTAATTTGACCGTAAAATACAATAATACATGCAGCAACGATGTGACCTATCATTTTTTGATAGGCTCGTATTGGCTTAATATCGTCGATAATTCCTGTTAATATAATGATGAAACTTCCAATTAGTATTGAGTTCATTCTAATACTTTGTTCACCAAATAACATATAGCCAAAGAGAAATCCTAAAAATATACCTACTCCACCCAACATTGGTGTGGCTTTTTTATGAATATGTCTATGGCCCTCATCCGCACGGGGGACATCTATTGCCCCTACATGAATCGCAATCCTTTTTATCAATGGAATAATTGCTGCCGTAAATATAAACGTAACTAAAACTATTTTACTAGCATCTAGGATTTGTTCTTTCATATCGTTCACTTCCTATTAAAATTATATCAAAATTATTTTTAATAGAAAAGAAAAAAACCAATTTTATTGGTCTTCTTCTAATAAAGAAATATTGTCTAACAAAGTACCTGTTCCTTCTGCTACACAAGTTAATGGTGACTCTGCAATTAATATTGGAACCTGTAATTCCTTTTCTAGCAATTCTGGTAGGCCCCTTAACATTGCACCACCTCCAGTTAGAATGATTCCTTTTTCTACAATATCGCCAGATAATTCTGGAGGAGTTTGCTCTAATACATTAGTAGTTGCCTTAATAATTTTTTGTAAGCTTTCTTCTAATGCCGTTTTTGTTTCATCTTGGGTTATTTCTATCGTATGAGGTAGTCCGGTAATCAAGTTTCTTCCTCTTACTTCTATTTTTTCTTTTTTATTTGGATCAAATATATTTGCAAAGTTAATTTTAATATCTTCTGCTGTTCTTTCACCAATTAGTAATTTATATTTTTCTTTAATATATTTAATAATATCTTGGTCAAAAACATTTCCTGCAATACGAACTGATGCTGATGATACAATATCATTTAAAGAAAGTATGGCGATATCCGTGGTTCCTCCTCCGATATCAATTACCATATTTGCCGTTGGCTTGGAAATATCCATTCCTGCCCCTATAGCAGCCACTTTGGGTTCTTCTTCAATATATACTTTTCTTGCCCCTGTTCTTTCTGCAGCTTCTTTGATTGCATTTTTTTCTACTGGTGTTATATTCGTTGGACAGCAAATTAATATTCTTGGTCGTGAAAATAATTTTTTTGCTTTAATCTTTTTAATAAAATCATTTAGCATAATCTCTGTAATTTCAAAGTCAGCAATTACTCCATCTTTCATAGGTTTAATTGCTTTTACTTTTCCGGGAGTTCTTCCTAACATTTCATTAGCTTCTGTTCCTACAGCAATTACACTTTTAGTATCAGTATCAATTGCGACAATACTAGGTTCATTTAATACAATTCCTTGACCTTTTATGTATATTAAAACATTTGCAGTTCCTAAATCAATTCCAATATCTTTTGCCCACATATATGTCACTTCCTTTTCTGTCATTAATATTTTATCATAAATTTTTAATTTTATAATAGAATATATGAATATTTTTTATGTTTATGAAAAAAAGAGTATATTACTCTCCTTTATTTTCTGAAGTTTCAATTTCTTTGTTTAAATAAAGAGTTGGATTTACCACTTGACCATTTACATATAGTTCGAAATGTAAATGATTTCCCATATCTTTATCTAATTCATTTGTACCACTTTTACCAATTACTTGTCCTTGTGTTACAATGTCACCTTTTTTTACACTAACTTCTGATAAACTTTGATAAATACTTATGTAACCATTTTCATGTTTTATTTCTACTACTTTTCCTAATGTTTCATCTTCTTTTACATCTGTAACATTACCATCTAATACTGCTACTACATCAAATACGTTTTCACTAACAAAATCTGTACCAGAATTTTGTAAATAGGTATTATCATGATAAACAATTGACTTTTCTTGTGTTTCGGCGTCTGCTTTATAATCATAATAATTTTTACCAATTGTTACTGTTGTATCTGTATAAGGATTAATCATTGTTGAAGTTTCATTAATTACTGCTTGTTCTTCATCTAAAATCGTACTTGTTACATAACTAATTGGTGTATCATAATCATCATTATTACTTTTTCTTAGACTATTACTTAACATTGCTGTTCCAAAGATTACACTAGTAATTGCAAGTATCATTAGTGTGGGTAGTACATATGGTTTTAATTTTCTTCTTCTCATTTTTTTCACCTCATTATAAGTTTTAACCAAAAAAAAAGATTTATACTTCTTTTAGAAAATTTTTGAAGAAGTGAATAAATCCATTAAAAAATTAGTTACTAAATAAATAAGCGAAATTCCTAATAAAAAGTAAAATACTCTTGCTTGCATTATATGATTTTTTTTAAATATTTGATTTATATTAACCGAATCCATCGCCCAGATAACTACAATTGTTACAAATACATATAAAACTAATTTTCCTAGCATATATGTTCCTCTTCATAAGCAATAATTTTATTTACTCTTCTTTGATGTCTATCATCATTAATTACTTCTGCGTTGATAAAAGCATCTATATATTCTTTAATGTGATTCATGTCTTCTGTATAATTAAATGCCATTACATTAGCTCCATTATCATTTCTACTTAAGATAGCATCATCTTTTGAATTTATTTTTGCGCATCTAATACCTTTTACTTTATTTGCTGCAATTGACATTCCTATTCCTGTTCTGCATAGTAATATTCCGATATCAGCTTCTTTATTAACTACTTTTTCACATACTTTAAATGCAAAATCTGGGTAATCATCTGTTGGTGTATTTTCTGGACTACAGTCAACTACTATATAGTTTTTACTATTTAAATATTCAATTATTTCTTTTTTATATTCTACTCCTCTATGATCGCTTGCGATTGCTATTTTCATATTTCCTCCTTATTTTTCTTATATTTTATATTATATCATAGATATTTTAGTTTATTATTTTTCTTTTATCTAATTTTTTTAATCCTAGCTCTTCTCCTAATACTCTGTTTAAATGACTAAAATCTATTTCCTTATCTTCTGATTCATTTATCATTCGTTGTTCTAGTTCTTCTAATTCTCCGATATTACTAGGCAATCTATCTAAATATCCTAATTCTACTACTAATGGTCTTTTCAATATATAATGATTATCTGTTGGTAAGTTTTCTAGTAGAGGATTATAACTTATATAGAAACTTCCTGGGGTAATAATTCCTCCCGAAAAATCACAGGTTCTATAAGTTCTACTACGTTGTTCTTTTATTCTTGGATATACTAATACCAAATCTCCAGGAAATAAGAGATTACTAGTAACTTCTGCTTCTGCCTCTTCTATTTGGCGACATATTTCAGAAATTGGCAAGCCTTGCATTTCCTCTACTATTTTTTTACTAATTCTATTTGTTTTTAAATTATCTAATATTTTTATATATTCTTGTAATAAGTTTTGATTGTCTATGCAAAATTGGTCTAATTCCTCTATCGATATTTGTTCTATTGGTTCCATAACATTACTTCTTTCTATTTAATTTACTTTTCCACAGTTTTTGTGAATAGATTTTTGTTTTTACGGATTATTAATTATTTAGTATTTAGTTTTAAATTTTATTTTCCACAAAAATTGTTTATATATTATTTTTTTATGTTTTTCCACATAAAATGTGGATATCTTTTTAATTATATTGTCATAAATCTCTAAAAAATTAATAATTCAACTTAATTTATTAATTTTCCACCGATTTCGTGGATAGTTTTATAATTATTATTTCTTTCTATTACATTTTTTATTTATTTCTTCTATGTTATCTTTTACAAATATATAGGATTTCTCTATAAATTCTTCAATATTACAGCTATTATTATATAGATCTTTTATTGTATCCATAATCGTATTGCCTTGAATTGTTTCTGCATAGAACTGTTGATAGGCATATTGTGGAATTGGAACTATTTTTTGAATCCTTTTATCATTTAATAAAGGATCTACTATCATTTCTTCTAAATACCATCTTGGTGATGGTCTTTTTATATTATCTGGCGATACCGGACCATACATTGCTTTAAATTTTTCATAAAACATAAAATGTCCCATTTCGTGAACAGCATTTTTTAAGATTATATTATTTTCTTTATGTACTGATGTCCAAAATTCTTTGGTTATAACATCTCTTGGTGCAACTGGTAAATAACCTATCCAGCATATGATTTCTTTACATTCTTCTGGCCAGGCTACTTGATGAACTTCGGATAAAGCTGTTAATAATTCATCATTTATTTCATTAAACATTTTTTGCAGTTCTTTTACTTTTGATTCTATAAATTTGCTTTTTTCTCTTAACTTTTTCTTCATTATGGGTGATACTATTTCTTTTACTTGATAATCATCCATTTCATCTGTTATTTTTCCTTTTAATTCTGGTAGTATTTGATAACATAGTTCGGAAAAAGGAAGAGTTTGGTTAGTTTCATTCCATTTTGGACTAATAAACCTCGTTATAAATTCGATATTTTTCTCTTCTGAGAGCGCTTTTACAACTATTTTGGGAAGATTGATATTCACTTATTTCATCTCCTTTAGATAATTATATGATATATCCTATATTGATTTCACGCAAGAGAAAGGCTCTAAGATTTGATAGGTTTGGAAGGAATTTGTTTCTATTGTTATTTCGTTACTCTGCAGTTAAATTCCGAAGTATCTGACGTGCTTCTTAAAGATAAATTATAATTCTTATCTTTTGCAATAGATATTTATTTTTCTAATGATTTCTGAGCGATTATTTTTTATGAATTTTTTAGGAATTTCTAGTTCTACCGTATTATCTTCGTAATAATATATTTGATTTTTAACTTCACTAATATCATTTTAAATAGTTCTCTTTTATAGATATTATACTACATAATATCTCCATGTCATATTCCTATGCGTAAACATTACTTTTTTCTGTCTTGTTCATTTATTATATTTTCATATAGTAAAAAGAAAAACAATTCATTGTTACTCGTATGACTTTTGTTATTTTTACAAAATAAAAACCTGTGAAGACAGGTTTTCGTTAATAAATTATTCTGCTGATTCTTGTTTGTCAAATCCATATTTTTTATTAAATTTATCAACACGACCAGCACGAGATGCTCTACTTTGTTTTCCAGTATAGAATGGATGACATTTAGAACATACTTCAACATTAATAGTATCTTTTGTTGATTTGCAAGTAAAAGTTTCTCCACATGCACAAGTTACTGTACAGTCTTTTACTTCTGGATGTATTCCTTTTTTCATATTATCTCTCCTTCCGCCATGACTTTAAAAGTCATAGTAATTCAATAGCGTTATTAGTATATC
>CALVKW010000064.1 GCA_944333345.1 uncultured Bacilli bacterium | reverse complement strand
TGATGATGATTATGATTGTGCTATTTTTACTGGAGGAGAAGAGAGATTTGAGCTTTTAACAAAGTTTCCTTTGGTTAAAAACACTTTGTTTGATGATGGTATTCACTCTTATATGATTTCTTTAGATGATTATGTTATAGCTACCAAACGTGTGTTTTTTGAATATACGATGGATGATTTATATCAATTAATGCCAAGTAATCCTAAATGGATGGATGGAGCTAGAAGCGGTGCAGTTTTACCGCTTGCGATATTTAAAAAAGCTAATATTCCTTGGATTGTTCCATCGGATTTGAATTTAATTCATGGTGTAATTCGTGATCAGAGAAGTTAATTCTCTTTTTTTGTTTAAAAATTCTTTTTTGTTACAGACTATAGTTGGGAGGATTTTTATGAACAATATACAATATATGGAAGTACCTAGTAATGTACTTACAGGAAAAGACTTGGATTATTTATCTGATATGTTTCAGTGGAATTATGGAGCATACAAACAGATGAAAAATTCAGTAGGGCAGGTTACTGATCAAGAAATTGTCACAGTTATGGATAAAGCAGCAGGGGTTTTTGATCAAAATTTAAATACAGTTTTATCTATTTTGGGAGGTGCTGGCGTTGAATAATCAAATTACGAATCCAAAAGTTGATGTTCCTACTGGAATTTCTTGTAATGATAAAGATTATCTTAATTCTTTACTTTCTTGTTTAAAAGAAATGTCTAAAAACTATGTCATGGCTATGACTGAGGCTAGTAATGAGAAACTATATAGCCAATATAAACAAGTGTTTTTAACATTAATTGATTTACAAAGAGAAGTTTATGAGTTGATGTTTCGTAAAGGTTGGTATTCTTTAGAGAAAGCTGATACGCAGAAGGTTGGACAAAAATTACAGATGTTATCTCAGGAATATCAAGATTTAAATGCTTAAAATTGGGAAGAATTTTGTTCTTCTTTTTTTTGTTTTGTTTCATCGTATATTATTAAAAAAGTTGGTTATTTTATAAATAGGTGATGAATTTTGACAAAGTTTACCAGTTATGTTATAATATACTCTATCTCAGGGGGAGATTATACATGAAAACAGAAAATATACCGTCGAGGCGAAAATTGTTAGCGACGACGATGTTTCTTTTTGCAAGTTTAATGATTTGTTATTTTTATGAATATCATAAAGTATATCAAAGTATTGATGTTACTGTATCAAATTCTGCAGTTATCGAATATGGTAGTCCAAACTATGATATTCGTACTGTTGTGGATTCTGTAGATGGAGAGATTGTTTCTATTAAGAAAGATATTGATACTACGAAAGTTGGTCCACAAGAAATTGTCGTAGAAGTTGAAAAAAATCAAATTGTAAAAGAAGTTCCAATTATTGTAGAAGTTAAAGATACTGTTGCACCAGAGATTCAGTTAAAAGAAGATGTTATTTCTTTAACTGAGGGCGATTCTTTTGATGCACTTAGTAATTTATCCTCTGTTTATGATAAGGTAGATGGAGAATTGGAATATCAGCAAAAAGAAATTGTAAATAGTGAATTAGATACGAATTATTATACAATTGAAAGTAATGTTGATAGTAATGTTCCTGGTACTTATCAAGTAACAGTTACAGCAGTTGATCAATATGGTAATAGCTCTACTGCTACCTATTCTGTAGAAGTTGCAGAAAAAGTGGAAGAATCATTACCTGTTGTTACTGAACCAATTTATCAAAATGATGCTGTTGCTACTGGTGATATGAATTCTTTAGTACAACTTGCCTATTCTTTGATTGGCAGTCCATATGTTGCTGGTGGTAATAGTCCTGTAGGCTTTGACTGTAGTGGATTTGTTCAATATCTATATAGTCAGATTGGTATTTCTATTAGTAGAAGTAGTTCTACTCAGATGTATGATGGTGTTGCTGTTAGCTATGAAAATGCACAACCTGGTGATATTCTTGTTTGGGGATATAGTGTAGGAGTTCCTACTCACACAGCAATCTATGTTGGTAATGGACAAATGATTCATGCTACCAACCCTAGTCAAGGGGTTATTGCTAGTGATGTAGCAGCTTGGACTAGAGGTTCTGGGACCCATGTTATTGCAGTTAGAAGAATCTAGTTTGCTAGGTTCTTTTTTGGATGATGACTTATGCTTTTGAGAGATAATAGTGTCGGGAATGCAGTTACTTGGAGATGTAATCAACCGTGTTTTAATTATTGTATACGTTGGGTTAAATAAAATTTCGATATTTCTTTAGAAATTATTTATTGATTTGTTTACGGGGGCATTTGAAAAATTTAATGATTATTATAATTTTGCTATTGTTCTTTCCTTCTTTCTAAATATCCAAGGTGAGATAGAAGTGTGTATGATTCGTTGTTTACGAATAATGGTATTGCTATTATCTTTTTAATGATTCGTATCATCAACCTATTTCTGATGAAGTTTAGAATTTATACCATAAAAATGGTAAACATATTTTTTGTATGACTGCTCCTAGAACAGAAGGCACGTATTCCGCTTTGGTTTTTCTATGTTAGTTTTGGTCTGAGGTTTTGTTTATTTCACGGCAAAAGGAAATTTTTTGGTTCTGTTGGTGGTGTTTTTGATTTTTTAGGTGAAACTTCTAAATGTTTTTTTGTTACTGATTATATATTAAATAATTCTTGTTTTGAAAAACTTTCTACTTCGTCTAAATCTGATAATCAAATTCTAAAATTTCGAATTGGGAAAAAATTTTTTAAAATTTAGTATAATTGTTTCTATTTTGTTCATTCTATAGATAGGAGGGATTATATGGAAACAGTACAAAAGATATTGTTAGTTATTACTATTATTGGTGCTATTAATTGGGGATTGATTGGGATATTAGATTTTAATTTAGTAGATACTATTTTTGGAGTTGGTTCCTTATTTAGTAGAATCATTTATAGTTTAGTTGGAATTTGTGGACTAATTAATATCGGGATTTTATTTAATCATATTGAAGCTGACTAATTTTTTATTTTTTAGTTTTCAATTGTTAAGAAAAGTGATACAATATTTTTGTATCTTTTTTATTTGCCGATTTAGCTCAGTTGGTAGAGCAGCGCATTCGTAATGCGGAGGTCGAAGGTTCAAGTCCTTTAATCGGCACCAGTATGTTAATTGTTAACTTTATATAAATATTTCAGTCTTGTTAGGCTGAATTTTTGTATTTTGATGCTTTAAGTATCGAGATGTGTGATTTTAGGGAATTTTTTATTCTTTTCTTTTTTTGTTGTTATTTTACAAGAAAAATGTTATTATTAATATTAAGAATAGGGGTGGTATATTGAATTTTATAATTTCGTTTTTTCGAGATTTTTTATCAGGCCCTGTATATATTGTAGTTGTTGTGATTGCTGTAATTGGGATTTTAGCTTGTATTGGATATTTGGCGGAGTTTACTCTTAAGCAAAGAGAAAAACAAAAAAAATATGAAATGATGTATTCTGGGGTTCATATATTGCCTACAGATAGTGCTACTGGATTCTCTATGGTTTCTAATGCTGCAACTGCAATATCTTCTGCTCAGTTGAATCATGTAGGGGATGTTTCTGCTACTAATATAGCGCAAACTACAACAAGTGCGGATACTTCTAATGATGAAAAGGCAACAGAAACACTAGATTTTTCTGATAGTACAGAACAGAAGCAATAGCCTTTACTATTCTTATTATTTTTTGTATACTATTATAGAGACATGGAGGGATTAGATGACAATAACAGTAACGGATGTTATTTCAATACTGAGAAGACTTGCGGATATATGTCTTGTCTGGGTTATTTTTTATTTTATTTTAAAGAATATTAAGAATAATATAAAGCTTTCTTTAATTTTTAAAGGGGTTGTATTTGTCATTGTTTTAAGTTGGATTAGTGATTGGTTAGGTTTTACAACTATCGCAGTTTTGCTTGATTATGTTATTCAATGGGGACCAATTGCTTTAATTGTTATTTTTCAGCCTGAGATACGTACAATTTTGGAACAACTTGGTCGTAGTCAGTTGTTGGGGCGTCATAAAGTTTTAACTGTTGATGAAAGAGAACATTTAGTTTATGAAATTGTAAATGCGGTTGATTACTTGCGTAAAGAACGTATTGGGGCATTAATTGTATTAGAACGGGATATTAGTTTAGGGAATTATATTGATAAAGCAAAAAAAATATATGCTGATTTATCTAGCGATTTATTAATTGCTATTTTCTATGAAGGTAATCCTCTTCATGATGGTGGAGTAATTATTCAAGGAGATAGGATTACTTGTGCTGGTGCAGTATTTCCTACTAGCAGTAGTCCTAAGTTGAATCGTAGACTTGGCACTAGACACAGAGCTGCTTTGGGGTTGTCTGAGGAAACTGATGCTATTTGTATTGTTGTTTCTGAAGAGACTGGTCGAGTTTCTATAGCATTAAAGGGAGAAATGTTATATAACTTGACTTTAGATGATGTTCGCATGATGTTGATTGATGAGCTTCGTCCAAAGCAAGATATAGATTTAGATGAAGATGAAATAGATGAGGAAGAGATATATGAAGAGAATAAGTAAAAGTATTAAGTCATTCTTTCGTCATGTTGGATCTTTTTTTGACAAATGGTTAATTACTCCCATCACAAAATTAATGTTAAAGATTGCTAGTATTTTTAAAGAAAATGCGAAAAATATTGATCGTATTGCTGGTAAAAAATCCACTTTAATTGTTGTTAGTTTGATATTAGCATTTGGAGTCTTTATATTAATTGATCGTGAATCTAGTATTATGATTGATCAATATGCGGAAGTTTTATATGATCAGCCTGTAACGGCAATTTATAATGAAGAATTATATGTTGTAGAAGGCTTGCCTGAAACTGTAGACATTACTTTAGTTGGACAACGAAGACACATCTTCTTGGCTAAACAGTCTCCTTCTAAAGGCGTTACTGTTGATTTAACTGGACTAAAGCCTGGTAATCATAAGGTTACACTTGATTATTCACAAAGGTTAGCTTCTTTGGATTATCGCTTAGATCCTTCCGAAGTTACGGTAACTATTTATGAAAAAGTTAGTGAGACTAGAAGTTTAACTGTTGATATTTTACATCAGGATGATTTAGATAGTAAATTGTATATTGATGATGTTGAACTTGATAGAACTGACGTTATTATTAAGGGGGCAGAATATAAACTAGAACAAGTTGCGACAGTACGTGCTTTAGTGGATGTATCTCAATTAAGTAATCCGAAAGCAGGGGAAATTACATTAAAAGATGTTCCATTGGTTGCCTATGATGATGAGGGGCAAACTGTGGATGTTGAAATTGTTCCTTCTACTGTTGATGCTAAGCTTACTATTACATCTCCAAGTAAGGAAGTACCAATTACCGTTGTTCCAACAGGTGAGTTGGCATTTGGTAAAGCAATATCTTCTATTGATACTAATGTTTCTACTGTTACAGTTTATGGTGAGCAGGCAGCTGTTGATAATCTTGATGAAATAGAAGTAGAAGTTGATGTTGATGGCTTAGATAGTGATAAAGAATTTAATGTTACCCTTAAACGTCCGAATGGTATTACCGAACTAAGTGAGACTACTGTTACTGTTACTGTAGAAGTGGATAATTCGGTTTCTAGGGAATTTACTGTTGATACTATTGAATTTAGAAATCTTGCGGATGGTTACTCAGTTCAAGCATCATCGCAAGCTGATACAAGAGTTACTGTTGTTGTTAGTGGTAGTGCGGATATCGTTAATAATTTGGATGCCTCTTCTATTACTGCATATGTTAACTTAGATGGTTATGGTGTTGGAGAGCATGAAGTTGATGTTCGGGTAGTTAGATCTAATGTGTTGCTGACATATACTCCACGAACAAGACAAGTACGAGTTAGAATTACCGAAGGATAGTTGAAAAACTATCTTTTTTTTGCATAAAATTTATTTTATCTCATAGAGTTTAGTAGAATTATGATAAGAGGTGAATTATGAAAAAGATATTACTGGTCTTCTTTTTTAGTATTTTTTTATTAGCTGGTTGTGGAAAGTACGGAGAAGAAGATGTGGTTAAGGATTTTAGTAAAAAAGTAGAGGATGCTAAGGCATATTATGTGGAAGGTAATTTAGAACTTGTAAATAATGATGATGTCTATCATTATAATGTAGAGGTGGCTTTTAAAGAAGAAAATTATTATCGGGTTAGTCTTACTAATACATCTAATAATCATACACAAGTTATTTTAAAAAATGAAGATGGCGTTTATGTTGTTACTCCATCATTAAATAAGAGCTTTAAGTTCCAAAGTGATTGGCCATATAGTAATTCACAAATTTATTTATTAGAAGCTATTGTTAATGATATTAAGGATGATTCTGAAAGGACTTTCAAGGAGACTGACAAAGCGTATATTTTTATGACTGCCGTTAATTATCCTAATAATCGTAATTTAGTAAAGCAAAAAATCGAATTAACAAAAAAATTAAAATTAAAGAGAGTACAAGTTTATAATAGTGATTCTGTAATTTGTATGACTATGAATTTTGATAGTATTGATTATTCTCCTACATTTAAAAAAAATTATTTTTCTTTAAATACTGTGATGAAAACTTATGCGTCTTTAGAAGAAGAAGTGGAACAAACTAGTAATTTAGATAGTAGTATTTATCCTTTAATGGTTCCTAGTGGTACTAAGCTTACTAATGAGGAGAGAATTGCAAAGGATAATGGTGAGAGAATAATTATGACGTTTGACGGAGAAAAGCCATTTTTATTAGTGGAAGAGACTGCTAATATTGAAAATGAATTTACGATTATTCCTACTTATGGGGAACCCTATCAATTAATGGATACTTTAGGCGTAATGACAAATAATTCTTTAAATTGGACAACGAACGGAATAGAATATTATTTAGTTAGCGATGTGTTGAATCAAGATGAATTGGTGGAAGTTGCGCAATCTATTGGTGTTGTTCAGACGATGAAATAAAAGAGCTTTACCTCTTTTTTTTCTTATGTTATAATTTTCTTGGGTGGTAATATGGCAAATAATAGACAATACCGAAGAAAAATGCATCAAAAAGTAGATTCTATTGAAACTTCTTTTTCAGTTGAGTTTGGTAAAGTTGTTAAAATTTTTATAGGTATATTTATTTTCTTAATATTTTTTTATTTTTTGACTGTCTATCTTCTTCAGAGAGATGTATCTTCAGGCGTTGTTGATACAACTCCAGGTGAAGCAGATATTCAATATCAGGAAATCTTGGCAGGAAGTAGTTTTTCAATGAATGCTTCTCATTATTTGGTTCTTTATTATGATATGTCAGATGAATCCTTGCGTTCTTCTTATACTAGTTTGATTAGTTCTTACGAAGATTTGGATAATCATCTTCCCATATATACTGTAGATATGAGTAGTACTTTTAATAAGAAATATTTATCCGATACATCTAATAGTTCTGTTCAAGATTTAGATGATTTACAAATTAACGGACCTACTTTAATTGAATTTAATAATGATTCTGTTTCAGATTATATCCAGGGACAAGAGGCTATTTCAGAGTTTTTAAGTTAAGGAATTAAGTTTCCTTATTTTTTTTGGTATTTTATGATATGATAGTAATAGATTGTATCGAGGTGATACTATGGCCAAAAAAGGTAAATTCTTATTTATTAAGCCAAATTTTGGAAAGATTCCTCAGATAGAAGAACAGGATGATGTTCAGGATGAGGATGTTAGGGAAGTTATTGTTGAAAATAGAAGTGGCTTTAATCTTATTGAAGTGGTAATTATTGTTATTATTTCTATTGCTTTTGGTGTTGTTGTTGGTAGCAGCTTGTCCTTTTTTCGTTCTGGTTATGATGGAGAAGAGATGTCGGAGTCTTTACAAGAATTGTTAGTTGTTTACCATAATATTTTAGATACATATTATGAGGATATAGATGAATCAGATTTAGTTGATGCAGCAATCGATGGTATGGTTTCTTCTTTAGATGATCCTTATTCTACTTATATGGATGAGGAAACGTCTGATTCTTTTAATCAAACTGTTGAGGGGAGTTATGTTGGAATTGGTGTTACTGTTAGCGCAAATGAGACTGGTGAATTTGTTATTGTAAGTGTTACTGCTGATTCTCCTGCTGAAGATATTGGGATTATGGTTGGTGACATTATACTTACTATTGATCAACAGTCTGTTTCTGGGCTTTCTTTAGATGAGGTTACGTCTTTAGTTAAAGGAGATGAGGGAAGTAAGCTTAAGATGACAGTATTGCGTGATGGTAAGAAAATAGAAAAAACGGTTACTAGAGGTAATGTTGATTTAGTTTCTGTTGATTCTAGAGTTTATGCTTTAAATAATGGTAATGCTGGTTATATATCCGTTCATAGTTTTGCAGCTAATACATATAAGCAATTTGAGAAAGAATTAAAAAATATAGAAAATAAAAATATTCAATTTTTAATTATCGATGTTAGGTCTAATCCTGGTGGCTATTTAAATCAGACTAAAAAGATTTTAGAACTATTTATGAAGAAAAATAAAGTTTTATATCAAGTGGAATTTAAAGGAAAAAGAACTAAGATAAAAGATTCTACGAAAACTTCTCGTTCTTACCCTGTTATTATTTTGATAAATTCTTCAAGTGCTTCTGCATCAGAAATTTTAGCTTCTTCTTTTAGAGATTCTTATTCTGATGCTTTACTTCTTGGAGATACTACTTATGGAAAAGGTACTGTACAGACTGCTTATTCTTTATCCGATGGCT
>CALVKW010000063.1 GCA_944333345.1 uncultured Bacilli bacterium | reverse complement strand
ACCCACTTACTACATACACTTTTTAGCCCTTATAATAAGGGAAAAAACAAAATTGCATGATTTTGATAATTTAGGGAGAAAATTAATTTTTATGAAAAAAAGTGAAAAAAATTGCAACTTTTTGATAGGTTGCATTACATAGGTAACATAGAAATTTAGGCGTCTATTATATCTGATTTTGAAAGGAATTGATTATGGAAAAAAGAATATGGTAGTGATAATATGGGAGAAGCAGTTAGTTCTATAATGACACAACGAAATATGTATCGTAGAAGATATAGGACAAGGGAGTGATATTTTGTATATAACAATAAGAAGTATAAAAAAGACTTTAGGCAAATATATAAAAATGATGGATTTATATATTGACTTACTAATGCTTATGACTTTTTTAATATTATTTGCATTTTCAAATATGAAAATCATAGCATTAATTTTTTGACAATATGTATATTCTTATTAATTCCTGTGCAAGTTTCAAAAAAGAACAGATTGTATAAAGTAATAGGTTTATTATTTATGTATTTATTTAAGTGCCAAAATTATTATTATTTTAAATAAGATGATATAATATAAGTAACAGACAAATATTAATTTATCTAAATTTTAAAACTCTTTGACAAAGTGCCAAAGTACTTTGGTAGATTTGTAAAGTAACAATAATTTATAATTGATATTGAAAGGAGAGAAAATATGCTAGGTGGCAATATATTGAAATTAAGAAAAAAATCAGGACTTTCACACGAACAATTAGGCGAAAAATATGATTTAAGTCTTAGATATATTAGTGACATTGAAAATTTTAAAGGTAATATTTAAATAGATACACTTGAAAAAAATTCAAAAAGTTTGAAAATCGAACCATATCTTTTAATCAAGAATCAGGGACATTGAACAACACAAAAAATAGTAAATATGAAGTAAACTCTTTTTTTTCTTATATTCAAAATATAAGATAATTTCATTTTATCATAATATATATATAGCCTTGTGTATAGTTGTTACTAAAAAAAGATTGACTTTTTTTGATTAAACTATATAATGTATATATAAATTATGGAAGTATAATATACAACCCATTAAAATTTATTAGGCAGTAATCTTAAAAAATGGGATTACTGCCTTTTTTCGTAAAGTAGTTAGAGGTGTCTTATGGAGTGGAATGTTCTTAATGATAATATTGTTAAAGTTAAAGAAAATTTAATTAAGAATGATATTAGTTCAGCATATAATATCATTTTAAATCACTTCTTTAATTCTAATAGAAATGTATATATAACTAATGATAATGAGCAAATAATTGGAATAATTAATTATAAAAACTTCATAACTAATAAATATACTTTAAAAGATATGATATTAAAAGATTATATCTATGTGCATAGTAATGCAGATGATAAAAATATTGAAAAGTTATTTAATAAATTTGATATCGAATATTTACCGGTTTTAGATTTTAATAAACATATATTATATGAATTAAAATTAATTCAAAATGATAATAAATTATGGATTAATAAAAAACGATGGGATTCTTTATATAAAAATAATAAAAAAATATCAAAAGCGTTAGAACAACTGGAATTTAAAAAAATATATATTATGGGGACACTAAAAAGTAAAGTATATAATTACATTGTTATTAATACTAAATATAATTGTTTCAAAATTGATTCAAATAAAGAAGAATTTATTTCAAAAATTAATGAAAAGGATTCTATTATAATTGATACTGATAATATAAATAATGATTATAGAAGATGGCTAGTTGACTTACAAAAATATAATATGAATAATGAAATTGGAAAATATATTACAATAAAAGAATTATGTGATTATTCCGAATTAATTTATTTTAAGGAATTCTATAACAACTCATGTTATAATACTATTCTATTCGAATTTCAAGTTCCTGAAGATTTAACTAATTTGTCATTTAGTGAAAAATTAAGGATTACATTTGATAAGCATTATAGATATTATTATTCAAATCTATCAGATCCCGAAGTAAGAAAAATAGTTAAAAATGTATTAGGTGATATGTTTAATACAGAATTTATTAATTCAAGAAATGAAATGACAGGTACAATTTTAAAAAATGGTGTCTGCTATTTAGCAGATTCTAACAATCAATACTGTAAAGTTATAAATGGATTAAGATTTACTGCCAACAAATCAAAAATATATACTAATAAAATCAATGTTTTTGGTGCTTGTATTGTTTATGGTGCAGTCGTTGATGATGAACACACAATACCAAGTTTATTACAAGAAAAATTAAACAATAGTAATCTTGAATATGAAGTAAATAATTTCGGTGCTAGAGCTATAGATTTCTACGAAAATATTAGAACAGCAGATACCTTAAATATTCATAAAAATGATATGTTTATATTTGTAGTAAGTCCTGAAGAAAAAAAACAATTAGAAAAAGTTGGAATTACTGATATAAAAAAATTTGCTTCAGCAATTAACAAAAAAACATCACTGCATGATTATTTTATGGGAGAACCTGTTCATTGTAATGCTAAAGCAAATGAGATTATAACAGAGTATATTTTTAATAATATCAAAAATTTATTAAAATCTAAAAATCAACAAAAAAATCCAGAGTTGGTTAAAAGTTCTCAATTAAACAATAATAGCGATTATGATAAAAATCCAGAATTAATAAAATATTTAAAATATTTAAAATCAAAAAAAAGAAATACCCCAAATAACGGTGCAGTAATGATGAATTGTAATCCTTTTACAAATGGGCATTTAAAATTGATTGAATATGCATCAAAACAAGTAGATACTTTGTATGTTTTTATTGTTCAAGAAGATAAATCATATTTTAAATTTATTGATAGATTTGAGATGGCAAAAGAAAGCTGTAAAGACTTGAAAAATGTAGTAGTTTTAGAAAGTGGAACAGTTTTTGGAACTTTTATGACTTTTCAAGCCTATTTTGATAAAGAAACTAATGATAAAGTTGAAGTTGATGCATCATTAGACATAGAATTGTTTGCTTGTTATGTTGCTCCATTATTAAATATTTCAAAGCGTTTCGTTGGAGATGAGCCAATTGATAAAGTAACTCAACAATATAATAGAGACCTTATGGAGATTCTACCATCGTATAATATTGATGTATTTATTGTACCAAGATTTAAAATAGATGAAAATATAATTAGTGCTAAAACAGTTAGAAAAACAATTGAAAAAAAGGATTTGAAGTTATTAAAAAAATTGGTACCTGTACCAACTTATTCAATTATTAAGAATAAATATTTAAATAGTAATAATTTTTCTGACTTAACTATAAAAACTGTTATTAAAGATTATTTGGCGGATTTATCAAGTGATTCATTGCTAATTTATTCCCCAACATCTTTAAAAAAAGTAAATATAGATATAAAAAAAGAAGTAACTTGTTTAAGTACTTATGATATTACTAAAGATAAGTATAAAATCGATAAAATAATAGACAATATTCCATTATCTATATCAAATATAGTTGCCCTAGGTGGTGGAACTGCAATAGATATAGGTAAATATATAGCAATGCAGTCTAATAAAAATTTAATTGCTATACCTTCCATGCTGTCCACGAATGTTTATGCTACAGATAAAGTTGCTTTAACTATAAATAATAAAAAGACCACACTTCCTGCAAAAACTCCTAATAAAATTTTAGTTGACTATGATTTTTTGAAAAAATCATCAAAATTTAATCTCTATGGTTTGGCTGATATCTTTTCTATTTATACCGCATTATATGATTGGAAATTAGCAGAAAGTTATAATCATGAAAATATAGACTCAAAAATATATGAACAAGCACAAAATTTATTAAACGACACAATTTATTTTATTAAAAATAATTCTCTTGAGAATATAATTAACAATATTGAAAAAATATTTTATCTAGTTGGTAAAGCTGGTATGATTACTAATGTTTACGGTTGTGGCAGGCCAGAAAGTGGATCTGAACATATTTTAGCAAAAGAAATAGAGCATAATATAAATATTCATCACGGTATCTCCGTATCAATTTCCATTATAATAATGTCATTAATTCAAGGACATTCATCTAAAGAAATAAACAATTGTCTTTTAAAAATTGGAATATTTAATAATATAAATAAACTTGGTGTAACAAGAGGGTTACTATTTAATATTTTAAAAAACATATTGCCTAGAGAAGATAGATATTCTATTGTAGATATTTATAATAGAGATGATAAATACATTAATAATATTTTAGATAATTATGAAAAAATCATCGGGGGTGAAAAATAATTATGCTTATAATAAACGATTTTTTTAAACGAAGTAAAGAGGCAGTTTCAAATCAAATGGAATATTTATTACAAGAAACTGGAGGTAAAATAGTTACTGCAACTAGATTTATGAATCAAAAACCTTTTAGAAAAGAAGATCGAAAAGATAAAATATTTATTTATCCACCTTTTATTTATTATTTCCTATTATTTTTCTATGTAATATTTAGTAAGGATGATATTCATATTTTTGAAGAAGAACCATCTTTATACAAAAGGATAATTTGTAACATCTCAGGTAAAAAAATATATATATCAATGTATAGAGAACCGTATCTAAAATATACTCAACATTTAAAAAAGTACAAGAAATTATCTGGAGTTTTTGTAGAAGATGATTATCATAAACAAAAATTAATTGAATATGGAATAAACCAATTTTTAATACATGTTTCATATACTCCTGCTAAAATACCAAGAAAACAAAATAATAAACCTATAGATTTATCTCATGTTAATTTATTATTTGCAAGTTGGAATAATGCTGAAGGTAATCCATTAAGGGAAAGAGGTTTAATATATTTATTGGATTTGTTAGTTCTGAATCCTAACTTTTACTTAACTGTTTTATTAAGAGATAATAAAACTAAAAAATTTGTAGAAGAAATAGAAAAACGTAGTTTAGAAAACAAAGTTAGGATTTTAAATGTAAATGAAAAAGAATTAATAGAAGAATTTGACAATTGTGATTTTGTCGTATACCCTATACAAAAAAAATTAACAAAGGATATTCCAAATTCACTAATCGATGGTATTTCTAGAGGTAAACCCGTCATTTTATCCACCATATTTGGATTTTCGAGAACTGTTCAAAAAGAGAATATAGGATATATTATAGAGCCAAATACAAATCCTATAAAATTTAATTTTCAAGAAGATGAGTATTATGTTATGAGTAAACGAGCTTTTCTAGTTTCTAAAAAATATACTAAAGATTTATATACTACTAATATTACTAAAAATTATATAGTTTGGAGTCATAGTGATGAAAATAGCAATTATTAACCCATGGTTTGTTTCTAAAGACTCTATTGGTGGAACCGAAAGATTTGTACAAGATTTAGCAATATCAATGTCTAGATTAAATAATGATGTAGATGTATATATGTTATCTGGTAAAAGTTATAAAGATGAAAAAATAAACTATATCAGTTTAAATTTATTTGGTAAAAATGTTATTGCCGATGAATATATGATAGCAAACAAATATGGTAAATTAGATAATTATAATTCTTATATTCGCATAGCAACAGAAATAGAATCAAAAATAAATATTGAAAAATATGACTTTATACAACTTAATTCCCATTTATTCTTAAAGTGTTGGGAAAATAAAAAAAGAATTTTTACTTTACATTCTAATTATGAAGAATTTATGATTTTGGGATCAGAAGAAGAATTTAAAGTCATGATTTCTATTATGAAAAATGTTAATAGCAAATTTACTAAGTTTGTTTCCCCATCAGAATTTTATTCATTAAAATGGAGTAACTTAATAAATCAAAATGTCATTTGTATTCCTCACGCATTAAATAGAGAAAGATTAATATGCAATGAAAATAAATCAGAGCTATTAAAAAAATATGATGTAAATGAAAACCTAATAAAAATTCTGTTACCAAGCAGATTAGAAATGATTCAAAAAAGACCTGATTTGATTTTAAATGCTTTGGCTATTCTAGATAAGAAAATACGAAAAAAATTTCAAGTTATATTTACAGGACTTGATTCTCAATACGATTCTAATATTAAATTGTTAAATAATTTAGCTATCCAAAATGATATCAATGTCAAGTTTATACAATTTACTGAAATTTGTGAAGGCTATAAAATTGCAGATATAGTTTTGATTCCAAGCAAATCAGAAAGTTTTGGTTATTCTGCACTAGAATCTTTATCACTAGGTATAACTACATTATTATCTAGAATACCATCTCTTCAAGAAATAGTAACAGGAAATTCTTCAGGTATTATATTTGGAAACAACAGTCACGAACTAGCCAATGTTCTAGAAAAAATAATAGAAGATGGAAAGATTAAAAAGAATTTAGTAACCGATTTATGGTTGGAAAAATATGATTTAATTAAATTTGCAGAAAGATATATTGAGGTGTTTTATGAAAAAGAATAATGTTTCATATTATCCATTGTTAAATAATTATGATAAGGTAGAATCTATATTCGGACAAGATTTTCTTTACAAATCGGAAAATGACCTTTTAACCCCTGATGATTTTTTTATTGCTAATGATATTTTAAGTAAAAAAATGTATGGGGATACAATTGCTAAATTTATAAAGGAGCAAAAAACTGATCAATTAGATCATCTATACAATAATTTATTATCAACTATGCCTAATAGAAATTTACCAAATGAAATTAATTTGGATAATATTGGTATGGTACTAATTAGACCAGAAACTTTTGGAGAAAAAGAAAGATATATTAATTTTTTAAAATCTTTAAAATTAGAGTTGATATTAGAAAAAGACTTCCAGCTGTTCTTTGAGCAATATTGGATTTTATATCACCATGGATTAAAACATAAAGATTCGACTTTAGATTTTCCTACAAGAACTTTTAATTATATTAACAATGATGTTTGTTTGTTAGTTTTTACTGGTGACAAAGAAAGTTTAAATGTTCCAACTATTAGTGATTACCTTTTTATGTATAAAGGTAAACATGGATCTTATATACCTAATACTTTGAGAGGTGATATTGCATTTAATTCATTAAGAAAATATTTAATTGATAAAGAGCATTTTGTAAAAGAGGCGAATATTCCACTAGATCCTATAGGTGCTTATAGAATGTTAATTAGAGGAAAAATAGAATCAGACAGATGTCATGAATCAGCTGATATTCCATTATTATTTTATGCAGCTCAAGCAGTTCATATCCCAAATCGCTATGAAATTCACAAAGACTTAAATATTTTGTGTGACGATTCTGACATAGAAACAATAGCACAAAAAATAAAGAAGAGATAACTATATATGGATATTATATTTGATTTAGATGGTACTTTGTGGGATTCATCACATACAATTCTAAAAGCTTGGAAAAGAATATTTCATAAATATAGTATTGAAATAACTTTAAATGATATCAATTATATTTTAGGATTAACAAATATCGATATAATTAAGTGGTTTAAAATGGAAAAAGGGATAAATAAAGACGTTGCTATAAAAGTTTTAACAGAATGTCAAAAAGAAGAAATTGTACTTATAAAATTAGAAGGAGGGACATTATTCCCTAAAGTCGGGGAAACTTTAAAAGAACTGTCAAAAAGTAATAATTTGTATATTGTTAGTAATTGTCAAGTGGGATATATTGAAGCCTTTCTTTCCTTTTATAATTTTAATAAATATTTTAAAGATTTTGAATGTGCTGGTAATACTAATTTAAGTAAAACAGAAAATATTAAAATTGTTATAGAACGTAATACTATGAAAAATCCCATTTATGTTGGTGATACTGCTTCTGATCAACATGCTTCATTACTTAATAATATTCCCTACATATATGCATCATATGGATTTGGTGAGAATAAGGAATGTATGTATACAATTGATGAATTTCAAGATTTGAAAAAGCTATGTTATAATTTAGAAAAGAAAGGAAATTAAATGTGGAAAAAAGAGATTTATATGATGAAAATAAACAAAAAACTGGAGAAGTTATTGAAAAAGGGCAACCCATTCCGAATGGAAGATATTATATTACAGTTGTCGTTTGGATGCAAAATTCTGAAGGAAAGTTTTTAATTCAAAGAACTGTTCCTGAAAAATATCATATGTGGGCAACGACAGGTGGACATCCAAAATCTGGTGAAAATAGTTTAGAAGGAATTGTAACTGAAATTAAAGAGGAATTAGGACTTAATGTAAATCCTGATGAATTAAAACTATTTAAAACAATAAAAACGGAAGATGATTTTGTTGATTTATATTATTTAAAACACGATTTCAATATTGAAGAAATTACTGTTCAAAAAGAAGAGGTAGAAGATGTTAAATGGGCATCTATTGAAGAAATTGAATCTTTAATAAATGAGAAATTATTTTTGCCACCTCACATCGAATTTTATAGAGATTGCTTAGATTATATAAATAACTAAAAAGCAACATTAATTGTGAAGTTGTAAGATAAAAGTAGACACAAAAAAAGATGTGTTTACTTTTTTATTTTGCTAAAATTAAATTAAGGAGATGACAGAATGCAAAAAGGAAGACCTAAAGGAGGAAAAAACAAGTATTGGTCAGTAGAAGAAAAGTATAAAATAATAAAGCCAATATTAGATTATGAGTTATCTTCTCGTGAAGTTACAAGAAGAACGGGTATAAATAATGGGATGTTAAGTACATGGGTTCAAAAATATAAAGAACATGGAATGGAAGGATTAAAAATTAGAAAATGTTGTACAAGTTATTCAAGATACCTTAAAAGATAAAATTAATTTATTTGAATATAAGGAAAAT
>CALVKW010000062.1 GCA_944333345.1 uncultured Bacilli bacterium | reverse complement strand
CAGATTGTGCCATAGCTTTACAAGAATTAGAAAGATTAGGAGTAGATCATATCGTTACTTTTGATGCCCATGATCCAACCATTTCCAATGCCATTCCTAACTTACCATTTGAAAATTTTTACCCTACAAACACAATCTTAGAAGACTTATTACAAACTGAGAATTTAAAAGATATTTTAGTAATCAGTCCAGACATGGGAGCAACAGAACGTGCTAGATATTTTGCTGAAATGTTAGATACCAATGTAGGAGTATTTTACAAAAGACGAGATCTAACGAAAGTAGTAAATGGGAAAAACCCAATCATTGAACACACTTATATGGGACCAAGCGTAGAAGGAAAAGATATTTTAATCGTAGATGATATGATAGCTAGTGGTACTTCTATGTTAGAAGTAGGAGAAAGATTAAAACAAGAAGGCGCCAGAAAAGTATATTTTATCGCAACTTTCTCTCTATTTACAGAAGGAATCGAGGAATTTGATAAGGCTTATCAAAATCAATATTTTGATAAATTGTATACAACAAATCTATCTTATGTTCCAGAAGAATACAGAGAAAAAGAATGGTTTCATACCGTAGACTGTTCTGAAAATATTGCAGATATCATAAACGCATTACATGAAAAAGAATCATTAAAACCTTTATTTAATGGGAAAGAAAAGATTTTAGACTTACGAAAGGAGAAAGGATTATGAAAATAGGAATCTTTGGAGGAAGTTTTAATCCCCCTCACAAAATGCATAAAGAAATAGCCAAGGAATTAATAAAAAAAGGATACGTAGATAAAATCATTTTCGTTCCTACAGGGAGTAAATATGAATATAAAAATAATTTAGAATCTAATGAAGTAAGATATACAATGCTATCTCTTATGTGTTGCAAAGAAAAAGATATTACTATTAGTAAATATGAATTACAAGATAAGCCTATTTATACTTATCAGAGTCTTGACCATTTTCAAAGAAGATATAAGGATGATGAAGTTTACTTTATATGTGGAACAGATAATTTAAGTTATATGGATCAGTGGAAAAGAGGAAAGTACATTTTAGAGAATTATAAAATATTAGTTATTAAAAGAGAAACTGATGATATTGAACCGTTATTAGAAAAATATAAAAAGTATAGGGAAAATATTGTTGTTACTGATGTAAAAGAACAAAAGTTATCTTCTACTTATATTAGAGAAGAAATAAAAAAAGGTAATTATAGAAATATAAAAAAATATGTTGATAAAAAAGTATATCGATATATTAGAAAAAATCATTTGTATCAGGATAGTACGGAGAGTAAGTGTTACTATACTGTTAAGAGTTATTAAAAAAATTCTTTATTGTTCTTGTATAATTTAATTAGTTTATACCTCTGATAATAAAGTAACGGTCGGTTTTGGTAAGAAAGTTTTGTTAAAATAGAAAGTTTATGATAAAGTAAAAAAGAGGTGGTAGTATGTTAGGAGCAATGATTGGAGATTTGGCTGGTTCTGTTTATGAAGTAGAGGAAATAAATTACTGGTTTCAACATAAAAAGCCAAGACCATATGAAGAAAGAATGAAAATTATGGATCCTAAGACTCCATTATTTCTAGATACGTCTATTTTTACGGATGATACGGCTTGGACTTTGGCTATTTATGATGCTGTTGTAAATGGAGACTGTGACTATGAAAACTATTTAAAAGAATATGGGAAAAAAGAATTAGAAAAAGGATTGGATAAGTTTGGGAGAGGACGATTCAGTCCTGCTTCTACGCGTTGGATAAAAGGTGATTACCAGGGAGAAAGTTATGGAAATGGGGCTGCTATGCGTATTAGTCCAATTGGGTTTATTTTTGATTCTTTTGAACAAATAAAAGAACAAGCATGTCTTGCTAGTATTCCTTCGCATAATCATGAGGAAGCTATTAAAAGTGCTGAAGGCGTTGCTATTGCAATCTATTTATTAAGAATAGGTATGCCTAAAAGACAAGTAGAAGATTATATTAAATTAAATTATTATTCTATGAATTATGAATTAGAAGATTTAAGACGAAATTATACATTTACTTCTAAGGCCAGTGAATCTGTTCCTCAGGCAATGTTTTGTTTCTTTCACTCTAATAGTTTTGAGGATGCTATTAGAACTGCCATATCAATAGGAGGAGATACCGATACTATCGCTAGTATTACGGGTGCATTGGCTGAAAGTTATTACGGAATACCAGAACAAATTAAAGAAAGTATAAAAAATGATTTAGATGAAGATACCTATCTTTTATTAAAAGATAAATATTTTACTCAGAAAGAGTACAAAATAAAAAAGGATAATGTTGATGGACAGCATGATTAAAAGTATTGATATTAATCCTGATTGGTTTTATCACCGTATGCAACTTGAAAAATTAGAGGATATTTTAAATACTGGAGCTATTCTTTCTAGAAGAAAACTGGGATATCAGAAAATGAACCATACTACTTGGAATGGACTAGATTATATTTCTCTATCAAAAAGAGAAGAAGAATTGATATGGAATAGTTCTTATAACCGATTTATTTCTTCTTCTTATGCTTTTGTTTTAGGTTCCATTCCTGCAGAAAAGACAGAGTATATAGAAGATAATAATTATGAATTATGGCGTAAATTATCGAAATTGTTTCCTAATAAGCGTTTTTCCCCTTACGAAGATGAGTATCAAGTAAAAGATGAAATAAGTTTAGATACGGTAGTTGGAATAAAAATACCAGATAGGGATAAAAAATTCTCTTCAGTAGAGTATTATAAAGAAAAAGATTGGGCTATTGATGTTGTTTTAAATAAATTAGGTAGTAATTTAGAAAGTGTTCCTTTTATTGATGTTAATGAAGGATTACAAATAGATAGATGTGATATTAAAAAATATATGAAAAATAGAAAAGGAGAATAAAAATGGATTTTAAAGAAATAATACATATTTTACAAGAAAGAAGAAAAACAATCGCAACTATGGAGTCGTGTACAGGTGGAGGTGTTGCGAATGCGATTACTAATTGTGAAGGAGCAAGTGAAATATTAAGATTTAGTGCTGTCACATACTCTAACGAATATAAAATTAAGATGGGTGTAGCAAGTGAAGTCATTGATAAATACACTGTATATAGTCAAGAGACAGCAGATGAGATGAGTAAAAATATTGTGAAGTTTGCAAATAGTGACTATGGAGTAGGAATTACAGGACAATTAAATAGACAAGATCCTGCTAATCCTGTCGGTAAAGATAATGTTGTCTATATTAGTATTTATGATAAAGAAAATGATAAGTATTACCGTGAGAAAATGGAAGTACATAAGGAAAGTAGAAAATTAAATAAAGATCATGTTATTGATAAAATTATAGAGATGCTTTTAGCTATTTTGAAGTAAAAATTATCATATTGTTAATCATAAAAAAGCCCACAATATTACTATGTGGACTTTTCATAAGTATTTTATCTTTGAAATGGAACGAAAGCGAAGGGAGTATTCTTTTAAAGTTAAACCATTCGATTCCATACCTTCTACGTAGCCGTTGGGAGTGATTGAAACTCTTTTTATTCCTTCTTCAAAACATGTTTTAACAGTAGCATATTGCCAGCTATCAGGTTCAAACATCTCCAGAGCCTGATTCGTAGGATAAGATGTCCCACAATAAATATTAAAACTAACTAATTGTTTTTCCTCAGAAATAGGAGGTTGGACATTTCCCTCTGAATCTATAAGAATACTTCTTTTTTCAATTGGTCATATTATATCATATTATCATTTTTTTGCCAAATATCGTATTTTTAGGATATGTTAATATAAAAAGAGGGGAGAAGTTATATAAAAGAAATTTATTCAGAAAGTAAAAATTATGATATAATCAAAGTATAAATAAGAGGTGATTTTATGAAAAAAGAATATAAAACAGAAGAAGAATTCTTAAAAGATTATGATCCTAAGGCTTTTGATCAATTATCTATGACTGCTGATATTATACTTATTAGTGTATCTGATCAAGAACAGACAAATTATCGTAAAACTAGTAAAAAGATGATGAGTATTTTACTTGTTAAAAGAGATGATTTTCCATATAAAGGGAAATGGTGTTTACCTGGAGGGTTTTTAAACCCTAAGACTGAAACATTAGCAGAATGTGCTAAAAATGTTTTAAAAAGAGAGACAAATTTATCTAATATATATTTAGAGCAACTATATACTTATGATGGTATTGATAGGGATCCTAGAACTAGAGTAGTATCTACTTCTTATATTGCTTTAGTTGATAAAAATAGATTGACTGATATGATTAATCCTAATGCTTGCTGGTTTGATGTTGTGTTATTAGAAGAGAAAAATAATATTGTTGATATTACCTTAGATAATGGAGTAGATACCATTCATTTATCTATTAAAAAGGAATTAAGAGAAAAGACTACAGATCGTTATCGTTTTGTTGCTTTAAAGAATGATGATTTGGCTTTTGATCATGCTTTGGTTATTTTAGCTGGAATTGAGAGATTAAGAAATAAATTAAATTATACGGACATTGTTTTTAATATGATGCCAGAATATTTTACTTTAGGAGAACTTCAACAAGTATATGAAGTAATTTTAAATAAAAAACTCCTAGATCCTGCGTTTCGAAGAATTATTGCTAATAAGGTTGTAAAAACGAAGAAAATGAAAACAGGAGAAGGACATCGTCCATCTGCATTGTTTAAATATAAGGGAAAGTAAAATGAAAAAAGTAAAATTATTTGTAAATAATAATGAGGAGTCTAGGAATGTTGCAGTAGGTGTTGTTAAAAAGTTAGAAGATAGTGGCTTTTTCATTGATGATAAAGACTATGATATTGCTATTGCGATTGGTGGAGATGGTGCATTTCTAAGAATGGTTAAGGATGCTAACTTTAATGAAGAATGTCTATATGTAGGTATTAATACAGGTACTTTAGGTTTTGCTCAAGAGGTAAATGTTGATCAGATTGATTCTTTTATCTCAGCATTACAAGAAGGAAATTATAAAGTAGAGCAGATTGGTTTTGAAGAAATAATTATTGATACTAATTATGGTAGGTCTAGACATTTAGCCTTAAATGAGGTTGTTGTTCGTGATGAAAATCTTAATACAGCAAATTTAGATGTTGAAGTAGATGGTCAATTGTTGGAAAGATTTGTTGGTGATGGATTGCTTGTTTCTACTTCCTTTGGGTCTACGGCTTATAATTTAAGTTATGGAGGAAGTATAGTTTATAATACTTTTCATACTTTACAACTTACTCCGATTGCTCCATTAAATAATCGTTCTTATCGTAATTTATTAAATTCTGTTATCTTGCCAAGCGATAAAGAAATTATTATACGTCCAACTGATAGGACTAAAAGTTTAATGCTTACTATTGATGGCGATAATATTTCCTATAAAGATGTTTCTCAAGTGTGTGTTTCAGAGCAAAGAGAAATTTCTGTATTTCGAATGAAGGAGTATAATTTTGTTAAGAAAATTAATGATAAATTTGTGAAGTAATATATTTATTAAAAATGTAAATACTAATACTGGTGATAGTTATGCAGATAAGACTTGGTTATGCTTGTATTAGTGAGACAGTGGAGGGTACTTCCTCTAGTACTTATCCATATTCCAGATATATGATAGAAAAAGATAATAAAAAGTTAGAACATATTATTTGTTCTAACCTTTTTCATTTAAAAGAATTATTTCTTTATAATAATAAAAATAATATTCATTTTTTTCGTATTAGTTCTAATTTGATTCCTCTTGCTACGAAAAGTGATGTAGAATTTGATTATTATACACCATATCAGGAAATTTATCAGGAGCTTGCTGATATTATTAGAGAGAAAAATATGAGAGTAGATTTTCATCCTAGTGAATATTGTGTGATTAATAGTACAAAAAAAGATGTTGTTTTTGCTAGTTTTCAGATATTACAATATCATTATTCTTTACTTCGTTATTTACAAATAGAACAGCCTTTATTAGTTCTTCATGTTGGGAGTTGTGAATTTGGTAAAGAAAAGTCTATTACTAGATTTATTCATAATTTTTATAAGTTACCTAAAGAAATCCAGAAAGTGATTGCGATTGAAAATGATGATAAGTCTTATACTGTTGAAGATTGTTTGTTTATAGCAAATAAACTTTCTATTCCTGTTGTTTTTGATTATCATCATCATTTATGTAATCCATCAAATAAATCATTAGAAGAGATTCTTTTTTCTGTTTTAAATACATGGAAAGAAAGATCTAAGATGCATTTTTCTTCTCCTAAGAGTAAATTAAAAAGAGAAATAAGATCTCATCATGATTATATAGATAGTGATAAATTTATTCAATTTTTAGAATGTTTAAAGAGTTTAGATATCGATATAGATATTATGATAGAAGCAAAGAAGAAAGATGAAGCTTTATTTCGATTAGTTAGAGAATTGAAATATAAAACAGATTTTTATTTTTTAGATGATACTAGTTTTATAATTACTAAAAATAGTGGTAAATAGTGTCAAATATAGAAAGTTATCTCTTAAGTTCTTTTCTTTTTATGTTATTATGATGATGGTGATAGTATGAACGAGAAGATGATGACAGATGATTTTGGAACAGGGGATACTTATAAATTGTATCGTAGCGTATATGAGATTATTCATCCTACTATTTCTAAAAAAAACATATCTAATTATAAAATTATGATTCAGGAAGAGTTGTTTCCTTTAAGAATTTTTTATCCTAAGAAGATATCTAAAATAGAAAAAGTAATTATTTATGTACCAGGGAAAAGTTATTTAGTAAATGGAATAACTTCTTATAGTGATGTTTGTCAGGAATTTGTTTCTATAACTGGCTTATTAGTTATTGCTATAGACTATTCTTTTGATAAAAAACAAGGATATGATACGGTTTTAAAGAAGGCTTTTGATACTATTCAGTATTTATATCAGGCTTTGGTACGTGTTGGTATTGATAAAAAAAATATTATCTTAGTGGGAGACTCTATTGGAGCAAGTATTGTCTCTCAAGTTACGATGTTAGGGCAGGATAATCCATTTATTGAAAAAGAAATATTACTATATCCTGTTTTAGATTTAAGTCTTCAAGAAAGAGATAAGTTTCCTTCTATAGAGCAAAATAGTAAATTAGATTTATTAACTTTAAATCACTTTTTAAAGTTTAGAGATTCGTATGTTAATAAAATGACTTATCGTTCTATGTTTGATAATAATAGTTATTCATTTTGGCCAGATACATTACTTATTACTGGAGATTTAGATCCTTTTCGAGATCAAGGGGTCCTATTTTCTAAAGAGTTAAAAACAAATCATGTAAATATTAAAAATATAAATATTAAATTTGCATCTCATGGATTTTTAAATAGTAAGGATCAAGAATCTAAGGATGAATGTTTTAGTGAGATTAAGAAATTTATAGCGAAAAAGAAAGGTAGTAATAACTAATAAATAATGTTATACTAATAGGTGTAGGGGATATGGAGAGAAGAAGAACAAAAAAAGAAATTGTAAAAATGTTACTTAGAAATAGTGAATTAGAAGAACAGGATGAAGAAGAATTACTTGATTTATTAGTAGATCAACCTATTGCGATTGATGTTGATAAACAGGAAGAAGCTAAGATGACTAGAGGGGATAGGATTGCTGATAAGATTAGTGAAGTTGCTGGTAGTTGGACATTTATTATTCTTTTTGTAGTGTTTTTACTTGGGTGGATTGGATTAAATACTTTTGTATTATCTAGTGAAGATGCAATTGATCCTTATCCATTTATTTTACTTAATTTAGTATTATCATGTATTGCGGCTTTACAAGCCCCTATCATTATGATGAGTCAAAATAGACAGGCAGAAAAGGATAGTTTACGAAATCAAAATGATTATCGTACTGATTTAAAGAGTGAATTAATTTTAGAGTCATTACATGATCATATTAATACAATCATAAAAAATCAAAAAATAATTATAAAATATCTTAAAGAACAAGAGGAGGATGCTAATGAATCTAAAAAGAATGAGTAAATTTTTCTTTGCCTTTGTTTTAAGTTTATTACTTGTTGGATGCGGTACTTCAGAAGAGTCTACTACTAATTCTAATAGTAATAATAGTAGTAGTAATTCTAGTACTAGTGAAAATAGTATTACTGATCAAGATACTGGGGAGATGCAAAAGCTTACTTGTTCTAGAGAAGCTAGTGGAGGTACTGGTGTTGATGTCAATTTAAATTATGAAATTTATTATCAAGGTGAATATATTCAAATATTACATTCTACAGAACAAGTAGTTACCGATGACCAAGATACGTTAGATGAATACGAAGATGCTTATCGTGGTATTTATAAGAATTATGAAGGATTAGAATATTATGATACGACAGTTACTAGAACAGAGGATAGTGTTACTAGTGATACTGTTATTAATTATGGTAAAATAGATACAGATAAGTTATTAGAAATTGAAGGCGAAGAAGATAATGTTATTAAGAATGGTAAGGTTAGTCTTAATGATTGGTTAGATTTTGCTGAACAATTTGGAACTACTTGTGAGTAGTTTCTCTCTATGTTCGAGTAGTTCAATGGATAGAATCTCTCCCTCCGACGGAGATGATATGGGTTCGACTCCCGTCTCGGACACCATTTTTATATTTGATATTATTTTATTCTAAAAGTATTGTGAAATAAATATAATATATGGTAAAATATTTTTACTTGCCGATATAGTTTAGTGGTAAAACAGATCCTTGGTAAGGATCAGCGGACAGTTCAATTCTGTCTTTCGGCACCATTGGGAAATCTGTTCGAACTATTCGAACTTTTGATATAGGAATCAATCAGAAATGATTGATTTTTTCGTTT
>CALVKW010000061.1 GCA_944333345.1 uncultured Bacilli bacterium | reverse complement strand
CCTCTATATTCAGGTAATACTATTACCCCATCAATATCAGCACATTTTCCTTTTATATCAGGTATGTAACTTCTAAGTTCTTTCATTCTATTAGATACGGATAAAAATATCCAAGCTATCATTTTGTTATCTAAAAATGCTCCATATATTTCTCCATCATTAATTGGATCATTAACAATTCTTAAATAACTTGATTCTTTAAAAGGAAGAAAATAACCTTTTTCATTTTCTTTGAAATTTTCTATTACAATGTTCTGTAAATTAAAAATATCTTTTACATCGCGAGTTGTACACAACTTAATATCAATTTCTTCAATATTTATTATATTCTTCAATTTATTTCATCCCCTTATCAATAACAATCCATTTACCATTTTTCTTTGCTCCAACTCTTTGAATATATCCATTATTGACTAATTCACTTAAATGATACCTAACCATTCTAGGCGTTAAATTCAAGAATGCAGCCATTTCTGCTTGAGTAATATTAGGTCTATCTAAAATTAATTTAATTATACTTTCTTCCATTTTACTTAAATTAAATTTTGAATAGTCAAATTTAACTTTTTGATTTTGGATATTGTATTCAAAATCATTTTCGTTGTACTTAATGCTTACTATTATAAAATGGGGATAAAACTGATAAATACTTTTATCATATTTTTTTAATATTTTTCTTATTCCCGTTCCCAAATGCTCTACTAACTCTAGATCTTTAAATACCCTCATAAGTTCTGGATTTTTAGGAGCAGAATATCCTTTTAAAAATTCTTCTTCTGTAAATTCATCTTGAATACCACCAAATGAAGATATTTCTAGTCTATCACTAAAAAATTCAAATTTTGGTGGATATTCATTAGACCAATCGTTATGAACAATAGCATTTATAATTGCTTCTCTAACAGCATTATAATCATACATCGATTTTTGAATACGTTCAGGATAAGTAATTTTTGCAAATACCTTATTTTCTGTTTTGAATTTTTCTAATACTCTGTAAGTAGCTGTTATTAAAGAGCAATCTCCAAATTCATAATATTCTTCTATTTCATCAACATCATCACCAACGTATTTAGCAACCTTTATAGAAACTCTATTATTATCAGCTAAAAGATAAGCAATATAGTTAAATTCATTATTGTTAGTATAAAACTCTAATTGTCTTTCAAAATTTTCTCCAACATCAAATCCTTTTTCCATATAATACATTTTTAATTGTCTAAAAGTTAAATCTTGTATTGGAGATACAATGTTTTTTAAAGATTCTTTAGTTCTTGATCTAAACATTTTATTTATTAAAGTTGTGGTCATTTTTTCGTTTGAGCTACCAACTCTAATAAAACAACTATCAGGTGTCATACCCATACCTTTAATGTGATATGGTCTTTCCGTTCCTCTAGCAACTGTAATATGAATGTATTTTTTATTATCTTCTTCTAAAACCTCAATATCAAACAATCCTAATACAGATGGTTCAATATTAGAAATTATCAAATCTTTTATTTTTCTTTGCAATAAATCCAAATTATTTTTTAGCCCAATAACTTTTCCATTGTCATCAACACCAATATAAATGTTACCACCATCTTTGCTATTAAGAAAACCTATAACTGTTTCTTCTAAATCATCAGGTAATTTAATTTTAAATTCATTTCTACTATCTTCAATTACACCAAGCATTGTAGCACCTCCAATCTTCTTAAATTAATTATACTATACATTTGAAATTTTTCCTAGCAAATTTCCTAATAAATTTCCTAATAAATTTCCTAATAAATTTTTGGGAAATATTTATTTATTTGCCATAAAATGGTAAAATTAAATAAAAAAAAGTTAACTTATATTTATTAGAAACGAGGGTAGTAAAAATGTCAAAGTTTATAGAAATACAAAATGCAATTTTAAGTTTAGGACCTGGTGAATATCAAAGATTTTGTTCAGCATATATTATAAAAAAATATAAATTTAAAAATATGCACGATATAGGGAGTAAAGAAGGAACAAATAAAACAACTAAAGGTATTCCTGATTCCTATTCCATTGATGAAAATGGAATGTTTACATTAATAATGTATGGAACAGTAGAAAAACAATCTATTGAAAAAATAACAAAAGATATTAAAGAAGCTTACGATAGCAAAAAAACTGGATTAGATAAAGAACAAATAAAAGAAATAGTTTGCTTTCACACAAATACTAATATTAAACCCGGTGCATATAATAATTTAATCAGTTTAGTGCCAAATATAAAAATAACTTTAATTGATATAGATTCGTTAGCTCACGATATAGATGAAAATTACCATTCGATAGCAAATGATTATTTAAATATAGTATTAGATACAAATCAAATTAGTGATATAGATACATTTGTAGAAAGATATGATAAATCATCAATTAATTCTCCACTAAATATTGATTTTGTTTATAGAGAAGAAAAAGAATTAATATATCAAAACATTAAAGATTCAAAAATGACAATAATATCTGGAAAGCCAGGTAATGGCAAAACAAAAATTGCTTTAGAAGTTTTAAAAGAATTAGAACAAAAAGATGGATACAATTCGCTATGTATAAGAATAAACGGATTAGAACTTTATACTGATATCAAAACCATTTTAGAAAACAAAAAAAAATATATTGTATTCATTGATGATATAAATAATCTAAATGGGTTACAATCTGTTGTTGATTTAATAATAACTAATAAAAATAAAAATATTAAAATTTTAGCAACCGTTAGAGATTATTTATTAAATAATGTTACAAAAAAATTAATTTCATATATAGAGCCAAAAGTATTTATACTAAATAAAATGAAAGACGAAGAGATTATTAATATTTTAGAAAATAACTATAATGTTAAAAATAAGAGTTGGCAACAAAAAATATTAAAAATTTGCAACGGTAATCCAAGATTAGCAATAATGAGTTTTATATCTATTAGAGATGGTAAAATTGAATCTTTAAATAGCGTATATGATGTATTTAAAAATTATTATGAAACAATATTTGAACAAAAACAATTATCTCAAAATGAAATAGATACATTATTTTATATTTCAATATTATCTCCAATAAGCACATCAAATGAAATTGTACTTAAAATTTTTAATAATTTAAATATATATGACGTAAATATATTCAAAAAATTGAGAGATATTGAATTAATTGATTATTATAATGATGATGCCTTAAAAATATGTGATCAAAATTTTGCTAATTATCTTATATATAAATATTTAATAATTGATAAAACTATTACGATTTCGCAATTACTTAAAAATTTATATCCCAATTTTATTAAAAAATTTATAAATATTATAAATATGATTAATGAACAATTTTTAAATAAAACTACACTTGATTATATTACAAAAGAGATAAATGAAGTTTGGAAAGAAGAACCTTATAATAGTGACTGGAAATTTGTCGAATATTTCCATAATGTGAATATCACTAAATCATTATTGATTATTAAAAATAAAATTGAAAATTGTAGCAGTGAAGAATTACCATTACAAATAAAATATAACAATAATGTATACATAAATAATGATTTATTAAGTCTAATATCTGATTTCAAAGATAGTGATTATTTAGAATTTTCTTTTGAGCTGTTGCTATTATATCTAGAAAAAAATCCTAATTTATATAATGAAATATGTAAAAGTATAAAAGATTATTGGTTGATTAAAGAAACAAGCCCAAACTTTACTTTAGAAACAAAAATAATTAATATTTTATATGATAAGTATATCGCTTCAACTATACCTAAAATGAAAGAAATTTATAAACTTATACTAGAACATACTTTATTATATTGCTTGAATTTAGAATTTCATATTAGTAAACAAGGAAATACACCTAGAATAGTAAATTTTATTACCTTTAAATTACAAGAAAATGACAATGTTTTTGATTTTAGAAAAAACATTTTTAACATAATATTCAAACTGTGTTCCGAGGATGAAACAAATTATAAACTTCTCTTAAATAATTCAAATTGGTTTTATGACGAGGAACAAAAAGAAATTTTAGAGCATGATATAAATTATTTAGATACAAATTTCTTTTCAAATTGGAACAACTTAAATATAATACAAAGTAAAATCTTATTTTCATTAAAAGAAAAATGCCAAAAATTTAATATTAATATTCCTATTTCATTAGAAAAATATAAAGAGTCTTCCGAATTCATAATAATAAACTTGTTTGAAAATTATCATTATGATAAAAATAATGATGCATTAATATCATATTTAGAAAATAAAAATAGAGATTATTACAATACAATATTTCAAGTGTTAAAAAAAGTAGAAGATGGTAACATCGATGTTGATAATTGGAAAACACATAATTCATTAGATATATTATTTAAATATGTATTAGGAAATGATATAAATTTATTTTATGATATATTTAATTTATATTTAGAAGCAGATTGTCCTTTTGCAAATGGATTATTCTTTATAAGAAATATTGTTGATAAAAACATACTTGAATATATGCTAGATTATATATTAAAAAGTAGCACTAAACAAAAATTCTATTTATTAACATGTATATTAAATAACTATTTCAACAAAAAATATGTACCAATTATTAAAGATTTTATCAAAAATCAAAATAATTTGAAAAATAAGTACACTTTATCTATTGAAGCTATTTATGAATATTCAAAATTTAACAATAATCTATTAGAAAACTATACTAATGATATTTTAACAGAAAATGATTTTAATTTATATTCTAGTTATACAAATTCTTTTGTAGATAAAAATATCGTTGACACTTTATATAGTGAATTTAAGAATAAAAAAATACTTGAAAAATTATATCTAAACTCTATAAAATGTCATGCAGATTATGAAGGAAATTTAGGTTATTTATTGTGCTTAAACAATAGTGATTTTCTAAATGAAATATTAGAACAAGAATCATCCGATAACACAGGAAAAGTAAAAAACATTGTAAAGAAAATATGGAAAAATACTAATCATAAAGATATAATTGCACATAATTATTATAAAATTATTAAATCTAATTTAGGTTATTTGCGCACACATAGATTATTCGATGTAGGCAATGATGAATATATAAGAAATAATCAATTGGAATGGTTTAAAAGTCAAATATTAAAATTTATAGACGATGGAGATAACATATATAATTTATTTTATATAATTAGCGAAAAAGATGATGACTTTAAAAAAGAATTAATTTATTTTCTTTTAAGTAATACAAATAATATTGAAATATTTAAAAGAATAAGTTTATTTTCTCATTTTGAATCTTGGACTAATAGTAGAGTTCCAATTATTGAAAATAAAATAAAATTTATTCAATCTATATTAGAAATAATTAAGAAAATAAATCAATTAAATTATATATTTCATATAGAATATTTAAATGAAAGAATAAATATTTATCGTGAAGAAATAAGAAAAACACAAATTAAAGAATATATAGATGATTTTCTTGATTAGTATTGCATTAAAAATATTATAGCATTATAATTAATACATCAAATACGAATGAACTTTTTACTAAAGTGTGCGTAACCCCTTTAGTAAACGCTCCATTAGAAATACAAGAACTAGTTATCTACTAGTTCTTTTTTATTATCCCTCGTAGAGCTTGGAAGGACCAAGAAATCATCCTAAAGAAAGAATGATATTTATGATTAAGTAAGAATTACCTTTTGAAAAGGCAAAATTAATGCCATATATTTCCTTAATGGTTTGCTCAAAAAAGTGGACTTTCCAAAACCAATAACGGATTTTTTTAATTATTATACAATAAAACGCAAAATAAGGATAAAAGTAAAATCTTATTAAATTCATTAACAACAGATATATGACGAAACGGATAACGGAATCGATTCCCGGTAATTCCATCCTAATAATTGTTTCTTACCAAAAAATATTGCCTTACTATAATTACAGTGAAAGAAATAATAAGCAGTTAAAATTCACATACTCATTTTCACTTCTGTAATATTACCCAATTATGACTTTCTTCGATACCATATTTATTTTGATTCTCACTATATAACACATGAAAACCAATTTCAGAAAGAATTTTTATATATGTTTCATAATCATAATAACTCCACATCATTTCTTGATTGCAAAAATCATTTTTATACTTTATTACGCCTGCATCTTCATCTCTAAGAGTAAGTAATAAAATACCGTTATCATTTAATTTCTCATATATAGTAGATAGCAATTTTTTATGTTTTTCTCTTGGCAAATGGAGCATAGAGAACAGCATCATTATTAGATCAAATTGTGTTTCTAGTTTATAGTTTTCAATATCATTCACACTATAATTAGCATTAGTATTTATCTTTTTTGCTTGTTCAATAAAATGTTCACAAAAATCTATGCCTACAAGGTTAAATCCCTTAGAGCAAAAATAGTAATCATAAGGATAACCATTTCCACAGCCTAAGTCTAGAATTTTTCCACGTTTTGGTATTAATGCTATAACTTTATCAAAAACACTTTTTTCAAAAGATAATAAATCTCTTTTTCTATATTTTTCTATATAATTATTGTTTTCATATGAAATTTTGATTTTGTTCTTCATGGAATTGCCATCTAAAACACTTTCATCTAAATTGATAAAACCATTTCTACTCCATAACCATAATGCAGTATGAATATCAATAGGTTTATATTTTGTCCCTTTAAATAACTTATTCCATTTATCTATCACTATTAATTGAACATCAGAACTATCTAATTCTTTATCATTAATAAGACCTAATCTATATGTTGCTTTAATAACGTGTGTATCAGGCGCTACAGTTAATCTTTCAATATTTTTATATTCTCTATCAGTATATTGCCAAATAACATATAACCAATAATTGCATATTTTCGTACCAGATAAATATGGAAACTTCTTTTTGTTGTCCTTTTGTATAAAATTTCTTATCTCATCTACATCATTATTTAAGGTATCAAATAATCTTCTTATATCTCCTTCAAATAATTCTACAAATGTATTACATAATGATAGCCAAATTTCAGTTTGTTTTCGTTTTTGAAGGGCTAATTTATATTTAGTAAGTGCATATTGTATTTCTTCAAAACTTTTTTCTAAACAAACTCGAGGATTAAATACAAATCTTGTTTCTTCATCATTATATGTTTTATTAGCGCTTTCCCATAATGTATAAGAATTTCTTTGATAATTAAGTGCCATAGGTAATGTAAAATATAAATAATTCTCTACCGAATCTTTTTCTAAATGAGGATTTTCATCTTCTGGCATAAACTCTCCACCAAGACTACCTTGCTTCCACATGATATACAAAATATCTACCTTTCTTAATATTTCATCTCTATTCATATTTACCTCCAACTTCAAATTCACGATAATTACTAATGAAATTATACTATACAAAACTGAAGTTTTCCATACTACCACTTGAAATAATTCTAATATCTACTATATTTCAGTTATCAGTTGATTTAATCAACTTTTAGCCTTAATTTTTCGTATACGTGTATCGTTTCCATATGTAAATATAAGAACTAGTCAACGCTAATTTATTTATTATCCCTCGTTACAAAATTGGAAGTAAAAGAATTTATCCCAAAGAAAATAATGTTTATAATTAGGTTTATTAAACATAAGTTAGCTGTTGAAAAGTCACTAAGGAAAAGATTAAATTCTAATATAAAGGATGACTATTAATACTTTTTTCAAAAACACTTTTAAAAACACTCAAAAGGTTATATAATTAAATCATCAGCGGGGAGAGAATGAAAATGAAAAAAGAAAAAAATTTTAATTTTGCTGCAGGAGATATAGGAGAAGCTTTAGCTTTTATAGTCTCAAAAACCGAAAACGAAGAATATATTTTTGAATATGTAAATTATTATGCTACATATTGGAATAGAGGACTAGGCTTTACTGTCAATAGCACTACAAGATTATCAATTGTAAAAAAAGGATATGAAGATTTATATTTTATAGAAAATCACAAATGTCCTTGGATGATAGATAAAGTTTCCCATCCAATAACCTGTATTTGGGACCCATATTCAAGCACCGAAATCGACTATTACAGAACATATGATCCATACAAAACAAGGAAAGGAAATTTTGAGTACGAATTTAAAGACAACCCAAATACTTTAAAAGTAAATCCTTTTCCATATTTAGATGAATTCATTCAAAACCTTGCAACACTCCAGAGTGACAAAACATTGACTAAGGACGAAATAATGCAATTAGCACAAACTTTTGTTACAACAAAATCAGAAAAAAAAGAAAAAAAATATGGTTGTTATAAAAAGCGAAAGCAATTACCGACAGATTGAATTATTTAACAATATTTTTAACAATTTTTTATATGAAAGAAAATAATTACAAATTCTATGAAAATAATGAATTAAATAAAATATATTTCATAAATACAAAAAAGATGGTAATTAGCAATAAAAGATAATATATAGTAAATAACTACACCACACCCCATTGAAATAATTACTCATACCATTACACAAGTTTTCTTCTATAAAAAATCCTAGATTATCAAATAATATAGAATTTTTATATTCAAAACTATTTACTAATAACCAGAAATAAACCAGAAATTCCTACCTACATAAAAAAGAAAGCAGAGGATAACATGGAAATAAGAAGAAGTGATAATTCAGTCATAAAAAAAAGAAAAAGAAACTTTAATAATATCGAAACATATGACGAATTAAAAGTAAAACAAGCTATCAAATATTTAAATAATGAAATTACAAATAATATCACATCCAACTTTGATAACGTAACATACGTATTACAAAAAAGTGATAAGCAATCTAAGTTTGCAACCTATAATAAAAATACCGGATGTATTAGTTCTTGTAAAAGACTAAAAAAAGAATTAAGTAAACTTGGATTAAAAACCTATTTTGTAAGTTGTAAAGCAACAGATTTTTCAAATCCAGCT
>CALVKW010000060.1 GCA_944333345.1 uncultured Bacilli bacterium | reverse complement strand
AAAATATTTTTACTACTTGTTTTACCATAACTACCAGTAATACCAATAATTTTTAAATTTGGCATACTCTTAAGTTTTGATTGAGCCTGATGTTTATAATAATGATAAACACCTCTTTCAATAGGGAAATTAATAATATTAGCTAAGAATACAATAAATGGATTTAAGAAAACCATTACAGAAAGTAACGTAATCATAATCCAAGCAAATTGTAAATCATCATTTTTAATAAGCAAGAATACAACAGGTATTAAATATAAAATTGATGTTGTTACAATTAGACGTCTAACTCTCTTAGTAATAACAAGTGGTTTTTTATTTTGATCATGTGCTAATCTATTACGCCATAAATAAGCAAGAGCAAGGAATAAAATACCAAGTATAACCATCAAAACTATAGAAAATTTCTCTAAATCATAAAGAACAAATAGTCCAACTAAGGCTCCTAATATAATAATTAAATCTAAATCTAAAAACTGTTTGCTATTACGAAACACCCACTTTAAATAACGATTGTTCTCATTATATAAATTTTGTTGTAACATATGAAGAAATCTTTTTGATTTAAAAATCAAACATACAAACATACATAATAATACAAAAATATAAACTACTATCATAAACTTCCTCCTAAATAAAATTATTCAAAATGGCTACTACATGTGATAAATTTTCAATATAAGCATAATGAGTTCCAGGTAAAACAATCAAAGCCGCATCATACATTAAATTTTCTAATATCTTTGCTTCTTCCAATGGTGCCTCTTCATCATGATCTCCCCAAATCAAAAGTGTAGGTTCTTCAATCTGTTTTGCATATTCTGATAAATCTTCATTAACAACTGAAACCAACGTTTGTCTCATAATTGGACTAGCTGCTTTATAATCACGAGAACCAATATATTTTTTCATCTTTTCACCAAAGGCATCCAAACCTGGTAATGTTTTTAATTTCTTTAAGATTTTAACAGATAAAGGTAATTCTTTTTGAAGTCTAACACATGGGCTTGCAAATAATACAAGTTTTTCAATCGAATGATTCGAAGAATAATGAATAGCTACTCTTCCACCAAAGGAATGTCCCATAATAATTGGTTTTTCAATTTTTAATTTTAAAACCAGCTCTTCTATTAAAGAAGAATAATCTGCAATGGTCCATGCCTCACTCGGTTCACTACTCTCACCAAATCCTGGAAAATCTAAAATAGTGATACGGAATCGATCTGCAAACTTATCTCCAATAAACTTCATCATTTCAATATTTTGTCCCCATCCATGAAGTAACAAAATATCTTTCCCCTCACCATATTGGATATAATTCACCGAAACTCCTCTAATATTTATTTTCATAGCATCACCACTAAAAATATTATAGCACAAAACAAAAAAATACACCTAGAAAAATAACGAAAATAAGAAAAAAAGTAAGCAAAGCGACAAATTTAAGCTATAATAGTAAAAAAAGAAGACTTTTTAGCTTAAAGGAGTTCCATATGAATAATAACTATGAATATGTAAAAAGAGTAAAAGAGAATAAAGAGGAACAAGAAAAACTGAAAGAACAATTACAAAATATAATAGACATCATAGACTTACCTGAAGATGAACAAAAAAAGCTAATAGACGAAGTACTAGCAAATGCACTAGAAACTTATAGCCCAAATAATATGATAAACTTCCAAGCATATCTAAAAAACAAATTGAAAAAAGAAATAGAAAGAAAATACTTCACCCCATCTACCATCATTCCCATAGAAAAACAAAAAATAATAAATTTATTTTTATCCAAAAGAAATGATAAATTTTTAACAGAAGAAGAAATCAGAAAAAAGTTACAAATAGATTCCGGTACTCTCTATCAAGGAATAAGCATCTTATCAAGTCAAAGTAATAAAATAAAAAGTGAATTATTACGAATTTTTCCAAATTATAAACAACAATTAAAAGAAAGAAAAGTCTATTTTAAACAACCAATTACACTATCAGAAACAGACTTACGTTATTTAGGATACTATATTGGAGAAATAAATGATATTTGTCTAGATATTCACGAAATTGCTATCAAAGAAGGAAAAAATGATATAGAAATAGAAAAACAATTGAAAACAATTTTCCAACTATTAACTGACAAAAGCAATATGGAATTAGTAAAAAAACAATACCCGCAATGTGAAATGATGTTACAAATCAAAGCTGCAAACTTTGGAATAAAATTAAATAAAGAAAAAACAAAAATTGAAAAAGAAAGAGCTACAAATCCTATAAACGAAACACCAAAACAACCACAAAAGGAAAAGAAAAAAACTAACAAAAAGGAAAAGAAAGAAAAACCACTATTAACAGAAAGAGAAGAAACCACACTAAAAGAACTTGCTAAAAACCCTAATATCAAAAGAGAAAAATTAATCGAATTAGTAGGCTATATATCCTTAGCCAGTCTATACACAGCTTTAAAAAGAATAAAAGAAAAATGCCAAGAAGACGAAAAAGCAAAAGCAAAAGTACTAGAATTATATCCTGACTTTTTAAAACCTAAAGAAAAGGTAAAAGAGCCAAAAAAAGAAAGACCACTACTATCAGAAAAAGAGGAAACTATACTAAAAGGACTTGCAACAACACCTACTATCAAAAAAGAAGAATTAAGAGAATTAGCAGGATATAAAACTTTAAACAGTTTACTTTCTGCAATAAACAGATTAAAAACAAAATGTAATAAAAATGAACTAATAAAAGAAAAAGCACTAGAACTATATCCTGACTTTTTAAAACCTAAGGAAAAAGTAAAAAACCCTAAAAAAGAAAAGCCTCTATTATCAGAAAAACAAGAAAAAATACTAAAAGAACTGGCCCAAAACCCTAATATTTCATCAGAAGAACTAAGAAAAAAACTAAAATATCAAAGTATATCAACTTTATATTCTGCATTATATAGAATAAGAGAAAAATGCCAAGAAGACGAAAAAGCAAAAGCAAAAGTACTAGAACTATATCCTGACTTTTTAAAACCTAAAGAAAAGGTAAAAGAGCCAAAAAAAGAAAGACCACTACTATCAGAAAAAGAGGAAACTATACTAAAAGGACTTGCAACAACACCTACTATCAAAAAAGAAGAATTAAGAGAATTAGCAGGATATAAAACTTTAAACAGTTTACTTTCTGCAATAAACAGATTAAAAAATAAATGTAAGCAAAATGAACTTGTAAAAGAAAAAGTACTAGAATTATATCCTGACTTCTTAACTCTTAAAGAAAACAAAACATTAAGTGAAAGTGAAAAAAGCCTATTACTTGCCTTACAAAGTTCAAAAACACCATTACCATCTTTACAAAGTATAATACATAACACTATATGTAAATCCAAAATAAAAGTAGATAAAAAAATAGCCTCAATCAAACGAAAAAGTGAAAAAAGTGCAGATTTTTCCCAAGCAGTATTAACAATATACCCAAAATTTTTCGAACAAGAAGAATATATTAGTCAATTTTCAGAACAACAACTAAACTTATTATTAGTACTAAAAGATCATTATGAAAAACCAATGACAAAACAACAAATAGCGGACACTCTAAACTATAAAAACAAAAACAATATTACCTCCTTATGGAAAACAATAAAAGAAAAAGTAGAAAATAATGAAAAAGCAAAAAGTGAAGCATTAGCTATTCATCCAAAATTTTTAGAACATAAAATAAGCTTTGTAAAAAAGAAAAGAAAAGCAACTAAAACACATAAAAAAGAAACTCTAACAGAAAAACAAGAAAAAATACTAACTGCTTTAAAACAAAAATCAAAAATACAAGAAATTGCTGAAGAACTAAACTATAAGTCTGCTAATACTGTATATGCTACCATATATAACATCAGAAAAAAATGTCAAGAGAGCAATACCTTTAAAGAAGAAGTACTAGCAATCTACCCAGAGTTTTTAATACCAAAAGATAAATCCTTATCAGAAACTTCATTATCAGAAAAAGAAATACAAGTGCTTCAAGGACTATATCTAATAACTCCACCACAAACCACCTATCTTAGTCAAAAAGAACTAGCAACTATGTTTCAATGTCAACAACCAATAATTTCCAAAATAAAAGAACAAGCACTAAAAAAGATTGCAGAACAAAAAGAAATTCAAGAAGAATTACAAAAAACATGGCCAACATTTAATCAAGATAAAACAATAAAAGAACAATATAAAAGTTCTAGAAGTGTTAAAATGCCTGGTGAAGATGTAGAAGGTATAAAAGATTTAATTAGTCAATTTAATAGCCAAGAAAATAAAACAGAAAAACCAAAAAGTCCTATTTTAACAGGAATTAAAAACTTAGAAGAATCTATATTTAGCACTTATGCATCACTTTGTACAGAAGAACAAAAAGCAATGCTTGCTTTAAGATTAGGATTTATTAATGCACCATCAACAACTGAAACAGTTGCAAAACTATTTAATGTAGAGCAACAAGAAGTAATAACTTTAACCAAAAATTGCTTACAAAGTGCAAAGTCTTCACTGAAAGAAAAACCACTTCAAAAGAAAAAAGGAGAATTAAGAAAATCTTAACTCTCCTTTTTATCATCCTCATCATGAATTTTATCAATAATAGATTCAATATGCTCCCCATAAGCAATAGAAGTGTCATAAATAAATTTCAATTCTGGAGTATGTCTAATATCAATACGCTCTGCTAACTTACTTCTAATAAAAGGACTAGCCCCTTCCAAAGCCTCTAATACAGAAGCTTTTTTTTCTTCATCTAAAACTGTAAAATATACTTTACAAAAACTATAATCACTTGTTGTATCACAACCTGTAATAGTTACAAATTTTAAATCTTCATCTCGTACTTCTTCCATCAAAATAACACTAATTTCTTGCTGAATCAAATGATTAAGTCTTTCTATTTTAATATTTGCCATAATAGTCTCCTCCTATCTGGTATTTTTATACTGTTTATATAATTCCTTCGCTTTATTTTTTATTTCTAAACTAATATTAGGATTAAAATCAATAGTAAAAATATCTTGCCATCTAGCCTTAGTATCAACAACAGATATCTCAGTAGAAATAGGAATAGCAAGGTATTGTATATCAATCATATCTCCAACTGAATTTGAATAATGCTCAACAGCAACAGGTTGATATCTTCCATCCAACATAGGACCAATAATTTGAATAGGAACACCAGTCTCCTCCATAGTTTCTCGTTCTGCCGCAGACCAAGGCATTTCCAACTCATCATCTAAAATATGTCCTCCCGGCTGTAACCACAGATTAAGTTTAGCATTATACATTAAAAGAATAGAATGATTAGAAAAATCAATTGTATAAGCAGAAGCAGTATATTGTCTTCTCTTTTCCATAACTACCTCTTGATTTCTACTAAATCGTAAATTTCAATGATATCTCCTTCTTTATAATCTTGACAATTTTCTAAAGTAATACCACAATCCATTCCTTTAGTAACTTCTTTTACTTGATCTTTTTCATGTTGTAATGTATTAACAGCACCATTATAAATAACAACATCATCACGAATAATACGTGCTTTTTCATTGTTACGAACAACACCTGTAATAACATGGCATCCAGCAATAAGTCCAACTTTAGAGAATTTAAAGATTTGACGTACTTCAAGTTTACCCGTAACTTTTTCTTCATATTCTGGATCAAGCATACCTTTCATGGCATCTTCCATATCTTCTACAACTTTATAAATAATATCATAAGTTCTAATTTCTACGCCATATTCTTTCGCATCATCCATAGCTTGACTATTAGCACGAACATTAAATCCAATAATAATCGCATCACTTGCCCTAGCTAATACAATATCACTTTCAGTAATACCACCGACAGCTCCACGAATAATATTAATTTTAACACCTTCAACATCAATTTTCTCTAATGCTCCACGTACTGCTTCCAAACTACCATTAACATCTGCTTTTAACACAACGTTAATTTCTTTTACCCCTTCTTGAATACGACCAAATAAATCTTCCAAAGTCATTCCACTAAAGTTTGTATCTTTTTCTCTCACACGTAGACTTCTCTCATCCGCAATATGTTTTGCTTGCTTTTCAGATTCAAAAGCCATAAATTTATCTCCAGCATTAGGAACATCACTAAGACCGGTAACCTCTACTGGCATAGATGGAGTAGCTTCTACAATATTTTGACCTAAATCATTTTTTAAAGTACGCACTTTACCATAAATTGTTCCAACAACGATAGGATCACCCAAACGTAAAGTACCATTTTGGATAAGTAAAGTGGCAACTGATCCAACTTTACTATTTTTCTTAGATTCAATAACAACTCCACTAGCATAACGAGATGGATTAGCTTTATATTCTTGCATTTCAGCAACTAATAAAATATTTTCTAACAACTCGTTAACACCTTCACCAGTAGCAGCAGAAATCTTGTTAACAATAACATCTCCACCCCATTCTTCTGGAGTAAGTCCGTTCTCAACTAAACCAGTCATAACACGTTCAACATTTGCTTCTGGTTTATCAATCTTATTAATCGCAACAATAATAGGAACACCTGCAGCTTTTGCATGGTCAATAGCTTCCTTTGTTTGAGGCATAACGCCATCATCAGCTGCTACAATAATAATAACAATATCTGTAATAGAAGCACCACGTGCTCTCATCTCAGTAAAAGCAGCATGTCCTGGAGTATCAATAAATGTAATTTTTTTACCATTACAAGTAACAGAATAAGCTCCAATTGCCTGTGTAATTCCTCCAGCTTCACCACCTACAACATTACTCTTACGAATAGTATCAAGTAATGTTGTCTTACCATGATCAACATGTCCCATAATTGTAACAACAGGAGGTCTTTCTACTAAATCTTCTTCCTTATCTTCAATTTCAAAATTTTCAAAATTAGAAATATCAGCAGTTTCTTCTTTCTTTAATGTTTTATTATAATCAGCAACCAAAACTTCTGCAGTCTCAAAATCAATAGACTGATTAATATTAGCCATAACACCAAGTCCCATTAATTTCTTAACAATCTCAACAGCTGCAACATCTAATAAACCAGCAAGTTCAGAAACTGTCATTCCCTCTTTATATAAAATAACATTATCATCTTTAGTAGCTTCATTTTTTTGTAATTTCTCACGATGTTTATAAATTTTCTTTCTCTCTTTAAAGAAATCTGACTTCTTACTATCATTTTTCTTTTGTGACTTAGGTTTTACTTTTTCAAAAGATGTAGAGTTATCTAAATCAAACTTGGTATTCATAGCTAACTCTTCTGCTTTATCATAAACCTCTTCCTCATACAATTTAGATTCTAAATCATCAATATCTCCCTCAACATAATCTTCTTGATCTTGAAGTTCATTATCAAGTAAAGTAATATCAGTATCATCTAAAAAAGTATCTTTATCTTCATATTTTATTCCAATTTTATCACATAAAGCCATAATTTCTTCTACTGTTTTTCCAACATCTAAAGCATAATCTTCCAAATTCATCATTACACTTCACCTCCACTATTTCTCTATTTTTTCTCTTATATCCTCATACACACTCTCTTCTATAGTACATTCTAAATGTCTCTCTAATATTTTTTTCTTTTTCGCTTGTTCTAAAACACTCACATCTTTTTTAATATATGCACCACGTCCGTTCATCTTTCCACTTTCGTCTGCAACAACGACACCTTCTGGAGTACGAACAATACGAAGCAAGTCTTTTTTTGGTAACTTTTCCCTAGTTACAACACAAGTTCTTAAAGGTATTTTCTTAACTTTCATAACCCCTCCTAAAACTATCTAAAATTAATTCCAGCTTCTCTTGCTTGCTCTGTTGTTTTAATATCAATCTTATAATGGGTAAGTTTACTAGCAAGACGAGCATTTTGTCCCTTCTTACCGATAGCCAAAGAGAAATTATCCCCATCAGCAATAACCATCGCTTCCTGTTTTTTAGGATCCGTAATACATACAGTTAAATCTTTCGCTGGACTTAACGCATTTTCAATAAAGATTGCTGGATCTTTATCATATTTAACTACATCTAACTTTTCTCCATGTAATTCTTCTATAATACGAGCAATTCTACTACCTTTTTCACCGATACAAGCACCGATTGGATCAATATTAGAATACTCAGAATAAACAGCTACTTTACTTCTATTTCCAGGATCTCTTGCTACACTATATAACATAACAGTACCATCAGCAAGTTCTGGTATTTCAAGTTCAAAAAGTCTCTTAACAAATCCATAATGACTACGACTTAATAAAATAAGTAAATTCTTACCATTATTATCTACCTTAGTAACATAAACTTTAATTTGAGAACCCATCTCAATCTTCTCACCAGGAATAATATCTTTCTTAGGTAAAATTCCATTAGTACGTCCTAAATCAATAAAGTAATTATCTGTATCTTCTAATGCAACAGTACCAATTAAAAGTTCATCTTGTTTATCTCCAAATTCTTCCATGATACTATTTCTTTCAGCCTCACGGATTTTTTGAATAACAACTTGTTTAGCAGTAGAAGTTGCAACTCTACCAAAGTCTTTTGGAGTAACTTCTTTATCAATAGTATCCCCAACTTCAAGAGTCTTATCTAACTTTTTCGCATCACTCAACTTAATTTCAATATCAGGATTAAAGTAACTATATTCTTCTTGTTCTTCTTCCTCATCATCCTCTTCTTCATCTTCATCAGTATAATGTTCAAACAAATAATCCTCATACTCTTCTTTTGTCATTTTATCATCAGGAACAACTGTTAAATAAGAATAAACTTTAATTTCTCCAGTAACACGATCAAATAATACTTTAACGTTTGTCTTAGAATTAAAATTTTTCTTATATGCTGAAGTAAGCGCTAACTCCATAGCATCATAAACAATTTCAGGATCAATATTTTTCTCTTTAACAATATTATTTAAAGCTGTTAAAAATTCTTTTCCATTCATCTTATTCTTCTCCCTTCTCTTTAGAATAAATATCTACTTCATAAATATCATCATCTAACACTTGATTTTGATCAATAATTTTATTGATTACTCTAGAAGCCTCCGTAATTAAATTTAAATCAATCGTAATAGAAC
>CALVKW010000059.1 GCA_944333345.1 uncultured Bacilli bacterium | reverse complement strand
TTACCTGTTCTAAATCAGAAACATCACTTTCATGCTCTTCTAAATGAATGTCAGAATCAGATTCTCCAAAAAATATTTTTTTGTAACTTAAAATATTCTTATCTTTCATCACACGAACCCGTAAACATTCTTCATTAATTTCTTTACCAAAGAACGGACGATATTTTGGAGAAAAATAAATATCGTTTTGTTCCTTTTTTGTATGGTTAGTTCCATTTTCAAGAAGAAAAGAAAGAATCTTATCGTATTCGTTTTTAGTAATTTCTAATTTAATCTCAATTTCTCTATCCATTATTTCACCACGATATTAACAATCTTTCCTTTAATAACAATTACTTTAACAATTTCCCTGCCTTCAAGATGACGCTTAACATTTTCAGCATTCAAAGCTTTTTCTTTAATGGCATCTTCCTCGTCATCAACAGAAATCATAATAGTTGCTCGAACCTTACCATTAACTTGAACAGCAATTTCTTTCTCCTTCTCAACTAGACAAGCCTCATCATAAGTAGGCCAACTAGCATAACAGATAGAACCATATCCTAACTCTTCATTTAATTCTTCAGTCATATGTGGAGCAACAGGATTTAAAAGTACTAGTAACAAACGATAATCTTCTTTTGTAATACTTTCCAAATCATCATAAGCATTAGCTAAAATCATTAAAGCTGAAATATAAGTATTATAACTCATTCTTGCTAAATCATCAGTAACTGCCTTAATTGTTTTATTTTGAATAACAACTAAACTATCACTGTAACCTTCTTTATCATTAACTTTTTGTGATAAACGTTCTACCTTATCCAAGAAACGCTTACATCCTCTCAAAGATTCTGTACTCCAAGGAGCATCTTGTTGATAGTCTCCCATGAACATTTCATAAGTACGTAAAGTATCAGCCCCATATTCTTTAACAATATCATCAGGATTAATAACATTTCCTTTAGACTTACTCATCTTCTGATTATCAGGTCCCAATACCATACCATGACTAACACGTACATCAATCATTTCCTTATTAGGAACAAGCCCTATATTATATAAGAATTGTACCCAGAATCTAGCATAAAGCAAGTGACGAGCTGTATGCTCCATACCACCATTATACCAATTAACTTTTTGCCAATATTTCAACGCATCCATAGAAGCAAACTCTTTATCGTTATGAGCATCCATAAATCTTAAGAAATACCAACTTGATCCTGCCCAATTAGGCATCGTATCCGTCTCTCTCTTAGCAGGGCCACCACAACAAGGGCAAGTAGTGTTTACCCAGTCCGTAATTTTCGCAAGAGGACTTTCCCCAGTGTCTGTAGGTTCATATTCCGCAACATCTGGAAGTAATAAAGGTAACTCTTCTTCTTTCATAGGTTGCCATCCACACTTCTCGCAATAAATCATTGGTATTGGTTCTCCCCAGAAACGTTGTCTAGAGAAAATCCAATCTTGTAAACGATAATTTACCTTCTCACGTCCAAGTTCTTTTTCTTTTAAATATTCAAGCATTCTTTGAATAGAGTCTTTCTTATTAGTAAATCCATTTAAGAAACCAGAATTAACCATCTTTCCATCGCCAGCAATAGCAGAAGGTTTAGTAACATACTCAAATGATTTTTTATGTAATTTATCTTTAATTTCTGTATCTACTACTTTTCTAGATACCCATTCTACCTCAAACTCTTCATCATCATCTAATGTTTGATTATCACGAGCATCGCTCGTTAATTCAAAGAATAAAGGAGTAGCCTCAATATCAAAATACTGTTTCTTATTATACGCATAATAATGATGATTAATAGTAAATCCTTCACGAACAAATTCAAAATCTGTATAACCCGTTTCTTCTTTAATTTCTCTAATAGCACAATCTAAAGCAGATTCATTTTCATGTCTAGTACCACCGATAAATAAACGGCCTCCGTTTTTACCCCAATTAATAGTCAAATATTTATCATTCTTCTTGTCATAAACAATCGCAACAATAGAAGACTTTTTCTTTTCATCTTCATGAGGAGTACCAGTGATTTCTTCAACTACTTGAATAATAGGAATGTTAAATTTAGTAGCAAATTCATAATCTCTTTCATCATGAGCAGGAACTGCCATAATAGCCCCAGTACCATACCCCATCATAACATAGTCAGATATAAATACTTCCACCGCTTTTTCAGTAATAGGATTAATAACAGTAATACCTTCTAGTTTTACACCAGTCTTATCCTTATTAACTTCTGTTCTTTCAAAAGCACTCTTACTTTTCGCAAACTCTTGATATTTTTTAACTTCATCCATATTTGTAATAAGAGAAGAAAGTTTTTCTAAAATAGGATGTTCAGGAGCAAGTACCATAAAAGTAACCCCAAACAAAGTATCACATCTAGTAGTATAAACAGTTAACTTATCTCCGGTCTCTTGTACAGTAAAATTAACTTCTGCTCCAGTAGACTTACCAATCCAATTAATTTGTCCTAACTTAACACGATCCGCAAAATGAGTATCATCTAATCCCTTAAGTAAATCTTCAGCATAGTCGCTCATACGAAGCATCCATTGTTCTTTCTCTTTTTGAACAACTTTGCTACCACATCTTTCACATACTCCACCAGCAGAATCCTCATTAGACAAAACACTCTTACAAGTAGGACACCAGTTAACATCTTTCTTAGCCTTATAAGCCAAACCATGTTTATAAAACTGTAAAAATTGCCATTGAGTCCATTTATAATATTCAGGATCTGTCGTAGAAAATTCACGATCCCAATCAAATGAAAATCCCAAAGATTGCATCTGACCTTTAAAGGTATGAATGTTTTCTTTAACTGCATCCTTTGGATGAATATGATTCTTTATTGCATACTGTTCTGCAGGTGCTCCAAAAGCATCCCATCCCATAGGGAACAAAACATTATACCCTTGCATTCTTTTTACTCTAGCTAAAACATCTTGAGCCGTATAACTACGAACATGTCCAACATGAAGACCAGCTCCAGATGGATAAGGAAACTCCACTAATATATAATAAGGCGTCTTACTTTTATCACCCGTAACAGCCTTAAAACAATGATGTTCTTGCCAATAATTTTGCCATTTCTTTTCTATTTCTGTAAAATTACGCATCTTTTGTCATTCCTCTCTTTCTATAAAAACTACCAACAAAATGATAGCTTACTAATATAACAGGTAAAACCAATACCAAAATAGCAAGTATTTGCCATAAATAACTATCTGCAAGCATTACTAATGATACAATAAGTGCAATATCAAAAGAAGAAACTAAAGCAACTATCTGTAATAACTGAGGATAATTAACTTTTCTCATATTAAGATGATACTTAAAAATTAAATATTTTACCTCTATTGGATACTTTCTAGATTTATTTTTTTTAGCTTTAGAAACAATAAAAATCTCATAAATCACTAAAATTAATAAAAAACAAAAAATAAATAAAATAAGTTCATCTATCATAACAATTCCTCCTAAAAAAAATCGCCCTTAATAAACCATAAGGACGAAATTTCGCGGTACCACCTTACTTCATAGTAACACTACGCAGCTTTAAAAGAGATAAAGGTCTAACCCTACATACTCATCAACTGATCAAGTTCATATATTACTTATATTTACTTTCACCAACCGTAAACTCTCTAAAATAAGCACATATATTACTACTACCAGTTATATGTCAACATGCTATTAGTATAGTAAATTTTTTAGGATTTGACAAGTGTTTTTATTTTTTTATTTTCGACGTCCTACCTTTAATTGTTGAATATCAGCGCTTTCTTCCACTGTCCAACCAATATTATGTGGAAAAGAAACAGAAGAATCACCTTCGTTTTTCTCATCAAAAACAGAAAATTCGCTTGATTTTTCTCTATAATCAGTATATTCCTCAGACATTTCTCGAACAGTAAAAGAAAGATCTACATTACGATGAAAAAATAAAGAAAGCTTTGTAGAAAGTTGCTCATCAACTGGTAATATTTGGCCATTTAATCTATTATATATTTCCCATCCTAAGACCAAAGGATCAGTTAATCGAATTCTAGAATCATCATAATAACAAAGAGTACCATATGGATGAAGTAATAAATCTGCTTTTTGTTCGTCTGTAAAACCAGAATACTCAGAATCAAATACTCTTTTTAAACATCCCACTAAAAGCACATCATTATTAAAAGATGTACGAAGACTTTCGATAACAGATGACTCCCTATAACCATTTAAATTCTGAAAATTAGATAACTGTTCTAGGACTTCTCTTCCACCAGTTTTTGCAATCTGCAATAAAAATTCAAAATTTTGAAAAATTTCATAGGCAGCAACTTCTTCTACAATTTTAGCATGTTCTCCTACAGAAGAAAACCATTGCTGAAAGTCCCCATGATGAAAACATACCCCCTGATATTCATGAGCCAAGGAGAAAATTTCTTGACGTTTTGCTTTATTCATATCATAAAGTATAGGAGAAAAAAACACATCATCTAAATCACCTTGAGCTAAATGATTAATCATAGAATTACAAACTGCCAAAGAATAAGGCTCCGAAGAATCATAACTAAAATTTCTAATTACATATTCTTTAACTTGATAAAAACCCTTTCCAGTAAGCATACAAAAACCTCCTAAAATTCACCAATATACTCAAGTAATCGTAAAAACAATTGAATATATTCTTTAGATAATCCCCTCTTTTTTAATTTTCTAATAGCAATACGCTTGCGACTAATCGTATCTTTACTAAACATAATTTTAGCGATATCTTCTTTCATATAAGTCTCAATCTGCAAATCAACTAAAATACTATCAATATCATCATTAATTAAGCGAACTGCATCAATTTCAATATCCCGACCTTTACAATTAACTGTTAACTGTCCGACAGTAAGACAATCAATAATTTCAACAACAAAATCATTACCATCTATATAAGAAGTAACCGGTATTTTTTGAGAATTGAAATAAGCAGTAACATCTTGTGCTTGTTTTGTATTTCTGAAAACCAATTTATAATTTCTCTTTTCAGGAACAATACCACTCTTACCATCAATAGAACGAATAATAACCGTATAATTATTTCTCAAATAATTATAATCAATAGATGTTTTTAAGTAATACCCTTCTTTATATAAAGATGTAATACCATCATCTTCATATAAAGTATAAGTATTAGAAACCCCCGGAAATATTTGAATTTCCATATCCGTTGGAAGACCAATATTATTATAATCACTTCTATTAGAAAGTGGAATAATACTTCCAGCATGAGCAAACACAGGATAGTCTTCCTCTTTAAAAAACGAAATATATTTTTTATTTCCGGGAAATTTCTTACCTGTCTTAAAATCATACCAAATACCATCAGGAATAAAAAAGCGATGTACCGTACGATTCATCGTAGGGTCCTTCTTATCCAAAATAGGGCAAACAAGTAATTGCGAACCAAAGTAATACTGATTTTTATAAAGATCATCATCATAGACCCAAAGATAATTATAATAAAAAGGTTGAATCAAAGGAGTCCCTGCCTTTGTATAATTATAAGCTTCTGTATATAGATAAGGGATTAAACGATGGCGAAGCCTCAAATAATCAGCCGCAATATTTTCTGTTTTAACATCCCAAAGCCACGGTTCTCTTTTATAATAAGGGCCACGAGCACCATGAAACCGCAATATTGGAGAAAAAACGCTTAACTCCAAATAACGAATATAAAGTTCGCTCTCTTCTATACCGCCATGATTTCCACCAACATCATGACTCCACCAACTTACTCCAATGTTAGCCGCATTTAAATATTGAAAAGGCAAATCTTTCAAAGCTTTCCAACTGACCTCACTACTACCAGCATACAAAACAGGATAGCGATGAGCACCATAAATGCCATTTCTAGCCAAAATCATACTTCTTTTAGAAGGGTTTCTACCTGAATCCAAATACAAATAATGATTTAATATCCACAGATTTGTAGGATTACTATCTCCTTTATAATCATTCCAAAAGAAATCAACACCATAATTTTCTAATGGGTGCAAAAAAGCCTTAAATAACACATCTAAGAGTTTAGGATTCAGTGGATCAAATAAAATAATACTAGAATCCATAATTCCCAAAAATTCACTAGCCTGTTTATAATACTGTTCATGAGGATAAAATCCCTGTTCAGGATTAATACAAAGTCCTACTCTTATTCCTCTTTGATGAAATTTTTCAATCATTTTTTGAGGATTTCTAAAAAGATTAGTATTAAAAGTATATCCTACTTTTAAGCCTTGATAATCTCCTACATTACGATAATGCCAATCATGATCAAAAAGCATAACCGAAAAAGGTATTTTTTTCTTTTCAAATTTCTTTAACAATTCATCTGTTGACATATCATCATATGTAATATTTCTACTCCACCAATTTCCAAGTGCATAACGTGGAATCATAGCAGGAGAACCAGTCATTTTAAAATAGTCAAATAAGGCTTGCTTAAAATCTCTATCATACATAAAAACATAAACATCAATATGATCTGCGGGAGGATCAGCCAATGTACCATCCTCCATAATTACTTTATTCTTACTATCATCAATAGATGCAAATCCATCTAAAGAATAAAGCCCTCGACATAATTTCTTATCAACAGAAACATCAACACCAATCATATTTCCCATCATATTTCTAGCCTCAGGATGACCATAATACCAATCCTTATTACGATCTCTATCACGACTCACAAGAGTAATTTTCAAATTTTTCATAGGATCTATCTTTGTTCCAGTAAAAGGTTGACGTTTCACATAAGTCAAATGAAAATATTTAGTTACAATATCAACATACTGAGTATCCTGTTTTAACTGAAATTCAGGATACCCCAAATTTCTACGCACAATAAGTTCTGTAGGGCGATCAACAAACACCCCACTAGGTGAATACTCTAAACGAACAATTCTCTCAGTAATCACAGTAATTCGAAAATTACTCCCTTTAACAAAGGTCTTATCATCACTTTTTGCTCGTGTATAATCTACTTCAAATTGTTTTCCAAGTGGATACATACCAACACCTTCTTATTATTCTAGTAACATAATATCATAAAACAAACAATATTCCAAGAAAAAACGAACCTCCTAAGAATCCAAAAAGATAGCATAATATTCTTCAAAAGAAATATTATGTTCATAAATATAAGTCGCTATTTTCTTACCAACATAGCGATAATGCCAAGGCTCTGCGCGAAATCCTGTAATTGCCTCATACCCCTCAGGGAATCGCTGAATAAATCCATATTGGTGGGCATTTTCTTGAACCCAGATATACTCATCAGATTCAGCAAAAATATTAGAATTTCTGCTACCAATATCAAAAGAAAGCCCTGTTTGATGCTCAGAAAAACCAGGTTGAGCAACATAATTTTGAACATAGTTTTCCCCATACAATTCACGATAAGTATCACAAAGATCAACCTGATCTTGATAACTTCGATAACTAGAATTAATAACTAAATCAAGGTCATCCTTCTTAGCATCCTTATACATAGAGATAAAAGCATTAACTGCAATTCTCGCACCAGCCTGAGTATCATCTGCAGCATATTCACTATCAATAGAAACTAAATCATCAGGCTCATAATCTTCCGTCAAAGAACGATGTTTATTAACAAGCATATCTGTACTAAAATCACGAATAATTAATGGATCAGAATAATCTTCTTTATCCATATCAAGATTAACAGCTAAAACAGTAGTCTCATCATCTTCACCAGTCTCATTAGAATAATCTACATATCTATCATAATTACGAAGTTTAGCATAAGAAATACTATAAAATTCTTCCAAGTAATTTATCTTATCCCTTTTAGTAAACTCACTAACATCCTGATCATTCCCATGAGCTAAAATCATAGAAATAGTACTATTACTATACCCTTTTTCTATTAAAGTATTAATATTACGAATTAAATGCTTTTGATCTTGATAATCAATCTTAGAATACTGATCCAAATACTTTTCTTGATAATCATCACTCTCAAAAGCAGCATTCAAAGTTTTATTTTCACCAACCGACAAAACATATTCTTTCTGAAAAGAAAACAAAATTCTTCTACTTGCTTCTTTACTATATCCCAACTGAGTAAGAGAACTAATCTGTGAAGAATAAAATATAAAAATAGCCAAAATAACCGCTAAAATTCCACCAATGATTTTTAACTTTTTTACAACAGATTTCTTTAATTTAAATTTTTTCTTCACTGACATCACCTACTATAATAAGTATACCATAGAAATTGTATTTTTTATTAAATTATGCTACAATAAATCACGAAAAAAGGTAGGAATATTTATGAACGCATTAGTATTATCAGGTGGAGGATCGAAAGGGTCCTATCAGATAGGGGTATGGAAAGCATTAAAAAAATTACATATAAAATTTGATATCGTCACAGGAACTTCGGTAGGAGCTCTAAATGGAGCACTTGTAACCCAAAAAAGTTACTATAAAGCAATACGTCTATGGAAAAAACTAAACTTAAAGCTTCTATTTGGAGAAAATGCAATAGATAGTAAAGATGATTTAGATGTAATGAAAATGTATGGCAATAATTTTATAAAACATGGCGGAATGGAAGTAAAAGAATTAGAAAACTTAATTGAAAAAGAAATAAATTATAAAAAGTTCTTAAAATCAAAAATTAATTACGGTCTAGTTACTTTTAACTTAACAAATAAAAAGCCAATTCAAATGACAAAAAAAGAGATTCCTGAAAATTTAATTGGTGACTACTTAATGGCATCAGCTTCTTGCTATCCAGCTTTCAAAAAGAAAGAGATAGAAGGAAAAAAATATATAGACGGAGGAATCTTTGATAATCTACCAATCAATCTAGCTATCGACATGGGTGCAGACGAGATTATAGCTGTGGATTTATCAGCTCCAGGATTAAATAGAAAACCAAAAAAGGATATCCCTATAATAAAAATAAAACCAAACAATAAATTAACAAACTTCTTAAATTTCTACGAAGAAGGAGCCAAAAGAAATATAAAATTAGGATACAATGATACACTAAAAAAATTTAACAAACTAGAAGAAAAAAAATATACCTATAAAAAAGGAAG